>DATECS010000304.1:0-5050 GCA_035286785.1 Thermoguttaceae bacterium | reverse complement strand
GTCGGCCCAATGCTCGAACAACTCGCAGGTGGCCGCTCGCAAGCGCTCGCCAAGCCATTTCGATCGCGGATTGCGCGTGTCGATCATCGCTTGAAAATCGCGTTTCAAATGCGCCCAGCACCATTGCAGGCGTCCCACCTGAACAAAGAAACTCAGGTCCATAGGACCAATGGAATCACATGGTCGCAATGCGAGCCCAGTAGCCATACCCATCACCCGCGATATTGCCTGGGATTTGAATTCGTCGACCGCAGCCTGTACACTCGCGCTCGTCTGGAAATCGTCGAGAAGACCAAACGTGGCCAAGTCGAAAGTAGCTCCATTGGCAGTATAGTACCAAAGCAGCCAATCCTCAATAGTCCAATCCAAACCTTGGGGGTCTATTCGGATCAAAGGATTTCCTGACACATACCTGTACTGATTGGGATCACCCGCTTTGTACCCTATTGGGTCCCGCGACACGAACCTCCCAAAGCCAGTGTGGTAGTAGCGGTTTTTGTAGTACATCAGGCCGCTTTCGAGGTCGAGGCGCTGGCCGGTGTATAAAATTTCCCACTCGTAATCGTCGCCCGTGTAGGCGGTGAAGTCGGGATTTTTGGGAATGGCCCGGCCGTAGGCCTCGTAGAGGAAGCGTTCGACGATCGTGCCGTTCGGCTGAGCTAACGCGACCACATTAAAATTGGCGTCCGAGAGGGCGTAGAGCGTCTGGCCGGTCACGCCGTTCGACGTGTCGCGGCGGATCAGTTCGTCCACGTAGCGCAGGCCCCAGATATAACGGCAGGAGGCGTAGTCGAACAGAGCGTAGGGCGGACTCGCGCTTTGCATTCGCTCATCGAGGCACTGCCACTGCTCGTTGTAGAAATAATGACGCCGCATGGCGCCGTCGCCGCTTCCCTGCTTGCTGATACGCCGGTTCAGGCCGTCGTAGCGGTAATCATAGGTGTCTTGGCCGTTCCAATACCGCACCATCCGGTTCCAGGCGTCGAAAACGGCCGCGCAGTAATTTTGCGGATCGGCGATCCGCGGCATGACCCACATATTGCCCGTCGCCGTGTAGAACGGATCGAACCAGTCCGTGCCGGTCGAGGCCGTGACGCTGCCCGAGGGCTGGTTGGCGTGGTTGTTGTCGTTGTCGATTTCGTTCGCCTTGTTGTGCAGGCGGTCCTGGTCGAGCGTTGTCGAGCCCGTGGTCTTCTGAAGATAACCGTTCCAGTTGCCCAACTCGTCGAGCGACCAGTCCTCTTCCCAAGCGGGCGTGCCGCTGACGGCCGTTTTGCCTTCGTCGAGCGCGCCGCGGTCGAGGTTTTTGACGCGGTGCAGGCCGTCGTACGTATAAAACTCGTCGAGATCGACGCTGGCCGCGGCCGCCTGGACGTCTTCGCGGTAAATCCGGTTGCCCGCCAGGTCGTAGCCGTGGCCGATCCGGGCCTCGTCGGCGTCCGGCTCGGGCGACCAGTTGACCCACCGCTGGTCCTTGACCCGGCCGAACCGGTCGAACCCGGCGTACGTGCCCGACGTGTTTTGATAATAGTCGAGCATCAAGGGCGCCGTGTCGAGCATTTTAACTCGCACCGGCCGGCCGACGCCGTTGTGGTAATACGCGACCGTTTCGGCGGCGGACGAATCCTCGAGGTATTTCGTTCGATTCAACAGATCGCTCACGCCCGTCGTGTACGCATGGGCGACGCCGCTGCCGTCGGGATAGGTGACCGCCGCGAGCCGCCCGCCGTCGGTGAAGACGTTTCCGGTGGCGTTGTAGTCGAGCTTCACAACTTGCCTATTGTGTCACAATCGGTTCGTGTCCCCGGAATCGGTTCCTCAAAAATCAGTCATCCCGCGCGCCGTCACGCGACGAGCGGACCACTTATGGCTTGTGTTTTCGCCGCTATTTTTTGGGGGTCGCTTCTCCGTCAGGTCGGTTGTCAAGACTCGGTGGACCAGGACACCGCAGCGAGGCCGTGAAAATGCTCGATTGGCCGTAATATCTAGGGGTTCCGCTCTCCTTCACTTCGGTTGTCGTGATTCGCTGGACTACCATCAGGGGTCAATAAGAAGGTGAATTATCTCCTGACTCTCAGTCCAATCGAGTGGCGTCTCGCCAAATCGATCTGTAGCAGTTCGGCACGCCCCATTATTGAGCAACAGTCTGACAAGGGGTACATTTCCCTGATGCGCGGCAAAATGGAGCGGTGTTTGGCCGTTCTCGGTTCGCGGATCCACCTCAGCCTTTGCTCGTAACAAGACCTCCACAACTGATGTATGATTTCCTATCACGGCTCCAAGTAGTGGCGTATGGCTGTCAACATCGTGCGAATTCGGATTAGCACCATGCTTTAATAGCAGTTCCGTCACGGCCAAGTTCCCCTCATCTGCCGCTATGCTCAACGCTGTCTGGCCATCTGAAGTCACCATCTTTACATTAGCGTGCCTATTCAAATAAAGGTTCACTAAATCTAGACGATTTGAGTAGACGGCGCAATGGAGAGGTGACCAACCGTCATTTCGCTGAGCATTAACCGATGCTCCGTTGTTCAGCAGCACCTCCGCCACCGCAATAGATATTGGCCAGTGCAATGGTGTATTGCCCTCCAAATCTTGGCTTGATACGCCAGCACCGGACTCTATCAGGCACGAAGTCATCTCTGCAGAGGTCTGCAAGGAATAGAGGTGTTCGTCCTTTCTCGTCAGTTTCGTTGACGATCAACGGAAGTCGATGCAATACGCCCGGTATTTGATACAGACGATCACAACGAACTGCTTCGAAAAACTGCTCCTTTTCCTCTGAAACCATGGTGCGCACCTTATTCAATATTCTATAAAGCAGCCCCTGCAAGAGCCGGTATAACCTGAGTTCCAGTTGTACTGCCTGCCGCAGCACCAGCACCAGCGGGAAGAAGGGGCGCTACAACCGGCGCGGCAGCTGCGCCGCCTAGAACAATAGCACCACCACCAACAATGCCTATTCCCCCTACTGCAGCCGGTCCCGTTGCTGGTGTCATCGGAATAGGGCCAAACCCAGGGCCAAATGGACGGTTGTTAGGACGAAGCGCCCCAGGGTTATATCCAGGAATTCTTTGTGTAAAATCCCATATAAAATCATCTACTGGCACCCTATTTGCATCGGGTGCCAGAATAGGACCAGGATTAGGCTCCGGGGCAGGGCTAGGCGAGGTTCTGGGTGCAAGCAAGTTGGGATCATTGCACTGCCTCATTACAGCATCCAGTATTGGTCTAGCAGCATCTAGAGCGGCCTGGGCTAACATCGTCCGTGGGCCAGCACACTCTGCGATCAATTCAAGAGTCCTACGCAATCCTTCACAGTCTCTCTGGATGTTGTCAAAATGATTCTGATCTTGGTGATCACCGGCACCGCGGTACGCATTAATCTTCCTGCGTAGGTGCAAGGCTAAGTCACGCGAATAATTCATACCTGCTGACCCAAGCACATCGCAACAGTCATCCGGCCATCCTCGCCCGCGGCCCATCAAACCACTTGGGTCAATAATATCTAGAGGACCGCTCATAGCATACTGATATAGGTTCCAGCTAGCATGCGCCGATGGCATACTTACCCAGGTCAACACACGGTCATCGACACCGCGCATTGCAGCTATTAACACAGACCACATTACCTGTTCTGGTTCAATACCTACGGGCAGACTCGCCCCAGGCCCTGCCCAATACCCAATTGGGTCCCGCGTCACGAATCTTCCCAGCCCGGTGTGGTAGAATCGATTCCGATAATACATCAACCCCGATTCGCGGTCGACGGGGCGGCCCGTGTAGAGGTAGTCCCACAGGTAGTCCTCGCCGCCGTAGGCCGTGAAATCGGGATCGAGCTGCGTGGCTTGGCCGTAGGCGTTGTAGGTAAAGCGTTCCACGACGTCGCCGTCCGGCTCAGCCAGGGCGACCACGTTGAAATTCGCGTCCTGCAAGGCGTAGAGCGTTTCGTCCAGCGTACCGTCGGCGTCGGTGTCGCGCTGGCGGAGGACCAGTTCGTCCACGTAACGCAGGCCCCAGACGTAGCGGATATCGGCGTAGCTTGAAATCGTTCCGTCCGACTCCAGACGCTCTTCCAGGCACTGCCAGCGGTCATTGTAGTAGTAATGCCGCGTTTCCGAAACTTGCCCGCTGCCGTAGGCTTTGTTGACGATCAACTGGTTCAGTCCGTCGTATTCGTATTCCGCCTCCGGATCCTGGCCGCTTTGCAGCCGCACCAGCCGGTTCCAGGCGTCGTAGACGCCCGTGTAGGCAAGCGCGGGAGACTGCTTCGGGATCGTCGTCATGTTGCCCGCCGCGTCGTGCGTCGGATCAGCCCAGTTCGTGCCGGTCGTCGCCGTGATGCTGCCCGAGGGCTGGTTGGCGTGGTTGTTGTCGTCGTCGATTTCGTTCGCCTTGTTGTGCAGGCGCGACTGGTCCAGTTGGGTCGAACCGCCGGTCTTCTGGAGATAATCGTTCCAGTTGTCCAGCTCGTCGAGCGACCAGTCCTCTTCCCAGGCGGGCGTGCCGCTGATGGCCGTTTTGCCTTCGTCGAGCGCGCCGCGGTCGAGGTTTTTGACGCGGTGCAGGCCGTCGTACGTATAAAACTCGTCGAGATCGACGCTGGTCGCGGCCGCCTGGACGTCTTCGCGGTAAATCCGGTTGCCCGCCAGGTCGTAGCCGTGGCCGATTTGCACCAGCGCGACGTCCGGCTCGGGCGACCAGTTGACCCATCGCTGGTCCTTGACCCGGCCAAAGCGGTCGAACCCGGCGTACGTGCCCGACGTGCCTTGATAGTAGTCGAGCATCAAGGGCGCCGTGTCGAGCGTTTTGACCCGCACCGGGCGGCCGACGCCGTTGTGATAATACGCGACCGTTTCGGCGGAGGACGAGTCCTCGAGGTATTTCGTTCGATTCAACAGATCGCTCACGCCCGTCGTGTACGTATGGGTGATCGTGCTGCCGTCGGGATAGGTCATCGTCACCAGCCGCCCGCCGTCGGTGAAGACGTTTCCGGTGGCGTCGTCGTCGTAGGCGAACTGGGTCGAAAGCGAGTCGGTCCCGCCTTCGG
>DATECS010000303.1:0-9996 GCA_035286785.1 Thermoguttaceae bacterium | reverse complement strand
TGGCCACCCATGCCGCCGAAGCCCATGCCGCCCATTCCACCACCTCCGCTGCCGCCCTCTCGCATGACCGAGGCGTCGGCCGGGGACGTGGCCATGGCGGCCGGGGCCAGCGCGGCTTTTTGCATCGAGCCCTTGAAGGTCCGTTGGGCGACGCCGTGCCGTCCGTCGGTGGCCGATAGTTCGACGAGCCGCTCGCCGGCGCGAATCGCGTTGCGAGTGAGATCGTTGATGTTCGTGTTTTCATCGGCCATGAACGACGTGTAGGGCGTCAGGATGCCGTGCCGCGTGGCCAGCGCGACCAGTTCCTTGACGAGTTCCTCGTTCTTGCCCTTGAGGTCCATTTCGTCGAGAATCTCACCCACGCGCCGCACGGCCCAGAGCTTCTCGACGAAACCTTGGCTATCGTCCGTACTCTTGGCGGTCAGTTCGGCCGGGAAGTCGAACTGCTCCCGCTTTTCGCCGACCTTGCCTCGCAAAATCACCTTGGCCGCGCCGGGCGTTTTGTAGCGGCCGACCACCACTAACTGCTCGCCGGCGAACAGGTCGAAGCGGCCGCTTGGATAGACCCGATTGATCGGCTTGACGTACTTGTCCTGGGGCTGGTCGAAGACGAACTCCACCTCGACGTCGGTCAGCACGGGCGATTCGATCCGCCGATAGAGCCGGCTGACGTGCGTCTCGATGTCTTCGTTGGGCCGAACGTATTCGCTCTGGCCGAAATTGTCGCGGGCCAGGCGGTCCAACAGCCGGCTGTTCACGTCATAGCCCACCCCGAACGCGAATACCCGTGCCCGGACGTCGTTGTTCCGCTCGGCGTTTCGGGCAATGGCCATTTCGTTGAGTTCGCCGACGGTCGGCAGGCCGTCGGTCAGAAAGACGACGTAGCTGGGCCGCTCGTCGTCCTTCAATTGTCCTAAGGCCGTCGTCAGCGCGGCGTTGATGTCGGTGCTGCCGCCCGCGTAAATCCCTTCGACAAACCCGACGGCCGCGGCCCGGGTCTCGTCGTTGTACCGCTGTAGCTCGGGCCGAAACGTCTCGACCTGGCTGTCGTAGGCCACGATATTGAACAGATCGCCCTCGTGCAGGTTGTCGAGCACGAACTTCAACGCGCCCCGGGCCTGCTTGATCTTCTCGCCCACCATGCTGCCCGAGCGATCGACGACGAAAATCACGGTTTTCGCGGCCATTTTTTCATCGGGCGATTTAATGTCGGGCGTGGCCAAGAGCAGAAAGAAGCCGTCCTCGTCGCCGCTCGGGCGATAGCTGAGCACCTGGGCCCCCAGACGGCCCTGACCGACGTCGTACAGCAGCCGGAAGTCGGACGAGGGCACCGAGTTCTTCACTTCATAGTTCACGGTGACGTGCCGCGCGTCGCCCCGCGAAATGTTGACGTCGTGCGTCGGGCTGTAAATGTTCTTGATCTTCTCGCGGCTTTCGATCGTCACGCGAAACGCAACCTTCTCGACCGCGTCCGAGGTGTACTTGGCCGTGCTCAGCGGAAACAAGAAGTCGGTCAGTCCTTCCTGCTTGCGGCAGATCTGGCTATAGCGAAGCGAGACGGTCCGCTTCGCGCCCGGCGGGACGGGAAACACGCTCGTCTTGAAAAGGCCCGTGCCCAGCCACTCCAACAAGGCCGGATCCCGGTTCTTGCGCACAATCTCCTCATACATCCGCCGGGCTTCGGCGGCGTCCAATAATTTGGCGGGGAACTCCTTGCCGTCGACCATCAGCGTCAACTGATCGACCGCCCCGTCGTAGGGCAGCGGGAAGACGAACGAAACTTCCAACGGCCGACTGCCCGTGTTCTCGAACGTCTGCGAAACCTGAACCCGGGCAACCTGGTCGACGAGCCGGGCCTCGACGTCCAATTCCTTGATCTTGTAGCTGGCCACCGGCATGGGCACGGGCCGCGGCCAGTGGTGATGGAAATAATACGGTGGCCGAGGCAGACGCACCTGCACGTCGGGATCGACCACAATCAACACGCCCTGAGCCAACACACCGGCCGGCAGGGCCAACAACGCGAACACAAGACTGATTCGTGCCAGGAACCGTGCAAGACGACCGTTCATGATGGGGTCTCCCGAATTGGAGGAAATCCGAGCCAAGTCAAATCGACCTCGGTTGACATGTTGGGTGCCATGGCCACGCTTGCGTGGCCATGTTCTTGTGGCCACATGCTCACGCAAGCGTGAGCATGGCACCCGTCAATTCAGGTCGGTTGGGGCACTAGCTACGTTTCTTACGACGTTGCACCGGGCAATAAAGTTCCTCACCCGGCTTAAATAAAAGCCCCGAAAGCGATTCTATCCTTACAGCGCATCAGCATAATGCCCCCCGCCAACTGGTTATCACTGTCCCGGTCTTGGGTCGCACCTATCCCGTAACAACGTGTATTTGCGACAAGATGTCTTGACCAACCACACCGATCAACCGTGGGACGGTTTGACTCTCACAGGGACGTTGCTATGATCCCTGTAGCGGAAGACTTTCGTGCGACGCCTCGCCAATCGGGGGGTGTTTTCTTCTTGATGCCGCACAGCGATAGTCACATGCAGGCAACGGTTCTTCGTGGCCGGCGGAGGGGAGGGTGGACTGGGCAGGTCCAGCCTCGGCGTTCTCTTCAAAGCGGCCTTCTTGCTGGAAAAAAGGGGACATTCTACTTTTTTCAATTCCCGCATGACGGCGTTCTCGTCCTTCCCCAAAAAGTAGAATGTCCCCTTTTTTCCTGTTCACGGACACCCTAGAGAAACGGAGGAGCAATCATGCAAACTTCCAAGCAACTCTCGGTCACCCTGGCCAACAAGCCGGGACGGCTTGCCAACGTGTTGTCGGCCTTGACGAAGGAAAAGGTCCATTGTCTTGCCCTCTCGGTGATGAACGGGGGCGACCGCGGCCTGCTACGCATCGTGCCCGACAACCTGGCGACGGCGACCGAGGTCTTGGAGAAGCAGAACATCCATTACGAAGCGACCGACGTGCTGCTGGCTCCCGTCCCCTCGCAAAACGGCGCCCTGTCGAAAGTGTGTGAGCGACTCGCCGCCGAACACCTGAACATCGACTACGTCTACTGCGCTCCCGACACCCACGGCAAGAACAAGGGCGGCAGCCTGCTGGTGATCAAGGTAAACGACCTGGCCAAGGCCCAACGGATCCTGTCCGAGACCGGCGGGACCACGAAGCGTAAACTGCCCGGCCGACGTCCGGTTCACGCACGATAATCCCCACTGAAGAGGGGATGCGGCGCGAGCGATTGCCCTTGCATCGCGCGGCGGATCTTGAGACACTACGCCCCCTTATTGGTTCCACCGGCCATGGAACTTGTAGGGTGGGGCGGCATGGCAAGCCTCGCTGACGCGCGTTCTTGCGATAAGGAGGAAGGCTTGCCGTGTCGCCCCACCGCTACGCCCTAGGCCGCGTGTTCCTTCTCCTCAAAAGGTCGCACCGGCGATGGATCGCCTGACCGCGTTAATTCTCTTTTCAATCGTTTTCGCCGGTTGCGCGGCTGGGCCCTATGGTCCCGCGCCGCCGATGCAGACGGTCGTCTACTACGACAATCCCATGCTGTTGACGGCCCAGAGTCCCGAGCAGCTTTGGGAACACGTCGTGGACGTGGTGGACGACTACTTTGAGATCGCCGAGGAAATCCCCGTCTCCCAGGTCGATCCCGTCGGCCGTCTTAACACGGTTCCCTTGGTGGGCGCAACGCTTCTGGAGCCGTGGCGCCACGACTCGGCCAACTTCGACGAAAAACTCGAAAGCACCCTGCAAACGATCCGCCGCCAGGCCGTGGTCCACGTCAGCCGCGTCCAACAGGGTTACACCGTCGAGGTGATCGTCTACAAACAGCTCGAGGCCGTCAAGCGGCCCATGCTGGCGACCGGTGACTCCTCGCTGTTGCGCAACGACGACTCACTGACCCGGGTCGTCGATCCGGCCACGGACGAGCCGATTGACGACTGTTGGATTCCGCTGGGCCGCGACACGGCGCTGGAGCAGCGCATCTTGGGCCAACTCATGGCATGCCGACCTCAATATCCTCTGTAGCCCGCCGTAGTCCTCATGCGTTCCATTCTTGTCACGGTCGTTCTCCTCGGTTGCAGCAACGTCTTCATGACGTTCGCGTGGTACGGCCACCTGAAGCACTTTTCGACCAAGCCGTGGATCGTCGCCGCGTTGGTCAGTTGGGGCGTCGCGCTGTTCGAGTACCTGATCCAGGTGCCGGGCAACCGCATCGGTTTCCGAGTGATGAACCTCGGCCAGTTGAAAATCCTTCAAGAGGCCATCACCCTGAGCGTCTTCGTGCCCTTCTCGGTCCTCTACATGAAGGAACCGCTGCGCCAGGACTACCTCTGGGCCGGCCTCTGCATCCTGGGCGCCGTGTTCTTCATCTTCCGCCAGCGACTCTTCGGCTGACGCAAAATTCGCCAGGAGGACAGACATTCCTGTCTGTCTACTCTTCCGTTCGCTTGCCAAATTTTTACACAACGCCGCCGCAGCCGCGGAAAGACGGATTTTTTGACGCCCGGGCCGCACCAATCACCTAGCGACTGCGTATTGCAGGAACCCTCCGCCACAGGCGTCAACGGGCCCAGTAACCCGACCCGGTAATCGGAACCGACTTTAACGGTCGGTGGTTGTCGAACGGTGGCGAAAACTCTTCGGCCGGCGGGGAATAGTCCGCCGTAATCAATGGATTCCGGGTCTAAAAAAAGAGAAAAATGGTGCGTGTGACCATGGAAAACTACTGGACCGCCGCCGCTTTTCTTGCTATGTTATCTCGTAAGGATTCGGATTGCTGAAAACTCTTTTAGCAAGGGGAAAGGCCATGCTCGGCCATGACGAAAAGGCAACAGCCAAGGACGCCGTCGTTCAATCGATCAAGCTCAAGGGCCACGCGCTCGACCTGCTCGTGATGCCCGACGCTTTGTTCGTTCCCAACGCCGTCTCGCGGCTCTTCTCCAAAATCGTCGAAATCGCCCCGGGCGACGTCGTGTTCGACGTCGGCACGGGCACCGGCGTACTGGCCATCTGGGCCGCCCTGGAGCCTTCGAGCCGCGTGTACGCCGTTGATCCCGTGGCCGAACACTGCGAACTGGCCGAGCAAAACGCCCGGCGCCACGGCGTGGCCGACAAAATCGACATCTTCCACGGAAGCCTCTTCGATCCGCTCCCGACGGGGCTTCGGGCCAACGTGATCATCGGCGACGTCTCGGGCATCGCCGACGGGCCGGGCAAGGCGCTCGGCTGGTACTCCAACGAAGTGCCCACCGGCGGCGGCGACGGCACCGACGTCATCATCGAACTATTGGGCCGGGCCCACGACTACCTTGTCCCGGGCGGCAAGCTCTACTTCCCCGTGGCCGTCGGCCTGTCGGCCGACGAAAAGATCATGTGTACCGCGCGAAAGTGCTTCGCCGGCCTCGTGCGCAAGGTCGACGTCTGGTTCCCGCTGTCCGACGAGGAGTACGACATCGTCTCCTGCTGCCTCCCCCCGGCCCTGCTGGAACGCGTCGCCCGCAAAGGCTCCCGCATGGCCTGGAACGGCCACATCTACGAAGCGACCCGGCCCACGCAAGGCTGATCGCGCCATGAAAAAACCGAGCCGCGACCGTGAGGGAGCGGTTGCGACTCCTCGGACATTCAACCGCTCCCTCACGGTCGCGGCTCGGAAAAATTGCGAACTTCCGCGCCGTACCCTTTGCGTTCTTCGCGTCTTGGCGGTGAAATAGAAAAGCGATCTCACCCGACTTCAATTTCGTTCGTCAGTCGGTCGTGGCCCGAGAGGATCATGGCGGCTTGTTGGGCCAGTTGTTTGCAGTAGAAGGTCTCGCAACGGCCTTCCAAGCGGACGCCCCGTCGATCGACTTCGACGCGCAGGCCCCGCACGCGGCCGCTCGTTTCGCGGCGGACCGCTTGTTCGATCGAGGTGGCCAGCCGTTCGGCTTCGGCCAGTGTTTCCGGCAGGGGATGATCGTCGCCATCGAAGCCGGAATCGCTCCAATCTGAACGAGTTGCCATCAGTTCCTCCTTGCTCTCGTTCCCGGTGCCCTTGGTGAAGAAAATTTTTCTCGAACGACGCGCTACCCCTTTTTTTCGACCCAAAGACGCCCCCGTCCCTTCGGCTTCCGGTCATGGGAACGATAGAAACGCTTCGCGCGGTTCCAACGTCGCGCCGACCAGCGACCGATGGGTATACGCCCACGGTTCCGACGAGGTTCGTCGCATTCGCCGCCGCGGCGGCGAAGACCGAGAATAGCTCGAGAACGCGACGAATCGCTTCGTCACGGTAACCGGTCAATCAGCGGGGCGTTCCGGCAGCGAAAGAAAATCCCAGTGGGCAAAGAAGCCCCACGCCGGTAAATGTACTGTTTGTGCCGGCGCAGTCAACCCCCTTGTCGGCGAATATCGACCATTAGCAACGCGCGGGGGAATGAATTGGTTTATCGAATCTTGCCCGACTTCCGCAAATACCCAATCACCTCGTCCGCCAATTGCTCGGCCGTCTTCGTGCCCGCGTCCAGGACGAGTTCCGCACTCAATGGCGCCTCGTAGGGATCGTCGATCCCCGTGAAGCCTTTGAGTTCGCCGGCCCTGGCCTTCTTGTAAAGTCCTTTCGGATCTCGGGCCTCGCATACTTCGAGGGGGGCATCCACGAAGATCTCCACAAAATCGCCCGCTGGCACCATGGCCCGGGCACGATCGCGATCGGCCCGATAGGGGCTGATGAAGGCCGTAATGGCAATCATTCCCGCGTCGCAAAACAGCTTGGCCACGCATCCGATCCGCCGAATGTTTTCCTCGCGGTCCTCGGCCGAAAATCCCAGGCCGAACCGCTTGGCGAACTCCTCGCCGTGCTGGGCCCGCAACATACCGGGCCCGGCGTTCAGGCCGTGGCGGATATTGTCGCCGTCGAGCACGAAGCTGGTGATTCCCGCCGAATGCAGTTTGTGGTCCACCAGGTTGGCGATCGTACTCTTGCCGCAGGCGCTCAATCCGGTCAGCCAGACAACGCCTCCTTTATGGCCGTTGCGCCCTTCCCGTTCGTTGCGAGAAACGGCGTGTTCGTGCCAGTGAACCTGTACTTGCGAGTCGGGATTCATCCTACACCACTCCTGAAGATCATTGGTTTGACGTGCCAAGTTGGACATTGTACGCGGACTGGAGTGAACGCACAATATGGGTTTTTCGCGAACAATGTAGGGTGCTTTTGCATTGGGGTCGCGGATGTCGGGCGACGCAGGTATAATCCGGTGTTTTGGCTGATCACGCTGCGCGCGGTCGAATCTCACCGCCGCCCTTGGACCCAGGACGCACGGCCTGAAATCGTTGTGAAGGATGCCCATGAGTCACGCAGACACGGTTCCGACGGGAATGTCTCAACCGCCCGCCCTCACCGGCCTTTCGGCCGAAGCCCTCTTCGACAAATGCAACGCCCTGGCTCGCAATCTCTGGTGGAGTTGGCAGCCCGAGGTGATCAACCTTTTCCGCGACCTGGACCCGATCCGCTGGCGCCAGTTGGACCACAACCCGATCGCCCTGCTCTCGGAATTCACGCCCGAGCGGCTCGAAATGCGGGCATCGGAACTCGTCCTTTTCAGCCGCATCAATCACGCCTTCCGACGGCTCAAGGAATATCTGACCGAAACGGCCACCTGGGGACGCACCCACGCCGGCGTGCTCGGTTCCAAACCGGTCGCCTATTTCTCGCTCGAATTCGGCGTCCATGAATCCGTGCCCGTCTATTCCGGCGGCCTCGGCGTGCTCTCGGGCGACCACATCAAAAGCGCCAGCGGCCTGGGCGTGCCGCTGGTCGCCGTGGGGCTGTTCTACGACCAGGGCTATTTCAAACAGCAGCTCGACATCGACGGCTACCAGCGCGAGGAATACCTCGACACCAAGGTCGAGAATCTGCCGATGGAACCCGCCCGTGGTTCCGACGGCAAGCCCATCACCATCCGCATCGAAACGCGCAACGGTCCGCTGTTGGCCAAAGTGTGGCTGATGCGCGTGGGCCGGGTGAACCTCTACCTGCTGGACTGCGACGTCAAAGACAACCGGCCCGAGGACCGCGAGCTCACCTCGCGGCTCTACGGCGGCGACAACCGCACGCGAATTCGTCAGGAACTGGTCGCCGGCGTCGGCGGGATTCGGGCGCTCCGCGCGCTGGGCATCACGCCGGGCGTCTACCACCTGAACGAAGGCCACAGCGCGTTTGCCACGCTCGAAGGCATTCGCCAACTCATGGTCGACAGCGGCATGAGCTTCGACGACAGCCTGCGCCAAGTCGCCCGGCACACCGCCTTCACCACCCACACGCCGGTCCCCGCCGGACACGACCGTTTTGACGGCGGCCTGATCGAAGAGCACCTCGGCCCCCTGCGCGACGGGCTGGGCATCTCGTTCGAGCAGTTGATGGGCCTCGGCCGCGTCGAGCCCCAAAACGAGCACGAGCCGTTCTGCATGACCGTGCTCGGGCTGAAGCTCTCTCGCCGGGCCAACGCCGTGAGCAACCTCCACGGCCACGTCAGCCGGCGGATGTGGGCCCACCTGTGGCCCTGGCGGGTCGAAGAAGAAATCCCCATCGGCCACATCACCAACGGCGTCCACGTCCAAAGCTGGCTCTCCTATCAGATGGAACAGCTTTACGACCGCCATTTTCCCGTCGGCTGGGAACGCCGCATGGGCGAGCCCGAGGTCTGGCAGGGCATCCACGACGTCGATCAGGGCGAACTTTGGGAAACGCACAACACGCTGAAAAACCTGCTCTTGGCGTTCGTCCGCCGGCGCGTGAGTCGCCAGTGCCGACGCCGCGGCGAGAGCGACGAGGCCGTCGAAGCCGCACGCAACATGCTCGACCCCAACATCCTCACCATCGGCTTCGCCCGCCGGTTCGCCACCTACAAACGGGCCGACCTGATCCTCCGCGACGCGGACCGTCTGGCCCGCATGATCACCGACCCGGACCGTCCGCTGCAAATCATCTTCGCCGGCAAGGCCCATCCGGCCGACGAGCCCGGCAAGCAGTTGATCAAACGGATCGCCAACCTGCGCCACGACAAGCGTTTCGCCGGGCGCATCGCCTTCGTCGAGGACTACGACATCAACGTTTGTCGCCATTTGATCCAGGGCGTCGACGTCTGGCTCAACAACCCGCGCCGGCCGCTCGAGGCCTCCGGCACGAGCGGCGAAAAGGCCGTGCTCAACGGAGCGCTCAATCTGTCGATTCTCGACGGATGGTGGGCCGAAGCCTACGACGGCTCGAACGGCTTCGCGGTGGGCCGCGGCATGGAGCACGTTGACTCGGGCAAGGCCGACGCCCGCGACGCGGAAGACCTCTATCGAACGCTCGAAGAAGAGGTCATCCCGCTCTATTACGACCGCGACATCGACGGCCTTCCGCTGCATTGGATCAAGCGAATGATGAACTCGATCAGCTCGCTGGCCTGGCGATTCAGCGCCGACCGCATGGTCGCCGACTACGTCCGCACCGCCTACCTCCCCGCCGCCGGCGGACTAAGCTGCGAGATGGAAATTCATTGACGCGGTTTTTCAATCCGAGTTGCGCCCGTCAGGAAGCGGTTCATTAAGCAGCGTCTCCTCACGGTTGCAGTCCGGTTCCGCGCGTCACGGGCTCCGCTCCCTCGCGCAGCGTGGCTTGGTTTTGGCTCGCATTGTCCCGAAGGAAGAAGGTGAAGGGGGGCAGTCACTTATTGATGGACAAAGAATAGCGACTGTCCCACCGAGTCCTCTTCGCCTACCCCCTCGGGCTGATTGGATGATTTTCCATTATTCCTTGGCCCTCCCACTTGACGGCGGCGTTAAATGCCAATACACTAGCACATGTTAATTAGTTGGCATATGGCCTCTGGAAGGGTCGTCATGAGCGACAAAACCCCCTTGGAACTTGGAAAGCGGGAACGACAAATCGTCGAGACCGTCCAACGTCTCGGTGAAGCGTCAGTGGCGGACGTACGAAAGAATCTGGCGGATCCG
>DATECS010000302.1:0-3260 GCA_035286785.1 Thermoguttaceae bacterium | reverse complement strand
TGTGAGGCAACCATTCCTCCGCGGGCGGTTGCTCCGACATAAACACGTTGAGGCAAATTCCTCCGTCTACGCGTGAGGCCCAAATTCCAAAGCAAACCGGCGACGATTATTCTTTGGAAACTTGAGTACGCCTTGAAAAGGTGTTTGATGTTCAGCAGGTGCAAGTCCTGTCCGGCAGGGGTCGTTCCAGCCGGTAGCAGCTGGAGGGGTGGTAGAGGCGACGAAGCCGCCTAAGTCTCTGGCGCAGAGGGTCGCATTTGGCGACTCGGCGAAGTTGCAGGCCGAAACGTGAGTGAATGCTGAGCAAGCCTCGAAACGAATTGTGTGGAAGCCGACCGTCTTTGAGTTGCGGGAAGGCCGCCGCCGTGAAGGAAGGAGAACGACATGAGCACTTCACGGTTCCACCGGGGTATTGGCATCGGCATGCAACGAAGGACGTCAGACGCAACAAGGGAAGTCTCGCCGGTGGCGGGTTCGCCTGCCAACTGGGCTCCCGTGAGGGATAGACCAGGCCGGTGGAGATGGCGGAGAGGCCCGTAGTAGCGAAGAAGCCGGGTAATTCCGGTGGATGCGAAGGGGCCTCAGTTCATGGATAGCGCAAGAAGGAGTGAGGGACGATGACGATTGGCGATGAGCCTAGGAACGCAGACAAAGTTCAGCAGCTCCAGGCGGCGCTACACGCGAAAGCGAAGGAGTCACCTGCCTTCCGCTTCTATGCTCTGTACGACAAGGTCTATCGGTGGGACGTGCTGAGGGCTGCTTACCGGCAGTGCCGTCGGAACGACGGCGCGCCCGGGGTGGACCAGCAAACGTTTGCCGAGATCGAGGAGTATGGCGTGGAGCGGTGGTTGGGTGAACTTGCGGAAGAGCTTGGGACGAAGACGTATCGTCCGCAGGCGGTCCGGCGGGTGTACATCCCCAAGCCGGACGGGAAGCAACGGCCTCTGGGAATCCCCACGATCCGCGATCGTGTCGTGCAAACGGCACTGATGCTGATCTTGGAGCCGATCTTCGAGGCCGACTTGCAACCAGAACAGTATGCCTACCGGGCCGACCGCAGCGCCTTGGATGCCGTCTCGGCAGTCCATCGCTGGGTCTGCTACGGCCATACTCAGGTGGTCGACGCGGACCTGAGCGGGTATTTTGACACGATTCCGCACGCGGAATTGATGCAGAGCCTGGCTCGCCGAATCAGCGACAAGGCCGTGCTGCATCTAGTGAAGATGTGGCTCGAAGCGCCTGTGGAAGAGACGGACGAGCGAGGACACGTGCAACGCACGACTCGCAACAAGGACACGAGACGGGGAACTCCACAAGGCTCTCCCATCTCGCCGCTACTCGCCAACCTGTATATGCGGCGGTTCATACTGGGCTGGAAGACCCTCGGGCACGAGCACGCGCTTCGGGCCAAGATCGTCAACTACGCGGATGACTTCGTGATTCTGTGTCGCGGCACGGCCGACGAGGCCATGCCAGTGATGCGGAGCATGATGGACAGGCTGAAGCTGACGGTCAATGAGCAGAAGACGCGGCTCTGCCGTCTGCCGAACGAGACGTTCGACTTCCTGGGCTATACGATCGGTCCGTTCTGGTCGCGGAACAAGCGGCGGATGGTGCTCGGCACTCGTCCTTCACGCAAATCCGTAGCCAAGGTGAAAGCCAAGATCAGCGAACTGACCGGTCGTCACCAAGTACTGCTGGACGAAGCGGAGGTGGTGAAGCGGATCAACACGGTGCTGCAAGGCTGGGGAAACTATTTCTCCCGCGGCCCGGTCAGCTCCGCGTACCGCGACATCGACCTCCACACGCGCCAGTTGTTCCGCAAATGGCTGGTGAACAAGCATCAAAAGGCCGGGCGGGGAATCAGCCGATACCCCGATTCCTACCTCTTCGACGAGCTAGGCCTGATCCGGCTCACGAACTTGCGCACCAGCTACCTCCGTGGGCGAACCGCGTGAGAACCCATGTCCGAGAGCCGGATGCGGGAGATCCGCACGTCCGGTTCGATGAGCGGGAAGTGGAAACGAAGCATGGTCGGGTTAGTGAGGCACCGGCAAACGAAAGGGCCGGCCACCGATAGGCCCCACCTAAACCACCGCGCCACTTCTCGACTCTACAACGACAACGTGAGCTGTTAGCGCCGAGCCGCCAGCCAGCGCTAATTCTGCGCCTCCGCGGGAGATCGTCAGTATGCCGACGCGAAGTCCCAACGCGAGATTTCACGCGAGAAATGTCTTTCGGCTGCGCTACCGCTGCGCGCCCGAGCGCAATCGCTGCAACGATTACGAGCTTGCATGGAGTCTGACCTCGCGGCGACCACTCTCGCAGCGCGACAGTGCAAAACAACTTGACCTCTTCGAAGAGGTCACGCACTCACCCTACCAACCAGGGGGAAAAAGAAGGCGAGCAGTATCAGCAGACCTGATTCCGGCCGAAACCCGTGCCCACCGTGGTGACGTTTGTTTTTTCCCAGGATCGACAACATGAAACAAAATGAAGTCCTATTTTGTCCGTTCGCAGACGTGAGTCGCTCTGAGAACCACGGCGGCTGCACGAGTCGCGAGCGACAAATCGAACGAATAATGTCGCCAACAGCTGGGACCCCAGCGGCGCCGACGAAATGCAAGCTCAGACCATATAACGAGTTGCGATCGCGGCCGCACATAGCGCCACAACAAAATGCGAAAATCCTCGAGTGCCAGTACCTTTTGCTTCATCGACTGGCGAGGCGGGGAACAAAATGGCGTCGCGCCCGGCGGATGGCGTGCCAGCAATTGGCCGCAATCGCCGATCCTGCCAGCGTTGTCAAACCCTTGCTGGGGCCGGTCGCCAGCGATCGACCTTGCCACCTGCGCAAGCTGCGACGGTTGAACCTAAAGTTGGGCAGCAATCGAATGGGCCGTGACGATATTGTCGAGGGCGACGGGTATGCCGCCGCCGCCGGCGAGCCGTTCGCAGACTCGCGCCGGGCACAGGGTGAAAAGAACTTGGTTCGTCTGACGAGAGGTCCTGTCATGCGTCGAACGATTTTGGCCACGATTGCATCCCTGGTGATTGCCACCTGGGCGTCGACCGTTTCGGCGGTGTTCATCGACACGACTGCTCACTACATCAAGACCGGCTATCGCCGCAACGTCGCCTGGCCCTGGCCGTACATCTGTCCCGACCGGGCTGCCACGCGCGACCCGTTCGAGGTCATGATCCGCAACGGATGGCGGCGACAGAATCTGCTGGGCAACTACCTGTTCGATCCGGCGACC
>DATECS010000301.1:0-4657 GCA_035286785.1 Thermoguttaceae bacterium | reverse complement strand
CGGTTGTCTTTTTTGCACGCCACGCGGGTAGTGCCGTCACAAAAGGGGACAGGCACCGTCGCCGCGAGCCGTTATGGTAGTGATAGTTCAGCGGGGCGACGGAGCCAGTCCCCTTTTGCGACGCTCGAAACGCACCGCGTTACCACGGCCCGCGGACGTAGTACGTGCCGAATTGGGTTGTGTCGCTGGGCCACAACGGCGTGGGGCGTTGTGTGCGGCAGTCATACTGGTAGGGGCCCGGGTAGTTGCGGTGGAACTGGGGCCAGATGGTCGTCACGCGCGAGTTGCCCACGCCCCAACCCCAATTCATCTGGCGCTCGGCTGTGGGCGGCACGACCAGCGCGACGGGCATTCCCCATGCAGCGCTGTAGTAGCCGCTGGTCCACGACGTATAGGGCGCCCGATACTTGGCCCGCGCGCCCAACAGGCTTCCAGGGCCGGCTTGGGCCGTGTCGCACAGCGCGACGGCCGTCAGAGCCAAGACAACAATGGTGATAATCGAAAAGCGTTTCATGATGACGAAGCTCCTTCTCTATGCGTCGATCGGCGTCTCTTTGCGTTTCTCCGCGTTCCTCCGCGGTTTCCCACAAACAGGCGATTGAATCACCGACAATAATACGTGCCGTAGCAGTCGAACGGATTGACGAAGATGTGTTTGCAGACCTTGCCGTCCATCCACGTCGGCACGATCGATTGCAACCAGTGGTGGCCGTAGCAGACCTTGGTAACGGTCACGCCCGCGCCCGGGTTGCGGCGAACGTAGGTCCGCTTGTGCTTGTACAGGTACTCGTGCGGCAAGAGCGGCTGATACGTGACCCAGGTGTGGCCGACCAACGGCGGAGTGGGCCGCGGCGAGACGTACATCTCGGCGCCGACGGCGTCGTTCGGACCCGCCGGCACGTAGTAGTTGTAAAACAAATCGGGCGCCGTGCTGTGCCGGGCCTCGGCCTGAGAGGCGGCACACAGACAGGCCGTCGCCAGCGCGACGACCCACAGTAGACGTGATGGATGAAGAACCATTGGAAGGACTCCTCGGGTCTCGGGGAATGGTGCGGGGGGGCCAAAAGCAATCTCGGCTTGTGCCGGTCTTGCGGGTGAGTCTTTCCATGCCGGATGTAGCAGCGAAACCTGCTGTAACGCCCCGCGACGAGAAACTGTAGGGATGGTGCCGTAAAATCGCCTGGATAGGATTGTGAGAATCGCTATAATCGTCAGATTCGGAACCCGGTTCCGGAGGCCGTTCGGCACGTTGCGGACCGGCCTTCCCCCCCGATAATACATGACACGCCCGTAGCCCGTAGGGTGCGTCTCGACGCACCGGCAGAGATGGTACTCATCACGCTCCGCGTGATGTCAGGAAAATATCGAAACATCGCTTACGCCGAGCCTCACGCGGAGCGTGAGGAATACACATGAGAATACGTTGGTGCGTCCAGACGCACCCAAGCCGTACTCATCACGCTCCGCGTGATGTCAGGAAAATATCGAAACATCGCTTACACTGAGCCTCACGCGGAGCGTGAGGAATACGCATGAGAATACGTTGGTGCGTCTGGACGCACCAACCGACTACCAAGACGCAAAAGGACCACAAGAAGTGTCCGTTTCCGAGAATCTGAAGAACAAATCGAAACGCTCGACAACCTCCGACGAGGCCGAGCCGGCCGCCGCGAACGGCCGCGCGCCGGCCAAACGACTCCGCCGCGCGACGGCCGAGTCAATGGCCGCCAGCCAGAAGGAAATATCCGTCAGCGAGTTTTTCGCGAAGAACCGCCACCTGCTCGGTTTCGACAATCCGCGCCGCGCGCTGCTGACCGCCGTCAAAGAAGCCGTGGACAACGCCCTGGACGCCTGCGAAGAGGCCGGTATCCTGCCCGAGATTTGGGTCCACATCGAATCGACCGCGCCGAACCGCTACAAAATCGGCGTGCAGGACAACGGGCCGGGCATCGTCAAGGCGCAGATTCCATTGATCTTCGGCAAGCTGCTCTACGGCTCAAAGTTCCATCGCCTGCGGATGAGCCGCGGCCAACAGGGCATCGGCATCAGCGCGGCCGGCATGTACGGACTGTTGACCACCGGCAAGCCGGTCAAGATCATGTCGAAGGTCTCGGTGCGCACGCCCGCGCATTACTACGAGATTCAGATCGACACCAAGCGCAACCGGCCGGAAATCATCAACGGCGCGGGCGAGGGCGTCGAGATTCCGCCGAACCATCTGGGCCTCAAGGCGATCGAGAAGCACGAGATCGAGTGGATCGAGTCGGACCACGGCACGCGAGTGACCATCGAGCTGGAAGGCAAGTTCCATCGCGGCCGGGGAAGCGTCGACGAGTATCTCGAACAGACGGCCATCGCCAATCCCCACGTCACGCTCCACTACGTCGACGCGGAGGGCAAGGAGCGGACCTACGCCCGCGTGGCCGAAGTGCTGCCTCCGGAGCCGAAAGAGATCAAGCCGCATCCGTACGGCGTCGAGCTGGGCCGGCTGGTCACCATGCTCAAGGAAACGAAGGCGCCGACCGTGGCGCAGTTCTTGACCCATTCGTTTTCGAAGGTCAGCCCGTCCGTCGCGCGGCAGATTTGCGAGGCGGCCGGCGTGAGCACGCGGGCCCACACGCGCAAGGCGGGCCGGCACGAGGCCGACCTGATCTATCATGCGATCCAGACGATGAAGATCCGCCCGCCGTCGACCGATTGCATCTCGCCGATCGGCGAGGAGTTGATCCTCAAGGGCCTGCATCAGGTCGTGCCGGGCGAGTTTTACGCGGCGGCCACACGACCGCCGGCCGTCTATCGAGGCAACCCGTTTCAGATCGAAGTGGGACTGGCCTACGGCGGCGGATCGACGGCCCATCGGGTCACGCGCGACGAGTTGGTCGAACTGCTCGGACAGAGCGACGCGCGGACGCTGCGCCAATTTTTGGCCACGGCGTTCGAGGGGCTGGGGCTCGACTCGGCCGACAAAATTCTCGCCGAGGCGGGCACGAAGACCCGGGTGTCGCCCGGCAATTTGAAGCCGAAGGAGATTGACCGGCTGCACGAGGCCATGCGGTCGATCAACCTGAACGACGGCCAGTCGATGAACGTGCTGCGCTACGCCAACCGTGTCCCGCTTCAGTTCCAGGCCGGCGGCTGCGCAATCACCCAGACGGTCACGGCCACCAACTGGCGATCATACGGGCTGAGCCAGTCGCGCGGCTCCATGCCCCGCGGGCCGGTGACGCTCATGGTCCACATGGCCAGCGTTTGGGTTCCCTTCACCAGCGAATCGAAGGAGGCCATCGCGTCGTATCCCGAGATTCAAAAGGAGTTGCGGCTGGGGCTGCAAGCGGTCGGGCGCAAGTTGGGCATGTATCTGCGCCGCCGCCATCGCGTGAAGCACGAAGGCGAGCGGCGGAACGTTTTTCTGCGCTACCTACGCGAAGTGGCCCGGGCGACCAGCCGGATCAACGAGGCCGACGAGCAGACGCTTTACGACCGGTTGCTGTTGGTGGCCCAGCGGCGGACAGCCCAAGCCGACGTAAAGCTCGACGACCGCGGCCGGCCAATCGACGAAGAGGCGTTGGAACTTGGCAGCAACGTCCTGATCGTCGATCCGGCCGAGCGCATCGCCGAAAAACTCAACGGCAACGGAACCACCAATGAACACCAATAAACACGGATGAAGCCCGCGATGAGCGCAAGGACGTTGGCGTGCCCTATCTGCTGAATCTTGTCTATCTGCTGATTTTGCTGGCGGCCTCGCCGTGGTTGGCGTGGAAGGCGGCGCGCACGGGGAAATATCGCCGGGGGTGGCGAGAGAAATTCTTGGGGCTTGTGCCGCGGCGGGCGGGTGGGCGGCCGTGTTATTGGTTCCACGCCGTCAGCGTTGGCGAAGTGAACCTGCTAGCTCGGCTGCTTGAGGAGCTCAAAAAACACTCGCCCGAGATCGAGTGCGTCGTGTCGACCACCACGCGGACCGGCATGGAGCTGGCGCGAAAGAAATACGCGGGCCTGACGGTTTTCTACTGCCCGTTGGATTTCAGTTGGGCCGCGAGGGCGGCCATGCGGCGGATGCGGCCCGACGTGCTCGTGCTGGCCGAATTGGAACTTTGGCCCAATCTGATCCGCGCGGCCGGCGAGCGGGACGCTCGGGTCGCGGTGATCAACGGCCGATTGAGCGAGTCGAGCTTTCGCGGCTATCGGCGGATCCGGCCGCTGGCGGCGAGCGTCTTGCGGCGGATCGACCTGATCGCGGTGCAGGATGAAACCTACGCCGAGCGATTTCGGCGGCTCGGGGCGCCGGCCGGGCAAGTCCACGTGACCGGTTCGATGAAATACGACGGGGCCCAAACGGATCGCGACAACCCGGCCACGCGGCGATTGCGCGAGTTGGCCGGCCTGTCCGACGGCGACATCGTGTTTCTGGCCGGCAGCACCCAGGAACCGGAGGAACGAATCGCCCTGGATGTTTGGCGCGAGCTGTCGGCCGAGTGGCCCAACTTGCGGCTGATTCTCGTCCCCCGCCACGCCGAACGTTTCGAGGCGGTCGCCCGAATGTTGGACGCCTCGGGCATCCCCTGGCAACGACGCACGTCGCTTGGCGATCAACCTGATAAGAAACCGAGCCGCGACCGTAAAGGAGCGGACGCCGAGCGAGGCCAGCCACCACCGC
>DATECS010000300.1:0-2414 GCA_035286785.1 Thermoguttaceae bacterium | reverse complement strand
CCAATTCGTTGGGTCGGTGGGGTCGCCCAATGGATCGACGATCACGAGCGACCGGCCGCCGCCGTCGGGCGAGGTCGGCCAGGACGCGGAGTTGTCGAACGTGAATGACTGCAGCGTCTCGCCGAGCGGGCCCAGCAGGGTCACCAGTTCGCCGCCGTTGCTGAGGTTGGCATTCGCGTAGCCGGTGGAGACGGTCTGGAAACTGGTGCCGTAGATGGATTGGAACTGGGTCGGGTTGCGGGCGACGACGATCCGTTCGCCGGCGGTGAGTGTGAGGCCGCTAGGCAGAACGAACGGTGCGCCGGCGAAGTCGGCGATCTGGACGCCGTCGAGGCTGATCGGGCCGCTGCCGGTGTTGGCGAGCTCGATAAACTCGAGGTTATCCGCCGAGATTGCCGGGAGCGGCGTCGGGTTGTAGTGCAACTCGGTAATCCGCAGCGGGAATGGCGTTTCGAGCAGGAACGTGGCGTCGACCTCAGCGCTCCAGTCGTTCTGCGTGCCGGATTGATTGAGGTCACGCACTCGGGCGCGGACGTGCGTGCCGGCGTTGATGGTGAGGATGGTCGATCCGCTGGGCGCCAGAATCGCGCCCGGCGCGACGCCGCCGCCGACGGCGCGGGGGTCGCTGCCATCGAGGGTGTAGTAGAGTTCACCGCTCGCCGGGGAGCCGCCCGGCTTCGATATCGTCACCTGCGTCCCCGAAGCGACCGTCCCCCCGTAATTGGTGAACGTCGGCGCGCCGAGCGTGGTGCTCCAGCCGCGAGTGGTGAACTGATTCAGCACGATGCCGGTGCGCGCCGGGAAGTAATTATTGTAGAGGAAGTTGTTGCGGGTGATCCAGTGCGAAAGGAGATAGGGATTGCCGATGCCGACCGGATCGTTGGGCGCTGGACCCTGCGAGTGAGGGACCGTGCGGCTGTCGCCCCAGCGGGCGCTTTCGCCGACCAGCGCGCCCCCAAGGCCGTCGGCGCGTGTCTGATAGACCGACGCCGCCTCGGCCGGCGTGAGCAGGCCGCCATTGCGCATCAGCTTCTGGACGACGTCGTTGAAGCGCAGGCGGAATTCTGGATTCACCATCAGACGCTGGAGCACCTCGGTCGGTCCACCCGTGTTATTGAGGGTTGTGCTATCGCGGTTGACGTCCTTGAGCACATTTTCCGCGTCCCAACTGTGATAGCGCCATTTACCGGCGGGATCGACGCGATTGAACGAGGCATACCAGTTCTGGTGGGCCCAGTCGTCGTTGCCGACGTAGTAGTTGATGGCCATGTAGGTGATGAAATCGTCGATGTCGATCTTGGCGGCCGCCGCCGCGTAGTTGGCGGCCTGCGTCATATCGAGCCGCACCGCCGCGAGCATCGCGGCGTAGTTGTTGATCGCGGAGCTGGGATTGTTCACGTCGGACGCTACGACGTTTGTGGGATTGTGCTTGATGACGTCGTAGTCCTCGTCTTTGCCGCCCAGATAGGACTCAGCGAAGTGCTCGTCGGCCCGTTCGTGCATGTCGTACACGCCCCAGTACAAGCCGTTGACGTAGAGATGGACGAACCGGCTGTGGGGCCCGGCGCCGCCGGCGAGATTCTGCAAGTCGGCGACGTACGCGTCCTGAATGAACATGGCGTTCACCCGCTGGGTGGAACCGGCAGGACCGCCGTAGGCCCACGTGTAGCCCAGGTGAGCGTCGAGAACGAACGTATTGAAGTTGATTGCGGCGCCCTGGTCGAGCACGTCGTCGGTATAGACGGTCGCGTCCAGCTTCTCCGGGCCGTAGGGATCCTTGAACTTCACCCGCATCGAGAGCTTGTCCATCTTCCAGCGACTGTCGCTCGTGCCGCCTTGTATCTCGATCCCCGCGTCGACCTGGAACTCTTCATTGCCGTCGGCCGTGAAGAATTCCATCGAGACGGCCCGTTCGAACTCCCCCGAATTGGGGTAGATTCCCTGCCCGGAGCCGCCAAACCAGTCGCCCCAAGGCATCGTCAAGGAGACCGTGGGAATCGCCTGCAGATCGTCTACGATCGTCGCCGCGTACGTCGGGTTATTCACCACCGCGGGGTCCATCTCCCAATCCGGCCCGTTTTCACCCCAAGCGGCGAAAGGCGGCAAACCCGCGCCGTCCTGCTCGATCACGTCGTCCAGAAAGATGTACGTCTGCGTATCGACGTTGCTCGGCGCGAAGCCGGCTTGGAATGCAGCCGCGCGCAGATTGGTGGTCGTCGTGATCAGCGGCGGGCTGAGCGGATTGTAAACAATTCCCGTCGACGCCGTGGGCGTGCTTCCGTCAAGCGTGTAGCGAATCTCCGCCCCCGCGGTTGCCGTAGTGATTTCAACGTTGAAAGGGCTGTTGTAGAAACCGCGATCGACCGAAAAATTGGTGTCCGCGACGAACCCGAGCGTCCCCGCCAGGTTGGCGG
>DATECS010000299.1:0-19032 GCA_035286785.1 Thermoguttaceae bacterium | reverse complement strand
GCTCGCGGCGGGTCGTTTTGTCCTTGCCGGCGGCCCAGGCGGGCGGGACGCGGTCCTCGCGCTGGCGGATCGCCGCCATCGCCAAGGGAATCATCCGGTCGGAATAGGCCTTGCCGTACTCGGGGCTTTCCAGCAGGAACTCGGGCACGAAACGGATGGGCCGATCCTGGTATTCGATCTTGTGGCGGTATTGGTCTTCCTCGTCCTGCACCGGGTGCATCCAACCGTAACGGGGCGGATCGGTTTTCTGATCGGCCACCGGTACGTTGGTCACGCTGTAGACGAGATAGTAAACCGCCTTGCGCTGGAGCTTGCCGCTGGGTTGCGGCATGTCGATCCAAACCATGCGCAGCGGTTTGTACTCGAATTTCAGGTTCCAGACGTCGCGGCGGAACGTGGCGTTCTTGGCCCAATCGAAGCCGCCGTCGACCGCCAGGAGTTCGACGACGTTGTGACGGCTGACCGATTCGTCGGCCCGGGGATGGGCCGTCGCGCCTTCCATGACGCCTTGGACGGGAAGCCGATACGGCTTCTTGGACTCCGAAGCCGACGGCTGCTGGCCCGAGGCCAGCGCGGCGACGAAGAGCACGAGCGCCGAGGCGAGCAAACAACGAAATCCCTGCGCGAGACGATTCATCGAGCGACTCTCTTTGTGGTTTTTTCAACGCCGGGCTACCCGAGCGGCCCGACGGCAGCGCCCATCGTATTATTCCCGAATATCTAGGGTATCTAGATAGTATAGTCGTGCTTTAGCGGCACCGTCAAGGAAGCGATGCCCCTCAAAAGGGTTGTTCTTGCACAAGGCCGGGCAGGACTCGGTTTCACCCGGAATCGGCGGGCCAGTGGCGTGGGATAATCGTTACGACCGTCGTCCCGAGCGACGAAAATACCGAGCCGCGACCGTAAGGGAGCGGTCACGGCTCGATCGGTGTTCAATCGCTCCCTAACGGTCGCGGCTCGGTAAATGGCCACGCCATTCCCCGCATGGAATGCGCCATGGAGACATCTCGCGGAGCGAGATGAATACGGGTCAATCTTCCGACGGAGCGAGGGCCAGTTGTTCCAGGGCCCGCAGGGCGGCCACCACGTCCTCGCGGCGAACGTCCCGCCAGCCGGCCAGCTTGTGGTTCAGGACGGCCAGTTTCATCGCCTCGAACGCCTCGTGCAGATCGGCGGGCAGCGTGGCGAGATCCTCGAACGGGCGGACCGGTTCGACCGGCGAAGCGTCGGCATCGTATGATTCCGAGTTAGGAGCGTCGATCGCGTCGGACGTATCGAACGGCGCATCGTCACTCGCATCGTCGCCATCCTTCTCGTCGAATCCTTGGACGGCGACTGGCTCCCCATCGGCGACTCGCGACGGAGCGTCGTCGGCCGCCGAGACGTCTTCGTCCAGTTCGGAAAGAATAACGTCTTCGTCGCGTGGCTTCTGGTCGGCTGGAGCGCCGAGCGCTTCCC
This sequence comes from Thermoguttaceae bacterium, assembly GCA_035286785.1. Taxonomy (GTDB): domain Bacteria; phylum Planctomycetota; class Planctomycetia; order Pirellulales; family Thermoguttaceae; genus UBA11386. The sequence continues at coordinate 17,574 of DATECS010000299.1, read as the reverse complement.
AGCGGTTCTGCCGCATGACGGCGACGGACCAGCCGCTTTGCACGGCGCCTTCGAGCCACATTTCGGCGTCGTCCCAATCGAGGACGGCCTGAAAATGACTCCAATAAAGCCCCCGGTACTGCTCGCTCGTTTTGTGGAATCGACGCCAGACGCGGCGAAGCCGGCCGACGTGCTGCGGGGTGACGTTGCCCACCCGGCGGCTCCACGCCTCGTCGGCGTAGCTCGACGGGGCCGCGTCAACCGCGCGCAAGGATTCGCGCCATTCGCTGATGATGCGGCCTTTTTCCCAATTGGTCGTGCTGACCAGGTGGTTCCACGAGGCGACGTATTCTTGCGACGTTTTCTCGACGCACGAGTCGGCGACGTCGGTCGGATCCAAGGGTGTTGCGGGGGATTCTTGCTTCATGCCGGACACGTCAAAGGGTTTGTCCACGGATTGGTTCTCGTTGATTCTTGGCTGAGATTTTTCACCACGCGGGCACGGAGAACACGGGGGATACGGAAAGTCGGGTCTCATTTTATCAGGAGCTGAACGAGCGGCCACGGCCGGCGCATCGAAAAGAGACACGCCGCGTGTAAACGGGCCGTTTTTCGGGCCGTTTGCGTGCGTCGTGCCGATCGAAAGAAACTCGCCGCGCGGGACGACTGGGGAAAACTTGTCGATTGCCGCGAATCCCGTAGGTCAGGCTGTGCCTGACAATAAAAAAGAGTCTTACCTTGGGTTGTCAGGCACAGCCTGACCTACGGCTGACAAAATCGAGCAATGACGGTCAACTATGTCAGGCACAGCCTGACCTACGGGGTGGGCTGCTTGGCGGGGGCGGCCGGTGGTTGGTCGGCTTTCGGTTGGGCGGCCTCCGCGGCGCCGGGCGGTTGCTCGGTGGGCGCCGTCTGGAGAACGAAAAGGACTTGAAGCCGCGATAGTTGGCGCTGATCGCGCGTCGCGTCAAGCCAGTCTTGCGTCGCTTCGCGTTGCACCGGCGCTTGTTGCACGGCCGCGGGCGGCGCGGCCCATTGGTTCGTTGCGGGAGAATAGCCGAGACTCGATGGCGCCGTCGCTGAAGGCATTGCGGCGGGCGCGGGCGGTTCGTCCAGCGCGACTCGGGCGAGACGTTGAGCCGTGCCGCGTGGCAGTTCAGACCGTGACTCGCCGCGTTGCCGGGCGATTTGCCGTCCGTCTTCCCCGGGTTGTTGATTCAATTCCTCGCCGTCCGTCTGCTGCCCGGTCGGCGCATTCTCAATGAGGCCGGAAGGCGTCTGGGCGAGGTTTCGTTCTTTCAGCCAGCGATTCAACGTTTCTTTGTTGATCGCGTCGCCGGCGTTGCCGGGGCCGGCGATGTTGCCTTGAATGGATTGCCGCAAACCGGCCTGTTGCGGCGCGATCGAAAGCGTCATGTCTTTTCGCCGCGCAAGCGACGAGAGCGTGGCCGCGATTTGTTCCGGGTCGCCTTCCACGAGAATCACTTCGGCCTCATTGCCCGCGATCTGCTCGTTCAAGGCGGGACGAGAGTCCGGGGAAGGTTTCAGCAAATTCGATTCGAGCGATTCGCCGAGTTTTTCCTCGCTCGATTTTGTCTCGCCGGCCGTGCGTCGCGGGGCGAAAGCGTCATCCTCTCCCTCAACCTTTTCCTCCGTCGCGAGCCCACGGCCGCGGGTCTCTTCGACGCGGAGCGATTGCCGGCCGGCGCCGGGAACGAGCCGGGCGTTCTGGACGGCCACTTGCTCGGCCAGACGCCGCTGGCCCGACGGAATGGAAACCACGTCGATCCGGTTCATGCCGAGCGCTTGGGTGAACGCCCGGTTTTGGATTGCCTCGGGCGAGAGCGTGCAATTGACGACCAGCAAGTTCGCCTGATTCGTCAAGGCCCGCTGGACGGGCGTGCCGGCGGCAACATCGGAACGCGACTTGCCGTAATCCAAGAACGTGGGCTGCCCGGTTTTTTGTGGAGGCGCGGCCTTGCCGAGGTATCGCTTCGCGGGCGTTTCGGCCGGTTTGGGCGCGGCGGCCATTTTCGACATGGCTCGGCCGTGCGACGACGGCGTCTTGAGCGCGACCTTGGGTTCGGTCACGTTGTTGAGCGTTTGTCGCGCGGCGTCTGATTCCGGGGCGACCGGTCGGCCGTCGGCGGACGACGAGGGGGCGGCTTTGAACGCGGGTTCAGACGAGACCTCGGACGATGATTTTTTGTCCGCGTCTTTGTCCGGGGCGGCCGGCGCCGTCGCGGCTTTTTCCGAGACGGCTTCGTCGGGTAGCAAAGCCAAATTGTGATTCTCGTCCGACGGCTCGAACGGCATGACGTACAGCAATAGGGCCACGGCCGCGGCCAGGCCCGCCCAGGCGAGGCCCCGAGGATTCAACAGCCGCCGCGCGATTCCTCGCGGCGCAAGCGGCTCGGCCGGACGCGGCACGTCGGTCGGCGCGGTCGGCTCGGCCAGGATGCGACGCTCGGCCGCGCGGAGCACTCGGTCGCTGAGGTCTTCGTCGAGCCGATAGGCGGGCAGGCTCTTCAGACTCGCGCCGACGGCTCGAAGTTCGTCGAGCCGCCGCCGGGCCGCCGGATCGTCGGTCAACCACTGCTCGACGCGCGCACGCTCCTCGGCCGACAATTCGTCGTCGAGGTAAGCGCTCAACCATTCGTCGTGCAGGGGTTCGTTCATGGCGTCACTCGCGGCTATTCTCGATTTTACCGAGCCGCGACCGTAAGGAAGCGGTTGCATCTCGGTAGGCATTCAGCCGCTTCCTCACGGAGCGCGGCTCGGTTTTTCATGGGTCGGCCGTCAGGATTTCCTTGAGTTCGTCGTGCATCTGGGCTCGCGCGCGAAACAGGCGGCTCCGTACGGTGCCCACCGGCACGTCCAACATGCCGGCGATGGTTTCGTAGTCGCAGCCCTCGATCTCCCGGAGAACGAGCACCGCGCGGTGTTCGTCGCTCAGCCGGGCGAGAGCCTCGCGCACTTGGGCCCGATTCTCTTGTTGTTCAAGTTGTTCATGCGGGCCGGGATTCATATCGACCGGCTCGCGGCCCGAGGTTTCCCGCGCGGCGTCGAGCGAGGCCGTCGTTTTCGTTCGTCGGTAATAGCTGGCCGTCTGGTTGAAGGCAATCCGATACAACCAGGTGTAAAACGTGCTTGAGCGACGGAACGTGTCCAGTTTGACGAAGGCCTGGACGAACGCTTCCTGGGCCAGGTCGGCGGCGTCCTCGGCGTTGCCGGTCAGGTGGACGAGCGTATTATAGAGGCGATCCTGGTACTTCTGGACGAGCCGTCCAAAAGCGGCGGATTCGCCTCGCAAGGTCGCTTCGATCAAGGACGTGTCGTCGCTCAAAGCAGGTCCGTTTCTTGAGACGCTCGGGAGAGTGGGAAAGTTCCGGCCGGCCCTGGAAATGATCCCCTTTACGGGGCAGTATGTCAAACCCCCGGGGGTTTCGCAAGAACCTCCCCCAAGAGGTGGCCGTCCGGGGTGAATGAATTCCGGGTTTGGGAGGATTGTGCTATGGTTGTCCAGCGGTGATTTGGTGGGCGATGCCCACCCTACGGAAACGCTGTCTCGCCCGTTTTTTGGATGCCCCATTATGCCGAAGCTTTCGTCGGACCATCACTTGAGCGATCCGGTGGTCGATCATGCCCATCAGAATTTCGTCCGTTTGCTGGTGGGCGAGACGGTCGGGGAAGGGCTCCGTCGCGTTCGGAGCAGTCCGGTGGAAGGGCGGATCGTCTATTTCTACGTAGTCGACGAGCAAGACCGGCTCCAGGGCGTGATTCCCACGCGACGCCTGCTGCTCAATCCGCCCGAGACGCGCGTGGCCGACCTCATGGAGCGGCAGGTCGTTGCAATTCCGGCGACAGCCACGTTGTTGGACGCCTGCGAGTTCTTCCTGCTGCATCGGCTTCTCGCCCTGCCGGTGGTCGATCAGGACCGGCGGCTGGTGGGCGTGTTGGACGTCGAGCTTTACACGGACGAGCTTTCCGACCTAGTGCAGCGCGAGGAGAGCGAGGACGTTTTTCAGCTCATCGGCGTGCGGCTGGCCCAGGTCCGCCAGGCGTCGGCGCCGGCCGCGTTCCGCGGGCGGTTTCCCTGGCTGTTGTGCAATATCGGCGGCGGGCTGGCCTGCGCGGCGCTGGCGGCCGCGTTCGAGCGGGTACTCGATCAAGTCGTCGTTTTGGCGATGTTCATTCCCGTTGTGCTGACGCTGGCCGAAAGCGTCAGCGTTCAGTCATTGACGCTGGCCATTCAGATTCACGATCCCGGCGGGCGGGACCGCGGCGCCGTGTTTCGCCGGCTTCGGCGGGAGGCAATGGTCGGGCTGCTGCTCGGATTGGTGTGCGGGGCGATCGTCGGAGTGGCGACCCTGGCGTGGCAGCGGACGGCCGTCGTGCTTGTGGTGATCCTGGCCAGCGTCGCGCTGTCGGTCGCGACGGCCGCCGTGTTTGGGCTGTTCGTGCCGATCGCCATGCGGGCCATCAAACGGGATCCCAAAGTCGCGTCCGGCCCGATCGCCCTGGCGATGACGGACATTATGACGCTTTTTTATTATCTGGGGCTGGCCACGCTGATGCTGCGGTGAGCGGCGGCGTAGGGTGGGCACTGCTCAACGACGATAAGCTTTATGGGCTCCTCGCCACGACTTTCTCTAGCCCAGGCGTTTACGCCTGCGGATGAAAGGCGTTTTTTCATTCATTGGTCGTTCAGCCCCTTTAGGGGCGAGCGAGGGCAGGGCCCCTGAAGGGGCCAAAAAGAAAAAGACTATTTCTTATCTCTCACTTTCCCAGGCGTAAACGCCTGGGCTAGAGAAACGCCTGGGCTAGAGAAAAGCCTGGGCTAGAGTTACGGCGAGGGTAGGGCCGTGCCGCGCGGTTGTCGCAGGATATAGACCCATAAGGCGATCACGGCCAGCAGGATGAGCACGCTGATGTTTTGCGAGATGGTCAAGCCGGTGCCGAGCGAACCACCTTCGTCGGTGCGGATGATCTCTTGCAGAAAACGGGTGATCGGATAGATCGTCAGCATCAGGGCGAACACCTCGCCGTCGCGCCGGCGGAACGGGGCGTAGGCCAAGAGAAACAAGCAGAGCACCAGGCCGTTCAGCGCGCCGTAGACCTGCGTCGGCTGGACCGGGCGGCTGTGGGCAGGCATGGGCGAGGTCGAGATTTCGGCATGAAGACCGTCCTTCGTTTCCAGACGGATCGGCTTTTGCGCGGCCGCCGATTCTTGCAGCAGCCACGACACGTTGCCTGCACTCTGGACGACCTCGTTGTTAACGCGAAAAATCGTTTGGCCCGGCTGTAACCCGGCGCGTCCGGCGGGGCTGTCCGCGGCGACCCAAGTCACGATAGGCTCGGCCGCCGGATCGCCGTCGACCGCGAATCCCCAGAGTTGGCCCCGCGACAGTTGTTGTCCATAAACGGGGCTCCCCGGCGGAAACGTGACGGCCCAGGGCAGGTCGCTGGGCCCGCCGAAGCAGCAACCGTGGGCCAGGCAACCGAGGCGACCCAAGGCCAGGCCGAGCAGCAGGCTCGGCGCCAACAGGTCGCAAACGGCCAACATCGGCAGACGATGCTTGCGCAGGAAAAGCACCATGCCCAACATGCCGCCGATCAACGAGCCGTAGACCACGAGCCCGCCTTCGGAGAAGCTCAAGACCGCGCCGATCGTTTCGCCGAACGTGGGCCGGTCGAACTCGGGCCAGTATTCGACGACGTAGAACAGCCGCGCGCCGACGATGCCGGGCACGAACATCCAGAAGACCATCGAGATGATCGTGTCCGGGTCGAGGCCGACTCGCTTGGCCCGCCACGCGAGCAGCGACGTCGCCGAAACGACCGCGATCAACAGCATGACGCCGTAGCCGTGGATGGGCAGGCCGTCGTCGCCGCACAGTCGCGGCAGGAACCAGACGACGGCCGCGGCAACAATCGCCAACAACGGCACGTAGCCGGCCAACTCGCGGCCCGCCGCGCCGCGCCGCCACGCGACCACGACAACCACCAAACCAAACACGCACCACGCGGCCAAGAGCAGCCCGACGCCGAACACGGGCCAGCCGCCGATCTGCCGCGGAATGTGGAAAAGCGTATCAAGCATAATATCGGCTCACGGTAGGAGCACCTCGTTGTCGATCAGTCGCGTCTTGTCAATCCGCGCGGCGACCAATGCCACGGTCGGGCCGGCGATCTGGGCGACCGGTTCGAGCGTGTCGGCGTCGGCCAAGACCACATAGTCGATCTCGACGTCGCCGGCCGAGAGGATCACGTCGCGCATCTGTCCAAGAATGGCCTCCGCGTCGCGCTCGCCCGAGGCGACCAGTTCCCGCGCGAGGCAGAGGCTTTTCCAAAGCACGGTGGCGCGCCGCCGCGCGTCGGGGCTCAGATAGGCGTTGCGCGAACTCATGGCCAGCCCGTCGGACTCGCGGACCGTGGGGCAGACGCGGATTTCGACCGGCACGTCGAGGTCGGCAACCATCCGGCGAATGACCGCGACCTGTTGGTAGTCTTTTTGTCCGAAATAGGCCACATCCGGCGCGACCATATTGAACAGTTTCAGAACGACGGTCGCCACACCGCGGAAATGCGTGGGGCGGAACTCGCCTTCCAGCACGCCGCTGAGTCCCTCAACCTCGATCCAAGCGGCGTGGTTGGGCGAGTACACGTCGGCCGCGCCGGGCACGAACGCCACCACGTCCGTTCCGCACGTCGCGAGCTTCTCAAGATCGGCCGCGAGCGTACGCGGATAGCGATCCAAGTCCTCACCGGGCGCGAATTGCGCGGGATTGACGAAGATCGAAACGATCGTCAAATTGCACTCGGCGCGGCTCGCGCGGACCAGGCTCAGATGACCTTCGTGCAACGCGCCCATCGTGGGCGCCAGGCCGATGCGCCGGCCTTCGCGCCGCGCGGCGGCCACCTCGCGCCGCAATTCGGCGACGGCGGCGATCTGTCGGGGCAAGCGAAGGGAGTCGTTCATGATTCGGCGCTGGTTTGATGTAGGTCAGGCTGTGCCTGACAAGTCATGCGATATCCGTCAGGCACAGCCTGACCTACGTTACTGACCTACGTTATTCCATCGCTCGGATTGCGGCGACGACTTCGTCGACCGAATCTTGCGATCGCGGGTCGGCGATTCGCAGGACGGGTCCGGCGTCGGCGCGGCGGAGTTGTTTTTCCAATTCCTGATGGGACGATTTCCACAACCGGCGTCGCCGTCGCGGCGGGGCCAACAGCACGATCAATCGCGGACGAACGACGCGCGGTTGGAGTCGTTTTTGGAGGCGACGCAAGGTGGTTTCCGTGAGCGCGCCTGAATACGACGCCAAGCCGCTCGACTCGCCAAACCAAAAGTCGCTCACCGCGCAGCCGGCGGACGCACGCCACCGCGGATCGCCGGCCGCCAGCAGCCGGGCCCGCCGCTGGAGGCATTGTAACGCGATCGCCCATTTGTGGCCAGTCGAACCGGCCGGGTCGTGTTTAACGTGAAATCCGAGCCGCGACCGTGAGGGAGCGGTGGAGAACGTTGCGGGCTGCCACCGCTCCCTCACGGTCGCGGCTCGGAAAGGTTTTTGCGGCGAACCGGAGAGCAAATCGGTCGAGGCGGCTTCGGCCGCGCGGTGGGCGAAAAGCGTGTTTTCCGATTCGACGACACCCGTCACCGCCGCGTAGTAGGGCGTCGTGTTGAGATGGTCCAGCAGGCGCGCGACGGTCCAGCCGATTTCCGGATGACGCATCGAACCGGCGACCTCGGCGGCCGGCTCCAGGACGAATCGCCGCCAGGCCATGCGCGGATGGGGCACCGTGAGCGAGGCCGTGCGTTCGACGCGGTCGGCGTAGAGCAATAGATCGAGATCGATCGGCCGGGCCTCCCAATGCGCCGCGCGCCGTCGGCCCAACTCGTCCTCGATCGCGTGGAGCGCGGCCAACAGCGAGGCCGGCGCGAGCGTTGTTTCGATTGTCGCCGCGCCGTTGAGATAGGCCGGCTGATCCGCCGGACCGCCGACGGGCCGCGTTTCGAACCAGCGGCTCACCGCCATCACGCGCACGCCGTCGCGCCGGCCGAGTCGCTCGACGGCATTGCGTAATGCTTCTTCGCGGTTGCCCAGGTTGGCGCCAAGGCCGATCAGGCAAGTGGGCATGGCGTGAGGCGAGATGAAAATAAAACTGTCGAGAGACGACTAGCGATTAAGAAAGAGCGGCACGCGCCGCGTGGATCGTGCCGAACGTGTGCGAGATAAACCAAGGGGGGGCCTTCCAGGCCACGACCTCCGCCGCCGACTATCGTTCCTACGGTCGTCGCCCCCCCGGATGAATCGACACAGGTTGGTCCGTACAACCTCGTGCGTTGTAAGCGAATCCGCCGACCACTCGCCGGCCCGTGTACCACCGATGCAACAATATCGCGACATGCGCCGCGGCAAAATCGCGCGTCCTTCTTACGTCGGCCGGGACAGAGAAAGCTCACTTCACGAGAAGCACGAGCTTGGCAGGTCGAATCCGCTAAACAACACACGCCATTGTCCGCGTCTTCGACCCGTTGTCAAGAGGCGCGACACGGGTTCGACGAGAAGTTCTTTCTTTTTTCACGATTTATATCGACGCGGAAAATCGCGCGAATATTTTTTGGTGGGCAATGCCAACCCTACGCATTTCTGATTTTACTGTCCGACAACATGGAGGGCCACGCTCCGTCGTGGCTGTAAACGACGGCGGCCACGACGGAGCGTGGCCCTCCAGCGGGATAAGAGAACGGAGAAGAATGGAAGGATCGGCGTGACCTCTCGCGGAGAGAGACGAGTACGATTCACAATTGCCCGCCGCACATCGCCGCGAACCGTGGGAGAATCCGCCGGCCGAAGGCATGCATTCGCGCAATCGCGTCGGGCGTTTCGCGGCGGATTTGCTCGGGATCAATGTAATCCAATTCGGCGATCATGCGGCGATTGTGGGGTTGATTGACCCAGCCGATCGCCATGGCGGGCGTGACCTCGATGTGGAATTGCAGCCCGTAGGCCGCGCGGCCGAAGCGGAACGCCTGGTTCTCGCACCACGCACTTCGGGCCAGATGTACCGCACCCGGCGGGAGTGTGAACGTGTCGCCGTGGAATTGGTACACCATTTGCCTCGATGCGCAGTCGGCCAAAAGCGTGTCACGGCCGGCCGCCTCGGTCAGCTCGATCTCGTACCAGCCGATTTCCTTCCGCTCGTTCGCGCGAACCGTCGCTCCCAGGGCCTTGGCCAGGAGTTGGGCCCCCAGGCAGATGCCCAGCACGGGCAGGTCGCGGCGTGCCGCCTCGCGAAGCCACTCAACCTCGGCGGCCAGGAACGGATACTCGGCGACCTCGTCGACGTTCATCGGCCCGCCGAGCACGACGAGCCCGGCCGCGTCGTCCAGCGGAAGCGACGCGGGCACGGTCTCGAACAGGTCGACGTAGCGCCAGTCGAGACCGGCCTGCTCCAGGACATCATCGATCACGCCCAACGTTTCGTCGGGTACGTGGCGAAGGGCGAGGATCGGGCGCATTGACGTAGGCCGGGTCATGACCCGGCGTGAAAAATCGGTAGGCCGAATCGTGACACGGCGGCAAATGTCGAAACCGTGACGAGACACGGCCGCTCACCGCCGGGTTTCAACCCGGCCTACCAAGTTTTGACATACGACCAAAGGTCTTACAGCTTCGCGAGCTTTTCGATCAGGTCGACGCTGCGGCAGCTATAGCCCCATTCGTTGTCGTACCAGCTAATCACTTTCAGCATCGTGTCGCCGACGACCATCGTCCAGTCGGGCACGAAGATCGAGCTGTGCGGGTCGCCAATGATGTCGGTCACGACGATCGGATCCTCGCAGTAGTCGAGGATGCCCTTCAGCGGCCCTTCGGCGGCCTGCTTCATGGCGGCGTTCACCGCGTCCTTGGTCACGGGCTTGGCCGTTTCGACGACCAGATCGACGACGCTGCCGGTCGGCGACGGCACGCGCATGGACATGCCGGTGAACTTCCCCTTCAACTCGGGAATCACCAATCCGACCGCTTCGGCCGCGCCGGTCGTGGTTGGGATGATGTTCATCGCGGCGGCGCGGGCACGGTAGAGATCCTTGTGCGGGAAGTCCAGCACGACCTGATCGTTCGTGTAGGAATGGATCGTCGTCATCAGGCCCTTGACGATGCCGAACTTCTCGTAGATCACTTTGGCCACGGGCGCAAGGCAGTTGGTCGTGCAACTGGCGTTCGACACGCACTTGTGTTCGGGCGTAAGCTGGTTGTCGTTCACGCCGAGCACGCAAGTGAGGTCGGGCCCCTTGGCCGGGGCGCTGATGACCACTTTCTTCGCGCCGGCGTCGAGGTGGCTGTCAAAACCGGCCTTGTCGGCCGTTTTGCGGCCGCGGAACACACCCGTGCTCTCCAGGACGACGTCCACGCCCAGCTCGCCCCAGGGCAACTTGGCCGGGTCGCGTTCGGCCAGGGCGCGGATCTTCTTGCCGTTGACGGTCAGATACTGGTCGTCATATTCGACCGTGCCGGGGAAGCGGCGGTGGATGCTGTCGTACTTCAACAGGGTTGCCAGGGTCTTGTTGTCGGTCAGGTCGTTAATCCCAACGACCTCGAACACCTTGGGTTTGGCCATGAGCCCACGGAACACCAACCGGCCGATGCGGCCGAAACCATTGATACCAACACGAATTGCCACGAGAGACCTCCTAGTGCGCGGCCGGGGCCGCAAGGGATATAGAGATGGGAAATCAGGGATTGGGCGTTTTGCGTAACCCCCCATTTTGTCGGAAGTTAGGCGTGATTGCCACACGGAAAAACGGTCGCGTGGACCCATTGGAATCACGCGGACCCCGAAATTATACTGATCGTTCCCAGCTACGGCAACCATGCCCTGCATGTCTCGTCGTGTGCCACCGGCGGCCCGGTTCACGGCACCTGTTTTGGGCAAGGGCTTCTTGACGCCCGCCGGGCCGTGTCGTAAACCAGAGGCCACGGAACGTAGGCCGGGTCGTGACCCGGCGACGGAAGAACACTCTTGATTTGCCAAAATCGTGCCGGGTCACGACCCGGCCTACGGGGTTGTCGGATGGAACGCGAAATCAATCAAGACCTGATCGACTCCTTGCGGCTGTCGCTGGTGGCCGACGTGGGACCGATCACCCGCCGGGCCCTTCTGGATCGGTTCGGCACGCCGGCAGCCGTCTTTGCCGCGGCGCCCGACGAGATCCGCGCGGTCAAGGGCGTGGGGCCCAAGCTGCTGAGTCGGATTCTTGCGGCCCGGCACGAGGTCGATCCCCAACGGGAAATCGACCTTTGCCGGGAGCACGACATCCAGATTCTCACGGATACGGATCCCGGCTACCCCCGGGCCTTGGCCGAAATCCACGATCCGCCGTCGACGCTTTTCGTGCGGGGCCGGATTTTGCCGAGCGACGCGACGGCGGTGGCCATTGTCGGCACGCGTCACGCGACCTCCTACGGCCTGCGTCAAGCCGAGCGATTGGCCGGCAGTCTGGCGCGGGCTGGAGTGACGGTGGTGAGCGGGCTGGCCCGGGGCGTGGACGGGGCGGCTCATCGGGGCGCGTTGGCCGCCGGTGGGCGGACGATTGCCGTGCTGGGGAGCGGTCTGTTGCGAATCTTTCCGCCCGAGCACGTCGGTCTGGCCGACGAGATCGCCGCGGCCGGGGCGGTGGTGAGCGAGCTGCCACCCGAGTTCGAACCGATGGGCGGGAACTTTCCGCAGCGCAACCGGATCATCAGCGGACTGTCGCTGGGCACGCTCATCGTCGAAGCGCCCGAGCGGAGCGGCGCGTTGATCACGGCGCGGCTGGCGATGGAGCAGGGCCGCGACGTGTTCGCGGTGCCGGGCCCGGTCGATTCGCGGCCGTCGCGCGGGTGCCACCGGTTGTTGCGCGACGGGGCGACGCTGGTCGAGTCGGCCGACGACGTGCTGGAGCATCTGGGATTCCTCGTCGAGCCGGCCGCGCAAGAGGACGGCACCGAGATCCACCACCCGGCCGAACTGATGCTCACCGACGTCGAGCGACAAGTGCTCAATGCGATCGACCGCGAGGCGACGTCGATCGACGAGCTGGTGTGCAAGACCCAACTCACGGTCCCTCAGGTGCTTTCGACCGTGAGCGTGCTGGAAATGCGCCGGCTAGTGCGGCGGGTGAGCGGCTCGAAGGTGGCTAGGAATTGAAGACGTTTTTCAACTTTCAACGCAAAGACGCGAAGACGCGAAGACGCAGGGACTGGCGAATAATCCAGAATGAAAAGGACACTCGCATGTTGGCCGTCGAAACGAACGGGTTGACGCGATGCTTCGGGTCGGTCGTGGCCGTGGACGGGCTTGATCTGCGGGTCGAGGCGGGAACGTTCTTCGGCTTCCTGGGTCCGAACGGGGCGGGCAAGTCGACCACGATCAAAATGCTCACCGGACTACTGGCGCCCAGCCGCGGCTCGATGCGAATCTTGGACACCGACCTGGCCAACGCCGACGCGGCCCGGGAAATCAAACGCCGCGTGGGCGTGGTGCCCGAGGATCTCGCGCTGTTCGACAATCTCACCGCGCGGGAATATCTCACGTTCATTGGGCGGATGTATCTTCTGCCGGCGGAAACGGTTCGGGACCGTTGCGGGGAACTGCTGGCGATGATGGACCTGGACGGCGAGGAGAAGAAGATCACGCTGGAATACTCGCACGGGATGAAGAAGAAGTTGGCGCTAGCGGCCGCGTTGTTGCCCAATCCCGACCTGCTGTTCCTCGACGAACCGTTCGAGGGCGTCGACGCGGTGGCCTCGCGGATGTTGCGCGACACGCTGCTTCAGTTCGTCAAGCGAGGCACGACCGTGTTCCTGACGTCGCACGTGCTCGAGATCGTCGAGCGGCTCTGCACGGACGTCGCCATTATCGCCGCGGGCCGGCTCGTGTTCCAGTCGCCCATGAGCGAGATTCGCCAGGCGGGCTCGCTCGAAGAACGTTTCCTCGCGGCCGTCGGCAACGAGGACGTCCAGCCGCAGAAGCTCAGTTGGCTGGAGGAATGAGATGAACCTGGCACAACTCCGGGCTCTCGTGTGGTTGCGCTGGCGTCTGACGCGCAACCAGTGGCAGCGCGGCGGGCAGTTGAACGCGGTGATCATGGCGCTGGCGCTATTCGCCGCCGTGAACGTGGCGGTGTTCGGCGCCATCGGAGGCGTGGTGGCCGGCGCGGCCAGTTTGTCGGGCGCCTCGCCGGCGGTCATGCGCGGCGTGTGGGACGTTTTGGTCCTGATATTTTTGTTCACCTGGGCCGTGGGGCTCGTGACCGACTTGCAACGGTCGGAAATCATCGACCTCGGCCGGCTGCTGCACTTGCCCGTCTCGCTGCAAGACGCCTTTTTGCTGAACTATCTCGCGTCGCTGGCCAGCCCAAGTCTGGCCATGGCGCTGCCGGCGATGCTGGGGCTTTCGGTCGGGCTGACGCTGGGAACAGGACCGAAGATGATGCTGCTCGTGCCGGGCGTGCTCGGGTTCTTCTTCATGATCACGGCCTGGACGTATTGCTTGCGAGGCTGGCTCGCGGCATTGATGGTCAACAAACGACGTCGCCGGGCCGTGGTGATGGGAGTGACGATGGTGTTCATCCTCCTGTTTCAGTTGCCCAACCTGGTGACCAATGTATGGCTGCGAAACAACCATGTCAGGACGCCGCATGGACCGGTAAGCTCGCCGCCGGCAACGCCCGGCGTTTCCGTGCCCGACAAGACAGTGTCCCCGGAGCCGTCCAGGGAGATTCCAGGCCGATGGCTTGATCTTGCGCATCGCTACGTGCCGCCGTTGTGGCTGCCGGGCGCGGCCGGGGCCTTGGCCGAGGGACGCGCGTGGCCGGCCGCGTGGGGCGCGCTGGGGATGACGGCGCTGGGAGTGTGGGGCATCGCGCGGGCCTACCGCGGCACGTTGCGGTTTTATCGTGGCGGCGAGACGAATAAAATGGTTTCCGCTTCCGCGGCCGCGCCGGCGACGCGCGTCGAAAAGAAACCGCGGATCGATCAACGAATTCTGCTTGAGTGGACCGTGCCCGGCGTGCCCGAGGAGGCCGGCGCAATGGCGTTGGCTTGTTTCCGATCGATGTCACGCGCGCCGGAAATGAAAATGGCCTTGGCCACCAATGCGATGATTTTCTTGGTGCTCGGCGTGACCACGTTTTTCAGCCACTCGACGAAAATGCCGGCGGAACTCAAGCCGTTCCTGGCAAGCGGCGCGGTGGGATTGACGCTTTTGGGATTGGTTCAAGTGATGTCGAACGGTTTTGGGTTCGACCGCGACGGGTTCCGGTCGCTCGTGCTGCTGCCCACGCCGCGACGTCACGTGCTCTTGGGCAAAAATCTCGCGTTGTTGCCGGTGGCCCTGATCGTGTTGGTTTTCTATCTGGTCTTGGCGACCGTGCTGGCCCACCTGAGGGCGTCGGACGTTCTGACGGCCGTGCTGGTGTTCGCGGCCGCGTTTCCGGCCATGAGCGTGCTGGGCAATCTCGTTTCGATTCTTGTCCCGTATCACGTTGCCGCCGGATCGCTGAAACCGACGAAGACCACCACCGTGACGTCGCTATTGATCGTGCTGACGCACATGGCGTTCATCATGGCCATGCTGCCCATGGCGCTGCCCGCGGCGGTGGGGACGTGGATCGAGACGTCCGGAGGAATTCCGGCGGCGGTGGCGGGGCCGACATGCGCACTGGCGTTGACCGTGTTGTCCGCCGCATTTTACTGGTGGACGCTCGAGCCGCTTGGCCGATTGTTGCAACGGCGAGAGCGGGCGATTCTGGGCGCGGTGACGCGGGAAGTGGAATAGAGGATAACGTCAAGGCCGATCGTCGCCCCGCCATCCGGACGAACTGACGCTCAACGACGTCGAACGCCGGGTGCTCGACGCGATCGACCGCGAACCGACGCCGATCGACGATTTGGTCGCCAAGACGGTACTCGCCGTGCCCCAGGTGATTTCGACGGTGAGCGTGCTGGAAATGCGCCGGCTCGTCCGCCGCGTGAGCGGGTCGAAGGTCGTGAGAAAAGGAGGACTCTCTTCAACGCAAAGGGTGGCCCGGGCTCGATCGCCCCCCAAAACACGAAATGACATGAAGAGCCATCCTGCCACGCCGACTTTTCGCGTTTTTTTGTGGTCATTTACAGCGCGTCGCCCGGCCGTGGGTCGCCCTGGTAGATGATGGTGACGGGAATGGCCACGGCCCAGATGCGACCCCGGCTGCGAACGAGCGCCGCGCGGTTGAACGCTTCGACGTATCGAGCGGCGGCCCGGCGCGAATAGGTCCGCGACTCGGCCGGCCGTATGGCGACGGCCCGGGGCGGAACGTCCTGGTGGTGGCTCGGTTCCCAGGCCTCGCATCGGGCGATCCACACGCGATAGTCCACCGTGCGGCACGGTCCTCGTTCGGGCGACATGGTTCGCACCTTCCTTTCTCCACCAACCCGCTGACGCGGAAACACCTATCCCTCGCCGATCCTCTATGCCAATATCGGGGGGCCGTGCTACTGCGTTCGGCTCCTCGTTCGGCCGAGCCGTCCGGCACGCGGATTCCGGCGGAGGTACTTTTTCCAAGAAGTCTCGCTTGACAATCGACGTGGAAGTGTAGTATACAGACGTACATATTCCTGTCAAGCGGCCTCTCGACGAATTCGCCCGTGGGGTGGGCGATCGCCTGTTGACTCATCGAAAGGAACTTTCATGAATGAGCACACAGGAGACAATCTTCGGCGGATCATGGCCGAGCAGGGGCTCTCGCTCGGCCAAGTGGTCGCCCGCACGGGCCTCGACCGTCGGACCATCGGGGCGATCCTCGACGGCTCGAACCGGCCCCATTCGCGGACGATCCATCGGCTGGCGGCCGGGCTGGGCGTCTCGCCCGACGAATTTTTCGTCAACCCGGGCCAGTTGCTCTACCGCCGTTTCGACGCCGAAACGAATCCCGTGGTCCGCGACGTGGTGGCCGCGCATCCGGAACTGTTCGCCGGATGGAGCCGGATGGACTTCGAGGAGCTTCACAGCCGATTCGGCGAAGGCGGGGCGCTGACGGCCGAAGGCACGCAGGACGTCGCGCGACGGATGAACCGCAACCGCCAGGTCCACGAACGGCTGGCGCTGCTGCTCGAGAGTCATCAGGCCGACGTGATCAGCGACATCGTTGAAGTGATGTACCGCCAGGTCGTGCCATCAACAAGCCGGCGGAGTAGGGAACCACAGATGGACACAGATGGACACAGATAAGGAAGGGTCTCACGTAGGTCAGGCTGTGCCTGACGGAAATTCAAAAATTGTCAGGCACAGCCTGACCTACAAACTACAGACCACAAACATATCATCTGTGTCTATCTGTGTTCATCTGTGGTTCCTTTTCACGCTCCGGGGGCTGATTGAAAGAGCGCGTTGAAGTCGGCCTCGTCGTACATTTTGGCCGTGCCGTTGGTGGCTTCGGCCCAGCCGGCCGGGTCCTCGCGGTAGAAGTGGTTCCAGCCGTGGACGTTGCCGTCGTGTTTGATCGATCGTTCGCGGAACAGATACTTGATCTCCCAGCAAAACGGCGAAGGGCCCGACGCGATGTCGCCCGCGTAGAGCTTGCCGGCCTGGGCCCCTTCGAACAGGAGCGTGCCGGCCGGGCAGCCGAGAAATTCGCTTTGATTAACGGTCCCCTGCAAGGCCTGGATCATGGTCCACGGCGGATGGACCACCTTGCGCCAGGTGAGATGGTGCTCCGTCATCGGCACCCACTTGACCAACGGCTGGTCGGCGGGCAAAGGATCGGACGTATCGACCCACGACCATCCGCCGGGCCCGATCGGCTGATACTCGGCCGAAAAAAGCATTTTGTAGCTGATCTGGGTGCCGTCTTCGTTCTCGGGTCCGTCTTCCCGATCGAGTTCGTTGACCGTTTCGTACTCGACGACCGCCTTGGCGAAACTGTTCGAATAGCTGTTGAGCCCTTCGGTCAGGCCGGCGAGTTCTTTCCGGTCCGGCCGATCGGCGTCGATCGGTTCGAAGCGGATCCGCACGGCGAAGACAGACGGTTTGCCGGGATACGTGGTCCAGAACGTCCCGCCGTATTGCGCCGCCTCGCCGAGCACCTCGACGGCAAAGGCGTCGCGGTCTTCCCACGCGATGAGAAACTCACGCCGCGCGCTGAACCCGTTCGCGTCATACTGCTCGCGCGGCGAACCGCCCAATTCACGAAAAGCAACGGACATAATGATCATCCACTACGACGGAAAAAAGAGAACCACAGATGGACACAGATGAACACAGATAATGTGAGTGTGGTGAAATTACTGGGGGGTAATCGCTTCAGAATGTTTTCTGAGAGATCAAAGCCCGTTTTTTTCTCTCGATAAATATCCTTGAACCAACTAATGAAGCTATTCAACTGTCTTGTCAATCAGAATCTGTGTTCATCTGTGTCCATCTGTGGTTCCCCGTTTAAATTGTCGCGGCGACGCCGAGGATGGCCACGTCAAACGTGGCGTCGTCGCCGACCGCCGCGAGTTTCAGTTCGGTGGCGCCCGCCGCGACGTCCCAGCCGGCTTGGGGACAGGCCAAGAGCAAGGCCGC
>DATECS010000298.1:0-23826 GCA_035286785.1 Thermoguttaceae bacterium | reverse complement strand
TGGTGGCCGAGTTGCCCGGCACGCCCAACTACGACCTGGCGGTCAAGGACGGCTTCAAGCCGGTGAGCGCCGAAGAGGCCACCAAGAAGGGCGACCTGATCACCATCCTGCTGCCCGACGAGATCCAGGCCGACGTCTTCCGCGATCGCATCCGCGACCACCTTTCGCCGGGCAACGTGGTGGTCTGCTCGCACGGGTTCAACGTCCACTTCGGCCAGTTCGAGGTGCCCAAGGGCGTGGCCACGATGCTGGTCGCGCCGAAAGGGCCGGGTCATCTGGTGCGGTCGGAATTTGTCCACGGGGCGGGCGTGCCCTGCCTGATCGCCCTGGGCGACGGCGCCACCGACGAAACACGCAAGCTCGCCCTGGCCTACGCCAAGGGCATCGGCGGCACCCGGGCCGGCGTGATCGAAACCACCTTCGCCGAAGAAACTGAAACCGACCTGTTCGGCGAGCAGGTGGTGCTCTGCGGCGGCCTGACGGCCCTGATCAAGGCCGGGTTCGAGACGCTGGTCGAGGCCGGCTACCAGCCCGAGATGGCCTACTTCGAGTGCATGCACGAGGTCAAACTGATTGTCGATCTGCTCTATCAGGGCGGCATGAACTACATGCGCTATAGCATCTCGAACACGGCCGAATATGGCGACTATACCCGGGGGCCGCGGATCGTGACCGACGAGACCAAGGCCGAGATGAAGCGAATCCTCAAGGAAATCCGCACGGGCCAGTTCGCCCGGGAGTGGATTTTGGAGAACAAAGCGGGGGCGCCGTCGTTCAAGGCCCTGCGCCGGCTGGAGCGGGAACACGAGATCGAACAGGTCGGGCGGCAGCTTCGGCGGCTGATGCCGTGGATCGACGCGAAGGAGGTATGAGCGTTGGCCGTTGTTCGTAGGCCGTAGTCCGTAGGGTGGGCATTGCCCACCATTATCATTTATCGTCTTGTTTTGGTGGGCGGTGCCCACCCTACGGGATTGACGCGAAGGAATATTGTGCGTTAACCTGTTGGCTGACAGGGTTTTAGGTCGTTGTGGAGGGGCCCGCGGCTGGAAGCGGCCGAAATCCACCCCATCGGGGTGAAACCGGGCTTGCTGAAATCGGTTCGGCGGGGGAAATAGTCATGGGCGGCAGCGTCCGCCCGGCGGTGGGATAATAATGATAGACTGTCCGTCGAAAGGGCCCGTTTGGTGAGAGGGAGCGATTTCATGTCCGCGGCCGAGGGAGCTTCCGCTACGCGATTTGAAGAGCTCAACCCGGGCGATCGCATCACGGTGGTGCAGACGGTGACGGTGGGCCGCCGCAAAGAGACGGTGACGACGGCGGGCACCGTGGTTCGGACGCAACGGGCGCGGCACGGATTGCATTTCGAGCGAAATGTTGACGACAAGGTCTTCAGCGATACGATTCTATTAGAGCTGCCCGACGGCGAATTGACGACCGTCGCGATGGACGAATTCACCGTGCTGAAACGAGCGTGACTTTCCCGCCGAGCGACGTTCCGCAGCCATGACCTCTTCTTCCCCCCGTTCCTCCGCGAGCCCTCTGTTCGAGGCCCATCCGCGAAGTTTTCGATGCAACCGCTACGTCTATCCGGTGCTGAGCCGGCGGTCGCGGGGCATTTCGATCGGCGTGAACCTGAGCCTGGACAAGAACTGCAATTTTGATTGCGTCTATTGCCAGGTGGATCGGACCGAACCGACGGACCCCCAGCGGCTCGATCCCGCGCGTTTGGCCGTCGAGTTGGACGAGGCGATCGCGTCGGTCACTTCGGGCCGGTTGTTCGAGGGCCCCATGTTCCAAAACGTGCCGGTGGAGCTGCGGCGGTTGAACGACATCGCGCTGAGCGGCGACGGCGAGCCGACCCTGCACGAGGATTTTCCCCGGGCCGTCGAGGCGTGTGCCGAGGCGCGGCGCCGCCACGGGCTGACGGACGTGAAGCTCGTGCTGATCACCAACGCGAGCATGTTGCACCGCGAGCCGATTCGCCGGGCGCTCGACGTGTTGCAGGCGAACCAGGGCGAAATTTGGGCCAAGCTCGACGCCGGCACCGAAGCCTACTACCGGCAGATGAACCGCTCGGGCGTGCCTTTCGAGCAAATTTTGGACAACCTGACCGAGACGGCTCGCCGCCAGCCGATCGTGATCCAGACGCTTTTCGCAAGCCTGCGCGGCCAGGGTCCGTCGGACGCGGAGTTGGCCGCTTACGCGGAGCAGCTTCGCCGGATCGTCGACACCGGTGGGCAGATTAAGTGCGTACACCTCCACACCGTGGCCCGGCGACCCGCCGAACCTTGGGTCGCGCCGCTGGCGGACGAAGCGATCGACGCCATCGGCGCGCGGCTACGAAGCGAAACGGGCCTGACGGTGGAGACATTTCATGCGTGATTTTTTGGAACCACAGATGAACACAGATAAACACAGATGAAATAAATGTAGGTCAGGCTGTGCCTGACAAAAAGACACAACGATGCCGTTTTTTGTCAGGCACAGCCTGACCTACAACTGACAAAAAGATACTACTTTCAACAAATACATCTGTGTCCATCTGTGTTCATCTGTGGTTCCACTTACTCGTTTCAAGTTTGAGTAATCATTTCCGGTATTGAAGGAAATCGGACATGGCACCGAAATCGGACCCGGCGGCTCGGATCTTTCGGATCAAAATCACCTTGGGCGATGTCAGCCCGAGCGTCTGGCGGCGCGTCGAAATCGAGGATTGCTCGCTGGAGACCCTGCATGGGGTTCTTCAGGACGCGATGGGATGGGCGAATTACCATCTCTACGAATTCCGAATCGACGGCCTTGCATACACCCATCCGAAGGCCGTCGACGAGGACAACCGGAACGCGGCCGACATGACGCTTGGCCAGTTGGTTGACGGAAAGCATACGACGCTCGACTACGTCTACGACCTGGGCGACGAGTGGAAGCACCAGATCGAAGTCGAAAGCGTCGCCGCGCGAGAAGCCGACGTGCATTATCCGCGGTGCATCGAGGGCGAGCAGGCCTGTCCGCCCGAGGACTGCGGCGGCCCGACGGGCTACGCCACCATGCTCAAGGTGCTGAAGGATCCGAATCACGAAGACTTCGACGACGTTTTCGAACGGGCCGGCGAGAAGTTCAACGCCGAGGCGTTCGATCCGGGCCGCGTGAATCGCATCTGGGCGACCTGGGACTTCAGCGATCCGAAGTCGGGACCGTCCTACGACGCCGACCAAGAAGAAACGCCGCGCGAGGCCGACGAACGCCGCGCGAAGGCCAAGGCAAAGGCCAAAGCCGAGGCGGACGCCAAATCGGCCGCCCAGGCCCACGTCGGACGAAACGACCCATGCCCCTGTGGGAGCGGCAAGAAGTACAAAAAGTGCTGCTTCAAGAAGGGGAAGGACGGGAATTTCGACGACGAGTGAGCAATCACGACTGTTTTTTTGGAACCACAGATGAACACAGATTAACACAGATGTGAGAAAAATGACGTATCTGGCTCTTCCAGGATCTGGATAATGTCTATCTGTGTGCATCTGTGTTTATCTGTGGTTCCTTCTTTTCGTTTTTAATGGGTGATACGAGCAACTCATGAGCGATCCTTATTTTCAGAAGCTGTTTGCGGAGCGGATCGGCGGGGCGGGGTATGGCAAGGGGACCGATATTTATAAGTTCGAGAAGATCAAGCGGGCCAAGCGGCGGGCGATGGCCGAGCATCCGGAACGGCGGCTGATCGACTTTGGGATCGGCGAGAACGACGAGATGGCCGACGTCTCGGTCCGCCGCGCGATGGCCGAGGAGATCAATCAGCCGGCCAACCGGGGATATTCCGACAACGGCATCGCCGAGTTCAAGCAGGCCGCCGCGCGGTTCATGGGACGATGGTTCGGCGTCGAGTTGGATCCGGACGCCGAAGTGAACCACTGCATCGGCACGAAGACGGCGCTGGCCATGCTGCCGGCCGCGTTCATCAACCCGGGCGACGTGACGCTGATGACCGTGCCCGGCTATCCGGTGGCCGGCACCCACACGAAATACTACGGCGGCGAGGTCCACCGGCTGCCGCTGTCGGCCGAGAACGATTTTTATCCTGATCTGGATTCGATTCCCGCCGACATTCGTCGCCGGGCCAAGCTGTTGGTGATCAATTATCCGAACAGCCCGACGGGCCGGGTCGCCACGCGCGAGTTTTTCGAGCGCGTGATCGAATTTGCCAAGCGGAACGAAATCGTGGTGGTTCAGGACGCGGCCCATCTGATGTTGAGCTACGGCCAACCGCCGCTGAGTTTCCTGCAAGTGCCGGGGGCGCGCGACGTGGGCGTCGAGGTCCACTCGCTGAGCAAAGGCTGGAACATGATCGGCTGGCGGCTCGGCTGGGTCTGCGGCAATCGGCTGATCGTTCAGGCGCTGGCCGACGTGAAGGACAACAGCGACTCGGGCCAGTTCATCGCGATCCAGAAGGCGGCCGTCGCCGCGTTGGACAACGACGACATTCCACGGCGGACCCGCGATAAGTACGAACGGCGGCTGCGCAAGTTGGTCGACATGCTCACGCGGTGCGGATTCCGCTGCCGGATGCCGGGCGGGTCGTACTTCCTCTACACGCCGGCCCCCAAGACAGCGGCCGGCGGCGTCACGTTCGACTCGGCCGAAGCGGCCGGCCAATACCTGATCGCCGAGCACTCGATCTCGACGGTCCCCTGGGACGACGCGGGCCGATTTTTGCGGTTCTCCGTCACCTACGTCGCCGAAAACGAAGCGGCCGAAGACCGGCTCATGGCCGAAACCGAAACGCGGCTCGCCCAATGTGCGTTCACGTTCTAGACGCGAGTTTGCGACCACGGAGGCACGGAGAGGAAGAAAATCCCCTTCGCGTCTTTGCGTTAAAAAAAGGAAACGCAAAGACGCCAGGGCGCAAAGGCGCAAAGAATATGAGAGGTATTATGAGGCGGAAACACGAAGTTTTATCAAATTCCTTCCTTGCGTCCCTGCGTCTTCGCGTCTTTGCGTTAAAAACCTCCTTCTTCGCGGTGCAAGATCATGAGTATTGAATTCAAGCTGCCCGAGTTGGGCGAGAACATCGCGTCGGGCGACATCGTCAAGGTGCTGGTCCACGAGGGTGACGAGGTCCAGCCGAATCAGGGCGTTTTTGAGTTGGAGACCGACAAGGCCGTGATCGAGGTGCCCTGTCGCGACGGCGGCACCGTGACCAAGGTCCACGTCACGGAAGGACAAAAGGTGAAGGTCGGCCAGGTGCTGCTCACGCTGGAGCCGTCGGGCGACGAGAAGAGCACCGAGCCGCAATCGCCGGGAAGCGGTTCCGGCGTCTCCTCCAATGCAACCGCTCCCTCACGGTCGCGGCTCGGTTTTGACGAAACGCCGTCATCGTCGGCCACGACGCCACCATCGTCGCCACCTTCGCCTTCGTCGGCGGCACGCGACGACGACGCGATTCCCGCCGGGCCGGTCGCGCGGCGATTGGCTCGCGAGCGGGGCGTTGATTTGACGCAAGTCGCGGGCAGCGGTCCTCGCGGGCGGATCATGCCGGAGGACGTCGAACGGGCCGCCGGCGGCTTGCAGGGCGCCATTGCCAGCTTGTCCAGCAGCGTGCCGGCTGGAAAATCTCTCGATAAATCGCCTGTCGGCCCCGTCGTCTCGCGCGAGCCGGTCGTTCCGCCGGGCCGCGAAGATCAGGACGCCTGGGGCCCGGTGCGCCGCGATCGCATGTCGCAGATTCGCCGCACGATCGCCAAGCGGATGAGCCATTCGGCCGGCGTGATTCCGCACGTGACCAATTTCGATGACGCCGACGTGACCGACCTGGAGGCCGTTCGTAAGAGTGTGCCCGACGGCTGGCTCGCCCCGGGCGTGAAGCTGACGATGATGCCGCTGGTGCTGAAGGCGGTGGCCACGGCCCTGCTGCGTCATCCGGCGCTGAACGCAAGCCTCGACGAGGAGAAGGACGAGATTGTCTACAAGCAGTACGTCAATCTGGGCGTGGCGGTCGACACGCCTCGCGGGCTGGTCGTGCCCGTGCTGCGCGGGGTCGATCGGATGACGATTCCCGAGATTGCCCAGGCGGTCGCCCACTTGGCCCAACAGGCCCGCGGCGCAACGTTCTCCATCGAGGATCTACGCGGCGGCACGTTCACGATCAGCAACCTGGGAGCGGTCGGCGGGACGTATAGCACACCCATCATCAACCATCCCGAGGCGGCCTTGCTCCTGCTGGGCCGCACTCGGTGGCTGCCGGTAGTGCGCGACGGCCAGGTGCTGCCGCGGCTGATGATGCCGCTGAGCCTCTCCTACGACCATCGTCTGGTCGACGGAGCGACGGCGGGACGATTTTTGAATGAAGTGATCGAGCTGCTCCAATCGCCGGGCCGGCTGTTGTTGTAATTGGATACGGTAGTACCGACCACGGAGACACGGATGGCACGGAGGTTGGAACCACGGATGAACACAGGCAAGGCATAGTACCGTGAGGGCGACGGCGTCCACAACATCGATTCCGTCTTTCGACGACGCGCTGATTGACCGGGCGCTCGATTTCGAGGAATCGTACACGTTCGACTGCAAGCGGTTCAGGGACAAGCTCACCAAGGTGCTCGAAACGGTCGTCGCGTTCGCCAACAGCGATGGCGGCACGATCGCGTTGGGCTTGGAGGATCCCGACAAGGGACAGGGCCGAGATCGGGTGTATGGCATTCAAGAGAACCTAGCGAATTGGGACGAACTTCGCCGCCTGCTGCGATCGCGCATCACCGAGTCAGAACTTCTGGCGTGGAAGCCCATCGAAGTCGGGTGTACCCTGCGGGACGGCACGGTTGGGTCAGTCGTCTTCCTGCGGATCGACAAGAGCATTCGCGTCCATTCCATCGTGGACGACGGCACGTTCGTCCGTCTCCAGAAGGGCAACAAGCAACTTACCGCGCCCGAGATCAACGAGCTGAGCTTTGCCCGAGGCACGATCACGGCCGAAAGCCGATTGGAGAACGTTGATTTCGAATTGCTCAATACCGACTACTGGCGAGCCTACGCCCAGCAGCGTCGGTTAACTCGCCCCATCGACGAGGCCATGTTGCACGTCGGACTAGCGAAGCGGTCGGGCGACGGTCGAATCCTGCCCATTCGCGCGGCGGTGTTGCTGTTTGCCGAAGAGCCAAGCGGCCTTCTGGCGGCCAAGGCGGCGGTTCGCGTCTTCCATTACCGCGGCAATAAGGTCCAAACCGATCCGAACACCAACCTACTCAAGCCGCCGCAGACCGTCGGCGGCCCGATCATTCGCCAGATTCAGGACGCGACCGACGCCGTGGTGCGCGAATTGACCAGCGGCATCCAGATGGGCCCATTGGGCTTCGAGATCGTCCATCGCTATCCCTTGCGCGTCATTAAAGAGGCGATCACCAACGCCATCATCCACCGCGACTACCATTTGATGACCGACGTTCACATCCGTGTCTTCTCCGACCGGATTGAGGTGGAAAGTCCTGGTCTGTTCGCCGGGCTCGTGACCACTGCAAACATCGGGCGTATTGGCACGTTCAATCGCAACCCGTTGCTTGTGAGCCACCTTCGGGAGTTTGCCAACCCGCCGAATCTCGACGCGGGCGAAGGGGTTCGCATGATGTTTAGTACCATGCGGGAAACGGGATTGTACCCGCCTCTCTATGATACTCAGCCGCACATCGAGCGGAATGTTGTCGTGATCACCCTGCTCAACGAGAGCAGGCCGACTCTCTGGGAGCAGGTTAGCCTGTATATTGACCGACACGGCTCAATCGGGAACGCCGAAGTCCGGAAATTGAAAGGGACGGAGAATGTTTTGCAGGTCTCGAAACTAATTCGGGACTGGGTGGCTCATGGGCTGTTGATCGTGACAAACCCGCTGGCTGGCACCAAGGCCCGACGCTATGCTAAGCCCGACACGGCCTCCAATGCCGATTTGTTTTCTAACCTCGAAAGATAACAAGTTCTCGAAATGACATAACACCTTATCCGAAAAGCACTTGTAAAATGCGATGCTTTCCGTTCTAGCTATTCTGGTTGGTGATCGAATACACTATTAGGCCTAGCATGCGGACTCCTGAGACGCGAAAGCAAGATGGATGCGATTCGAAGGTAGTCTGGAGACATTCTCTACAAGGACTGACGGTCCACAATAGCCGCTGCTTGTTCCAAAGTTGAAACTGACCGAACCTTGATGCTTGTTATCCGCAGCCTAGGCCAGAGCGTTCGTGGTATTCGGCCCCCCACCAGAAGCCCGTGAAAGTCAAGTGGTCACGACCCTGGTATTGGGTGGAACAGGAACCAAAATGGCAACAGCCCAAAAGAACACACAAACGCGACGCACTTGGCTTCCGATTCTTCTGGGCGTTGTTTGCGGCATGTTCACACTTTGTCTGCTGGCGGAGCATGAGCCTTCTGCTTTTTGGCGTCTCACCGGTTGGATGTTCAACGAAGAACCTCCCGCAAAGAAGATCGAACCTCGTACTGTTCATTTCACGCTGTTCATGCTGACACTGGCTGCGACTGGCGGCTCTATCGGAGTTCTCTTTTCTCGGTGTAAACGAACAGCCTTCTTGTTTTTGTTAACGATCCTTGTAATAATCGCCGTCTTTTCTGTGTTGGGAAATTGTCTTGATAATTTCCAATAGGTGCGACATGCCCCGTGGTTAATTCCGTGTCATCTAGGTGCATACGCTGTTTCAAAACGAAAAACACGAAAAACCTTAACCTTGAGATCCCATGAAAACACAATTATCAATCATCGGCGGCGGGCCGGGCGGCTATGCGGCGGCGTTTTTGGCGGCCGATTTGGGGATGGAAGTCACGCTGGTCGAGATGCAGCCGCGGTTGGGCGGCGTGTGCCTGTTGCGGGGCTGCATTCCGTCGAAGGCCCTGCTGCACGTGGCCAAGGTGCTGGCCGAGGCCAAGTATTTGAAACAGTGGGGCGTTGCGTTTTCCGATCCGGCGATTGACATCGACGCGGTCCGTGCCCGCAAAGAGAAGGTCATTGCCACGTTGACCGGTGGACTGTCGCAACTGGCCAAGCGGCGCAAGGTTCGCGTGGTCCAGGCCCGGGCGACGTTCGAGAATTCCACCACGCTTCGGCTCAACCCGATTGACGGGGCGGCGATGGACGACGACCGGCTGGAGTTCGATCATTGCATCGTGGCGACCGGCTCGGCGCCGTCCACTATCCCCGGCTTGAACCTGGCAAGCCCCCGCGTGATGGATTCGACCGGCGCCTTGGAATTGCCCGA
Organism: Thermoguttaceae bacterium; assembly: GCA_035286785.1. Classification (GTDB taxonomy): domain Bacteria; phylum Planctomycetota; class Planctomycetia; order Pirellulales; family Thermoguttaceae; genus UBA11386. Next base: position 14,581 of record DATECS010000298.1, on the reverse strand, counting down.
CGTGCCCGAGTCGTTGTTGGTCGTCGGCGGCGGGTATATTGGGCTGGAGATGGGCACCGTCTACGCCGCGTTGGGAAGCCGCGTTTCCGTGGTGGAAATGACCGGCGGACTGCTGCCCGGCGCCGACCGCAATCTGGTCAAGCCGCTGGCCAAGAAGCTCGAAACGGATTTCGAGGCCATCTGGCTCAACACGAAAGTCACGTCGCTCGTGGACACCGGCGATGGCGTCGAAGTCACCTTCGATGGTGACGTCGAACCGAAGACCCGGATGTTCAGCCGCGTGTTGATCTCCGTCGGCCGACGACCGAACAGCGCGGGTCTGGGCCTGGAAAACACCCAGGTGAGCGTCAACCAGCGGGGCATTATCACGGTCGACGCGCAGCTCCGCACGACCGACCCGCGGATTCTGGCGATCGGCGACGTGGCGGGCGACCCGATGCTGGCGCACAAAGCGTCGCACGAGGGTAAGGTGGCCGTCGAGGCGTTGGCCGGCAAGCCTGCGGCGTTCAAGCCCCGCGCGATCCCGGCCGTCGTGTTCACCGATCCGGAGATCGCCTGGGCCGGGCTGACCGAAACCCAGGCCGCGGCGGAAGGCCGCCAGATGGCGGTGGCCCAATTCCCCTGGGTGGCCAGCGGCCGGGCGCAAGCGGTGGGCCGGACCGAAGGGCTCACCAAATGGATCATCGACCCGGCGACCGAGCGCGTGCTGGGCTGCGGGATCGTCGGGCCGGGGGCGGGCGATCTGATTGGCGAGGCCGTGCTGGCCATCGAGATGGGCGCGGCCGTGGGTGACCTGACCGACTCGATCCATCCGCATCCCACGCTGACCGAAACGCTCGGCGCGGCGGCCGAGGTCTACTTCGGCACGGCGACCGATCTGTATCGGCCGAAGCGGGAGTAGACAGAGTCCACATGGGAAGATCGACGCGGCCTAACCCGATAAGGTGGGCCAAGCGGGATGGCTCCTCCCGCCGCGCGTGGTACAATTCACGGGGGTGAATCCGGCTATTGTTTCACGAGGGCCCTATCATGAGCGATTGCCACGCCACGTGTCGCTGCAATCGGCTGCTGGGGCCGTTGGTGGTGGTCCTGGTTGTGATGATGTTTGTCATGACTTTCTTCAGCCGAGAACCCGAAACGCAATTTTCCCAGGAGTCCGCGTCCCAGGAGTCCGCGTTGCCGCGCGAGATGCCGACGTTCGCGGGCTCATCGGGTGAAACGACTCATTTTCAAGAGGCTCGGGCCAAGATGATTCGCGACGACCTGGCCGCCCGCGACATCCGTGATCCCCGGGTGTTGGAGGCGATGGGCCGGGTGCCGCGGCAACGGTTTGTGCCCGAGCGCTACGCCGACGAAGCCTATGGCGACAGGCCGTTGCCGATCGGCCACGGTCAGACGATTTCCCAGCCCTACATCGTCGCGCTGATGACTCAATTGACCGAGCCGAAGCCGACCAGCCGGGCATTGGACGTCGGCACGGGCAGCGGCTACCAGGCGGCCGTGCTATCGGAGTTGTGCAAGGAGGTTTACAGCATCGAGATCGTCGAGCCGCTGGCCACCGAGGCGAAAAAACGGCTGGCCGAGTTGGGCTACCGGAACGTGACCGTCCGCCACGGCGACGGCTATCGCGGCTGGAAGGAACACTCGCCGTTCGACGTGATCATCGTCGCCGCCGCGGCCGACCACGTGCCCGAGCCGTTGGTCGAGCAACTGGCGCCCGGCGGCCGGTTGGTGATGCCGGTGGGCAATTATTTTCAGGACTTGCTGTTGGTCGAGAAGCGGGCCGATGGGTCGGTCGGGCACAAGAAGGTCGCCGCCGTGGCGTTTGTGCCGATGACGGGCGAGGCGGAGCGGTAGGCAGCAGGCAGCGGGCAGTTAATAGAAAAGAAAAGGGGACATTCTACTTTTTCAACGGTGGGAAGTAATGTCGTCGCGCGGAAAATGAAAAAGTAGAATGTCCCCTTTTTCTCGGTTCCCCGAGGAGAATGACTCGAAGATGCTCAGATCGATTTCCCTTCGCGCGGCCGCGATTTTATTGCTCTTGTCGACGTGGATTCTCCTGCTCACCGGCTGCTGACCGCATCGGTAGCCCCGCGGCCGTGTGTCACGGCTCAATACAATCCAACAAAAGAAGGCCGTCGTCCGCCGGTGGTGAAAGCGGAGCGACGGCCCCGGCCCTCGGACGCGTCGAAGAAGCGTCCGAGGGAAACATCGAAGCACGGAATGGTGCGTACAAACACACACCTGCGCAATTTTCGTGCCTTCTTGTGTTTTTCGCGGCTATTCGTCGGTCGAAATCGCCTTCCACTTCTTCCACAGCGAGGCCAGCGCCTCCGGGTCGGCGAGTCCCTGCTTGGCGTTGACGACCGCGTCGGCCTGGGGCGTGAAATCGCCGTGGTCGGGATCCTTGAATTTTGGATCCTTGACTAACGAGCCGCGGCCCGGTTCGATCTTCTCCGTGTTTGCCTTGTTGCCCCAGAACGTGTTCTTCTGGAGTTTTACTCGGTTCCTTCCTGCCTCGGGAAAGAGAATGAAGCCCTTCGAGTTGTCGAGAAACACGTTGCCTTTCACGGTGATCGGGCAGGCGTCGCGCGAGTCGATCCCGGCATAATCGGATTGGGCCAGCACGTTGTTGGCGATCATCACGTCGGTGCCCGGGAAGACGCTGATGCCCGTGGCGTTGCCCAGGATGACGTTGCCGCGAATCACGCCGCTGGCCGGCCGGTTGCCGAGGTAGATGCCGCGGTTTTTGTTTTCGACGATGAGGTTGTCATGCGCCAGAATCCTCCCGCCGGTCGAGCGGATCCCGTGGAATCGGGAGCCGGCGACAATGGTTTTCGAGATTTCGATCTTCGAGCCGTCGTAGACCGTGATGCCGCAATGGCCCGGGCGAAGGACGACGCAATCGGTGATTTTCCCCTCGGCGCCGCCGGCGTAGTTGATGCAGAATTCGAAGCCTTCGAACCGGCAGTCCACGAGGTACACGTCCGAAAAGCCGTCGCACGAGACGGCCGCCGGGCATCGCGCGGCGTTGCCCGAGGCGATCACGCGGCAGTCGCGCACGGTGGCCTTGGCGTCCTTGGCGGCCAGGGTACAACTCGGACTTGCGGGCCGGTCGCTCGTGGCCCGTTGCCAGCGGATCGTGAGCGATTCGATCGTGGCGGGCTTTTTTGAAGTGATCATCACGGCCGGCTCGTCGGCCGTGACGTCGAGAATGCATCTTTCGACGTTCTCGCCTTTGAGCGTGATCGACTTGCCGATTGTGATGGGCTTATCGTAAGTTCCCTCGGGCACGACGACCACGTCGCCCGGCTTCGCGTCGTCGATCATCTTTTGCAGATCGGCTGCGCCGTCGACCAGCGCGATCTCCTGCGTCGGCTCGGCGGACGCTGGGAGGGCCACGTCCTCTTTGGCCGGGTGTTTCGCCGTGGGTGGTTCGATCAACCTGCGCAGATCGTCATCGAGTTGTTTCTTCTTGGCCGCGTCGAACATGCGCCGCACGTTGCCCAGTTCAGTTTCTTCTACGTTGCCCGAGTCGATAATCTTCTGGGCCCATTTCTCAGCCTGCTCGAACTTGCCTTGCAGTAGATAGAGCCGGGCCAGTCCGAACCAGGCGGCCGGCGCTTGGGGGGCGGCTTTCAAGAGGAACTTTTCGGCCAGGTCGAATTTCCGTTGCATTAGATAGAGCTGACCCAGCCCGTTGAGCGCGGCCGGATGATCGGGCCGCAGCTTGACGGCCCGTCGGAAGGCGTCTTCGGCCTGAATCTGCTTGCCCGAGTTGAAACTGGCCCAGCCGAGCCCGTTCCAGATATTGGGGTCGTCCGGCGCCAGCTTGACGGCCTGCTTGAACTTGGCTTCGGCCGCGCCGAGTTGTCCCTTGGCCCAGAACTGCCATCCCTGCTGGGCGAGTTCCGCCGCGTTGCCGCCTTCGGAGGCCGCCGTGGCGGCGGCATTTTCAGACCATGTGTAACCGGCCCCGGGAACCACGAACAACACGCCCACGACGAGCATGACCCAGCACGTCCCGGGCATACGACGACGAAAAACCTTGCGACGGTCCATGATGTTCTCCAGTCTTTGTTTGGTGACCTCGGGCGCATCGACTCCGGGCAGCAGGGCGGGCCGTAACTGCCGACGGAGCTTCAGCGTATCCAACAGACTCTGCGCGTACGTGCCTGGATCGCACCCCAGGCTGGCCACCACCTGCTCATCGCAACACTGCTCCCGCTCGACGCACACCCGCCGGTTGGTCCACCACACCAGCGGATGAAACCACCAAACGATCTGCGCGAGCAACTGCAACACGCCGACCGCCGGATCGCCCCGGCGAACGTGGATTAACTCGTGGGCGACGATTCGTTCGAGATGCGGAGAAAAAGGGGACATTCTACTTTTTCCTTCTCCCGCGTGACAGTGTTCTTCCCCTTCCCGAAAAAGTAGAATGTCCCCTTTTTCTCCGACCAGTGCTTGGGGGAGGATCAGCGTCGGCCGCCACACGCCGCCGACCGCCGGGCCGAAGGGCCGCGTCGTGACCAGCACGTCAACCCGGCGACGGATGCCCAGCCGCCGCGACAAGTCGTCAACCAGCCGGTGGACCCGCTCGTCCGTGTCGACCCGATGATGATGGAGCAGGACGAAATAATAGCTCCATCGGCCAATCAACAGCCCGGCGAGCGCCGCCGCGCCGCAGAGCCAAATCGCGCCCAGGATTTCGCCCAGTCCCAGAACGCCCGGCGTTGTTGTCGATGCCGATGGGGTCGGCTCGGGCGTCGGTTCAATCGCGTCTCTCGCCGCCGCGTTTCCGCCTGGGTCGTTGCCGACGGGCGCGGACGAGACGTCCTTGGCACTCGGCGAGTCTGGTTCGGGCACGTCGATCACCGCCGGCGAGACGCTCTCCACGACCCGGGGCGGCGTTGTGGAAGCGACCGTCGGCGACGAAGTCCGCGCCGCGCCGACCACGGCGGCGTCGGCCCAACTGAATAGGCCCGTGGGACTGCTCCAGACGGGCGGCGTGACGGCCTTTACGAGCACGATCAGCCAAAGCACGTAGGCCAGATGCGGCCGGCGGCGGCAGAAACCATAGGTCAGAATAGCCGCGATGACGATGATGGCCGTCAGTTGCCAAAGTTGGACAATTGCCAGCCGCTGGAGCACGTCGAAGTGAAGACTCATGATTTGCCCTTCTTCAATTCATCCAAGGTCTTCTGTAGGTCGTCGATCTCCTCGTCCGTGAGCCCACGGTCGTGGATCAGATATTGAAACAGCGGGAGCGATTGGCCGTCGAACACCCGGTTCAACAGGTCGCCGACCACCTCGCCCACCACCCGATCCGGCGCGACGCGGGGACTGTAGACGTTGTTGCGTCCCTCACGCCGGGTTTTCAAGTAGCCCTTGCCCGCCAGCCGGCGCAGATACGTTTGCACGGTCCAGAAGTCGAGATCGCGGTCCGCGGGCAGTGCTTCGAGTACCTGACGGACCGTGGCCTCTTTCAGATCCCAGACGATCCGGGCGATTTCGAGTTCCGACTTAGGCAGCGGCGAGCGTTTGGCCATCGGGCGGATCTCCGTCTTTGGCGGCGTGATAGGGGCACGCCGCCTTGCTCGGGAAGTTCAATTGAACGTGATTATAACGTTCAATTGGACGTTGTCAACGGGAGAAGCGATGCGAGTCAAAGATAATCGCGTTTTTCGCGAGCCAGGCCGCTAGAAACAGAATGGGGCTTTATCGCAACCCATTCTCAGACAAGAAGATGCGTGCGAAAACGAGATCTTCTCACCGCGGAGGACACAGAGGACGCGGAGGAGACTGAAACCGCGGATGAACGCAGATAAACGCGGATAGCTGCAAATCTGCGTCTATCCGCGTTCATTTGCGGTTTTTTGTTCTTATGACGTCGAGCAGGCTCGACGGCTAACGATTCCATGTTGATTGCGACTTCTCGCGGAGCGAGAAGAATACAACTAGAACCCGTACTTGCCCATGAATTCGATGCGAACCGAATCGCCCGGCGCTTGGTCGTGGTAGAGCGTTTTCCACGAACTGACTTCGACGCCCATTTGGAATTGTTTGGTCACGTCGTAGACCAGATTGGCGTAGTAGGCGCTGTTGTAGATGCGCCCGCTGGCCGTGGTGACGTCGGCGTCGAACGGGTCGTCGATCGTGAAGCCGCTGTGGGTGTGCCAGCAGGGGGTCCAGTCGAACCACAGTTCGATCCAGCCGCCGGTCGAGCGGATCGGCACTGCCGTGTTGATATCGACGCCCTGGGCAATGCCGCCCAGGAAGGCGCCGAGGTTTTCGCCGGTGAAGAATTCGCCTTGCACGCCCAGCCGATGGGTCAGCGGCACCTGGAAGTCGGCGTTCACCGACCAGGTGGGCCGCACGTACTCGCCGGGCAACGGCGAGGTGGGCCCGAAGTCGAAATCCTGATTGCCGATATGGGCCGACGTGCCGACGGTCATCGGCAGACAGCCCGGCCCGCGGTTGCCCAGGGTCCATGCCGCGCGGCCTTCGAGCACCGGCCATCCGCCGTGGTCGCCTTCGATGTCGTCGGTCGTGCTGGTGAAGTCGCTCACAATATCGACGTTCATCGAGCCTTGCAGGGTAATCATCGAGACGGGCGAGAAGTGCAGGTAGCGTTCCCCGCGGAGTTGGGCCCGGCGATAACCGATGTTGCCCGCCGCCCAGTAGACGGAATACATGATCGTGCCCGGGTAGAGCGGCGAGATGACGTCCCAGGTCTGGCCCATCAACAGGCGATAGTCCTCGTTCTTGACTTCCCAATAAGCGTGGCGCAGCAGGACGCCGGCCTTGTTTTCGGTGACGAAGTTGCCCTGGAAGTCGAGCTCGACTTTGCCGCCGCTTTGCGCGCAATCGAACAACCAGAGGCGCGGCCCGCCGACGTCGATGCCCAGTCGCGTATTGCGGCCGTCGAGCACGAAGTTGTCGTTGCCGGCCGTCTCGGCCGAACGGATGTAGAGGGCGTAGCTGCCCACGAAGCTCTGCTCGGTTTCATAAACCATGTTGCCCCAGAGGAATCCGTAGGGCGTGATGGTGAAGTCGCCCTTGCGCCAGGCGTGCTTCTTGGCCGCCGCCTCGGTCATCTGCTGGAGTTGTTCGGTGGTGTAGTAGTCGGTTTTTTCCTCGGGATCGTCCGTCCAACTGGCGGGCACGGTGTGAACGTCGGGCAGACGGACCGGACGCGCCTCTGGCGCGAGCGGTTGAAACGCGCCGGCCGGCGTCTGGTTCGCCGCGTCGAGATAGGAATAGGTCTGTTGTTGGGTCGAAGGCGTAATTTCACCGGCCGTGAGCCCGGACGCGCCGGCCCAAACCAGGGCGAACGCGAGGAATAGTAGTCGTCGCATGGTTGCGTAACCCTCCGTGGTTAGTCAATCCGTCCAGACTAACCCGAAGCGCAAGCGAGGGCAAATCGCTGGGCTGACCTCGCTTCGGGTTAGTATTTGGTATTCTGTCCGCTCCACTAGACTCCTGGCTTTGGTGGACAGCCCACCAATCACCCATTTCCGGCAGTATCGTCCGCATTTTCAGGAGACTTCATGGAAGACCTACTCCGGGAAGAAAGTGATTTGCAAGAAGAATGCAATCGCTCGGCAAAATCGGAGCATTCGGCAAGCCCCACCCAGCCTGAACCCTTCCGGGGGGGTATTGGCGGTCGTGTTTGGGCCGGCGATTAATGGCGCGGGGCGGCGACTGGCCTGGAAACGCGGCTATTTTGTCACGACGCTGGACAGGCCGATCGTTGCCCCACCACACGCGGCGCACTGGTGGGGCGGCGACCGGCCCGGGCAACGGCCAAACCAAGACCAGGGCGTTTTACCGGGCCGATCGCCGCCCCACCCTACATGAATGGGCCGGGATTTTGCTAGAATGGACCCGTTCGTTTCGTCTTGAGGAGTATAAGTTTCGGGCGTCATCCAAACATTCCACGCATTGAGGTCCACGGTGAGGAACGTCGTTTCGTTGGTCTTGGGCGGGGGTCGCGGCACGCGGTTGTTTCCGCTTACCCAGTTGCGATCCAAACCGGCCGTGCCGGTGGCGGGCAAGTACCGCTTGATCGACATCCCCTTGTCGAACTGCATCAATAGCGGCATCAATCGGATTTATGTTTTGACGCAGTTCAACTCGGTCAGTCTCCACCGACACATTCGAAGCACCTATACGTTCGACCCGTTCGACGGCGGGTTCGTTGAAATTCTCGCCGCGCAGCAGACCCTGGCCAGTTCCGATTGGTATCAGGGCACGGCCGACGCGGTGCGGCAGAATCTCCGCTATTTCCAGCAGCCGGGCATCGACTACGTGCTGATCCTCTCGGGCGACCAACTCTACCGGATGAACTTCCGGGACATGATCGCGACCCATCGCGAAAGCGGCGCGGACGTCACCATTTCGGCCGTGCCGGTGGCCAGTTGCGACGCCGGAGGGTTGGGCATCATGCGGATCGACGACGCGGGCCGGGTCGTCGGCTTCCTCGAAAAACCGCGGACCGAGGCGGAACTCGACCTCGTGAGGACCGAACCGGGCTGGCTCGAGGCTCGCGGCATCGACGCTCGCGGACGCGACTGCCTGGCCAGCATGGGCATTTACCTGTTCAACCGCGACACGCTGGTGAGCGTGCTGGAGAAGACGGACTACCGGGATTTCGGCCGCGAAATCTTTCCGGCCTCCGTGCGCACGCGGCACGTGCAGGTCCATCTGTTCGACGGTTACTGGGAAGACATCGGGACGATCCGGTCGTTTTACCAGGCCAATCTGGCCCTGACGGCGAAGGTGCCGCCGTTCGAGATGGTGTCGGCCGGGGCGCCGCTGTTTTCCCGGGCACGATTTTTACCTCCGTCGCGCATTGACGGGGCGACGATCCGGGGGAGCCTGGTGGCCGACGGCTGCGCGATCGAGGAGGGCGCGGTGATCGAAAACAGCGTGATCGGCCTGCGATGCCTGATCGGCCGCGACGTGGTCATCCGCGATTCCGTCGTGATGGGCAACGACTACTATCAGGCCCCCGGCGAATCGGAACACGATTCGTCCAACGGCCGGCCGCCGCTGGGCATCGGGCCGGGCACGCGAATCGAAAAGGCCATCATCGACAAAAACTGCCGCATCGGACGCAACGTCCGGATCGTTCGGCGCGAGGGCGACGAGGCCACGCAAGAAACCGACATGATCATGGTCCGCGACGGGATCGTGGTGGTGACCAAAGGCGCGGTGCTGCCCGACGGGTGGACGATATGAACGAAGGCGTCCGGAAATAATCGCACGGACCGGCGAACGGATACGCGATGGCGCACCCTAAAAATTCCGCTCGCTCGCATGAACCGACGAGTTCCGACTTGTCGCCGGAGATCCAGCGCGCCGAAACCAATCGGGTGACGGTTTGGGGGCTGGTGGTCAATCTGGGCCTGTCGGCAACGAAGTTTGCCGCGGGACTCGTCGGCGGCAGCCAAGCCCTGGTGGCCGACTCCGTCCACAGCCTTTCCGACATGTTGACCGACGTCGTCCTGCTGGTCGGCGCGGCGTATTGGGCCGCGCCGGCCGACGAACACCATCCCCATGGACACGCCCGAATCGAAACGATGGTCACGGCCTGGATCGGGCTGGCGCTAGGGGCGGTCGGCGTGGGCATCGGCTATCACTCCGTCGCCGGCATCAACGAGAAAGACACGATCCAACTGGGCTGGCTCACTCTGGCGGTGGCGTGCCTGTCCATTTTGTCGAAGGAAATTCTCTACCGATGGACGATCCGCGTCGGCCGCCGGATCAAGTCGCCGGCCGTGGTGGCCAACGCCTGGGAACATCGCAGCGACGCGCTGAGCAGCGTGCCGGTGGCCGTCGCGGTGCTCGGCACGTGGATCGAGCCGAGCTGGGGCATGCTCGACCACGTCGCGGCCGTGATCGTCTGCGTGCTGATTCTCCACGCCGCGTGGAAAATCGCCTGGCCGGCCCTGCGCGAACTGTCCGACGTCGGCGCCGCGGCCGAGGGACGCCAGGCCATTCTGAAAATCGCCGAGACCACGCCCGGCGTTCACTCGGTCCATGGCTTGCGCACGCGCTATCTGGGACCGGGCCTGCAAGTCGATCTGCACGTACTCGTCGATCCCGACCTTTCGGTGCGCGAGGGCCACGACATCGCCGGCGCGGTCAAACGGCGACTCCTGGCCGAAGGGCCCGACGTGCTCGATGTTTTGGTTCACATCGAGCCGTTTGACGAAGTGAAAAGGTAGGGTGGGGCGACGAGCGGCCTCGAAGCGGTCCCCCTTTTGTCCCGACGCCAAACAGGCCGATCGTTGCCCCACCAGACGCGCGGCGCACTGGTGGGGCAACGATCGTCCCGGCAATGGTCAAGCCAAGATACGATCGTCGCCCCACTCTACTATTACTGCTATTGCTCTCGCGTTTGCGCGGTCGAGGCGGCTTCGCTTGCGTCGGGTTGGGTCGCGACGCCGTGAACGAAGACGCGGTTGCCGCCCGCGGCGACGGCTTGTTGCAGCGCCTGGTCGGCGCATTGGAGAAGGTCGTTGGTTTGGTCTTGCGGACCGGCTTCGGCCACGCCGACGCTCACGGTGAACTGGAGCAGGCCCTTGGGGGTGGCCAACGATCGTTCGGCGACCGCCTCGCGGAGCCGCCCGGCGACGGTCGACGCGGCGAACCGGTCGGCGCTGGGCAACAGCATCGCGAATGTTTCTTGATCGTACAGGCCGATCAGGTCCATGTCTCGCGTGGCGCGCCACACGAGGTTCCACACGGCGCTGCGCATGCCGGGCTCGACGTCCGCGCCGTATTCGTCCAACGCATCCTGATAGTCATCGATGCGAACCAGCGCCACCGACACCCGGGCCCCGCCGCGATGCCATTCGGCCAAGCGGCGGCCGACGGTCTTGCGAAACTCGGCGCGAGCGCAAAGGTAGGGCGGCTCGCCGACGTCGCTTTGGGGACGGGCCGGCTCGGGCGACGCGGGCGCGGTCCGTCCTTCACCGGCGGTTGTCGGCTCGACGCCGTCGGCCCTCGCGGCGGATGGAGTCTCGCCGCGTCGCGTCGCGCCGGAGCTGATTGACTTCGCGGAATTCGACGATCGTATTTCCTCGCCGTCGTGGAAATGCACGCGGCCCAGGCCGGCTTGCTTCGAGGCGGCCAACGCGGCGTCGGCGCGGGCCACGAGCGTCGCGACGCTGTCTTCCGAACTCGCCTGGGCCACGCCCCCGCCGAGCGTCAACACGGCTTCCTCTTCGTCGCCGTTGTCGAACCGGGCCACGGCGACCGCCGCGCACAGGCGTTCGGCGGCGCAGACCGTGTCGGCCAGCGAGGCGCCAGGCAGGATCAAGGCGAATCGCTCGCCGTCGTAGCGGGCCACGAGGTCCATCTCTCGCGAGTTGCCTCGCAGAAGGGCGGCGACCCGGGACAGCGCCTGGTCGCCCGCGGGATGTCCGAAACGCTCGTTCCATTGCCGGAAATGATCGAGATCCAACAGGATGACGCAAAAACCGCGGCCCTGCCGGCGATAGGCGGCGAAACAGCGGTTCAATTCGTCGTCGAAGGCCCGCCGGTTGACCAACCGGGTGAGCGAATCGGTCCGCGCCTCGGCGGCGTGGGTCATGATCGCGCGCGTCTGCTCGTTCAGCCGCGACTCGGCCGTGCTCAGCCGTTCACGGACGCGGCGATTGACCATCAAAAGCTTGGCCATCGCGGCGGCGGCCAGCGTGGCCTCCTCCGTCACGGCGACGGCCAGACCCTGGTTGATTTCGTCCAGGCAATCCGCGTGTTGGCCGACGTCGGTCGCCACGGCGTCGATCACCGAGCGCAACTCGGACAACATTTCCTGGTTCAGGCGGCGATCCTCGCCGCGGCGTTTCTCTTGGCGTCGGACCTTGTAACCACACGCGCACCAACCTCCGGCGAACCCGATTACCGTGATCGCGGCCACAATAAATAGATCCATGAAAAGAATCGGCGCCATGGTCAACTCCCAGTTTGGTCCTTTGCGGAAGCACACTGGACAACTCTACGTCGCGGCCCGGGGACCGAGATTGCGTGGCAAAAAGCGAGATGGCCGTGTCTTTCGGACGCGGAACGGACCATGCCGGTCGAAGCGATTGTAGGGGCAAAGTAGGCCTTACACCGTGCCCACGCCGCGGTCGAAGGCGGCCTGGTCGCGCTGATAGAGCGCCAGCGTCGATTCGAACGTGTCGGGCCGGATTCGCCACTGCGGCGCCGCGTCGGTGTGGGCGTTGGTGTGGGCGACCATCGCCTGATAGAGAAATTTGAACAGATGGCGCGGCACACGCAACGAACGCATCGCGTCCAACAGCCGCCCGTCGGTGATGCCTTCGTCCAGCAGATCGCGCAGCGTCGGACGTCGCCCTTCGGCCGCGCACGCCGCCAGCCGCGCGTTGGCCAGGTCCAGCAGCGACTCGCCCGTCCATTGCAGCGATCGGATCAAGTTCTGCTTGTCGAGCCGAGCTCGTTGGTGAAAGTCGGACGTCTCGCGGTCAACGAAATGGAGCAGTTCGGCCGGCAGAAGCACCTTGAAACCCAGACCGGGGTGCTTCAGCAGTTTGTTGTCCAACAATGGCCAAACCATCGCCCGCATCAACTCGGACGAGCCGTTGATCAAATAGGGCTCGTCCACACGATCCACCAGGACGATCATGCCGGAGAGGCCTAATGAACCGGCCACGTTTTGCAGCTTGGACAGAAGTTCGTAGCGGTCGTCGCTCCGTTGGGCCCGGGGCAGCGGCTGGCCGGACCATTGGCGGTCGGGCAACCGCGTGAAGATTCGTTTCAGCCGGCGGCGGTTCGTGGCGAGTACCCGGGTGTTGCGCGCGACGCTCCACGCCGCGCGCCATGCCTTGGCGCATCGCCACAGCCGTGGCAAAAACGACGCGACGAGCGCCAGATAGGGCCAGACCGTCTTGAGCCAGTCCCAATGACCGCACCACGCCATCGCTCCCGCCAGCGCCGCCGCCACGACGACCGGCAGCACCAGATCCCATTTTGTTTTCCACGTGGGAAAGCCCAGCTTGCGGCGCAGGCGGTTCCATCGATCGTCGCTCCCGCCGGCGGTCGAACCGTCGTAGCACGCGGCCAAAAGCAGCAGATCTCGTGCCTGGGAACGGTCGAGCGATCCGATAGGCAACGGCGCGGCGTCGCACGCGGCCGGGTGGCTCGTCTGGCGGACCTCAAGGATGCGGTCGACCAGTTGCGTCACGCCCAACGACAGCACGGCGTCCATGTGGTCCCAGAGCTTCCAGTGGTCCAAGACCCGTTCGATTTTGCGGCGACGGCCGTGGAACCGCTCGCGGAACCGGTCCAGAAACGGATTGAAATCGGCGTACTCGATCACCAATGCCCGCGACCCGGGATGGTCGGCGTTATAGTCGGCCAGGTGACGGACCAACTGCAACCGCAGGGCCGTTTTGCCCGAGCCCTTCTCGCCGAACACGATCGCCGTGGCGGGTTCCGAGGGGTTGCCGTGGATCTTGTCCCAGGCCGGGTGATAGGTGTGCGTGATGCAGTAGCCCTTGAACACCAGGTCGGTCTGCGCGTCCTCGTCGGAGAACGGATTCGACACGATGCCGTGATGATCGAGCAGTTGTTGGATTCTCATGATTGACTCGCGAGTTTTTCAATAGCTTCCGGGAGGAAAAAGGGGGACAGGCGCCGTGGCGGCGACGTTTTTGCCGACACAACGTTGAATAAGGCCACGGTGCCAGTCCCCCTTTTTCCTCTAACGATAAAATGTCACCCAAACAAAAACCACGCCGAGCACGATCACGGCGATCGTCAGCCAGGCGACCAATCGGGTCGGACGCCGCGCCCGGCGCCGTCTTGCGTGAATCGTCCGCCGGCCGGGCTCGGTCACGATCGGCGCGGTCACGTCGATCGCCGGTGTTTTCGTGGGCAACTCGGGCGGTTCGGCGCCGATGGGTTTCCTGATCGGCGGAACGCCGACGGCCGCTTTGGACTTACGGGTTTTGTTTTTCTTTTCTTTTCTGTTTTTAGTTTTACTTGCCGCGGCGAATTCATCGAACACGTCGGCGGCCGGGATCCACTCGTCCCATCCTTCGTGCCAGACGAGCGAATCGCCCGTCACGCGGCCCTCGACGATCCATTGGCGCATTCCGTCGGGCGTCGTGGGACCAAACTGGCCGCCGCTTGGTGGGCGGACGAACCAGCTTGCGTCGACGGACTCCACCACCGACACCTCGTCGTCCCCGGCCAGGGTTGCAACGGGTTCCGTCGCCTCACCCACGCCGGTCACCTCCTGCGTGGCGGGTATCTGGAACTTCGTTCCGCAACGGGGGCAGATGCCTCGCCGGCCCGCCTGCGAATCTTTCACGTTGAGTTTGTGCCCGTGGGGACACGTGACGCGAATACCCATGGCTCTCGCCCGTTCCGAACATCCGAAGTACGCCTCGACTCCTTATAACCCTATAATAGGCTTCCTTCCCGGGCCTGGAAAGTTGCACAAACCAGCCGGTTGGGGTGAAAAGCCAATTAATGCAGGAAGGATGGGAAAATAGGGGTGATTGCGGGCAGTGACGAAATCACTCTTGGGAAGAGCCCCCTCTTT
>DATECS010000297.1:0-2706 GCA_035286785.1 Thermoguttaceae bacterium | reverse complement strand
GAGCCGGCCCATCGGAAGTCCTTCGGCCTGAAGCTGCGCGCGGCTCTCGGGTCCGGTGGCCAGCTTGACGTCGAATTTGCCCGCCGTGGCGCCCTCGGGCATCAGGCCCGACGCGGCCAGCGTCATCGGTCCGTCTTTCTGGTTCGACGTGGCCAGCGCCAGATTGAATTTTTCGATGGTCCACGGCGTGCCGCCCGAGGCGTCCTGCACTTGGATCGTCGCGTCGATCACGTTCAGTCCGACCGCGACCGGTTCGCCGCTCGGCCCGGTCAGATAATTGGCGATCAAGTCCTCGACGTTGCTTCCGTCGCCGCGCAGCACCACCCGCACCGTCGGCTGGGTGAGCGTGAACGTGCCGGGCCGCTTCCAGTTCAGGGCCAGTTTAGCCAGCGGCGTATCGCCGGCCAGTTCGGGCACGTCCACCACCACGTTGCCCTGCGTGTCGCGGACCTGGATTCCCGAAACGCGAACCGGCGAGAACCAGCCGAGCGACGCCGATTTCACGGTGGCCGACCCCTTCAAATCGCCCGTCGCCCGCGCGACGATCCAGTTCAACAGCCCGGTGTGCGTGACCAGCACAGGCAGAAACCAGACGAACACGCCGAGCGCCACGGCCGTCAGCAGAAGCCCGAACCGCCGCCGTCCGCGTCGCGCCGGCTCTTTCGATTTCGACTCCTGCCATTCCGGACGCGGTCCGTGGTGCGCGCTCGACGCCGAACGCCGATGACGCCGACCTTGAGAAGTATCGTGGCTGTGTGAGGTATTCGGTGAGGTCATGAGCTTCCTCCTTGGGCTCTGGGGGGGGGCCAGGTATTCTAACCCTGGGCGGGAATCCGGGACCAGACCAACCCGTACTCATCTCGCTTGAGCAAGATGTCACTCAGGCTTGCTGTCACGCCCCCTCGTTACTACGAAACAGCGGTTCGTCGAGACATCTCGCTCCAGCGAGATGAGTACATAGGAACAAGACGACTCAAGCCCACCCCAGGTGACAATTTGGGTAATGTGCAAAACTTGGGTTCACCGAGCACCCTCTTGAGCCTGTCCGTTCAAGAAGGTTCCGTCTTCGCGTGCCTCAGCACCGTGTAAACGTCTCGCGCGAAGTGAACCACCTGGACAACCTCAATGCCGTGGACCGTCGGTCGGTAGAGAACGACAAACGGACGGGCAACGAACGCCCGAAGATTCTTGCCAAGATCCTCGCGCAATTGACCAAGAAGGGGTTCGTTAGCCAGTAGAAGAAATTTCTCGTAAAGTACTTCGATCTGGCGAGACGCGGCCACCGGGTTGTTGTTCTCGATGCCGATGTAGTCCCAAATCTCGTCGAGATCAACGCGGACTCGCGGATCAAGCGTGAAGCGACTCATTCGGCCGTCCGGCTAGCCTCGTAGCGCTGAGTGCCTCGAGCCTGAACGTCGTCAAACAGCGCGCGCAACGCTTCGTCGTCTTCCAGTTCAATCCCCTCACCACGTTCCAGCCGCGTCAGCCGCGTCTGGAGCTCCCGCTTGAACCGTTCCAGATCACCGTCCCGTCGACGGAGCAACTGCAACGCTTCGAGGAGCATTTCGTCTTCCGTTCTGTAATGACCCGAGGCAAGACCCTCGTGCAAAAGTCGCTGAAGCTCGGGCGGGAAGGAATGGCTCATCGGACACCTCAAACACGGTTCTCTGATTTATAATACCGTTGTACAAACACCCGGTCAACGCACAAGGCCCCCCCATTCCGGTGCCTGGACCATGACGCGGAACCCCGGCTACACTCATTGTCGCCTTTCGCTCCGCGAAAGAAGTGTAGGGTGGGCACGAATGTTGTGTTTTGGTGGGCGGTGCCCACCCTACAAAAAATCACAATCTCGGAGCGAAAGGCGACTCTGGCCATTCACGAATCATCGCTCCCGTAGTTGCTTCCCATGCTTCCCTTCCCCGACTTCTTCCGCCTCCGCCAGCACTTCGACTCGACCCGGGTGGACGACGTGCCGGGCGAGGTCGAGCGACAACTTGCCGGGCTCCAACTCGCCGAACGGGTCCGACCCGGTCAGTCGGTCGCCCTGGCCGTCGGCAGCCGGGGAATCGCCAACTTGGCCGTGATCGTCCGCGCGGCGGTCGCCCATTTCCGGCGGCTCGGCGCAAATCCGTTCATCGTGCCCGCCATGGGCAGCCACGGCGGGCCGACCGCCGAGGGCCAGCGCCACTTGCTCGAATCCTACGGCGTCACGGAAGCGGCCGTCGGCTGTCCGATTCGCAGTAGTCTCGAAACGGTTGTCGTTTGCCGCACGGCCGAGGGGCTGCCGATCCACTTCGACCGGCTGGCCTTCGAGGCTGATCATGTCGTCGTATGCAACCGCGTGAAGCCCCACACCATGTTCGCCGGACCGATCGAAAGCGGCCTGATCAAAATGCTGCTTATCGGACTGGGCAACCACGAGGGGGCGTGCGTCTACCATCGGGCCATTCAGCGATCGAGCTTCGCGCGGGTCATTGCCGACGCGACGCCCGAGATTCTCCGCCGCTGCCCTATTCTGGCCGGGCTGGCCGTGGTCGAAAACGGCTACGACGAAACGGTCCGGATCGAAGCCGTCCGGCCCGAGGAACTCGTTGCGCGCGAGCAGGAGCTGCTCCGACTGGCCAAACGGCTCATGGCCCGATTGCCTTTCGACGACGTGGACGTGCTTTTGGTCGATTGGATCGGCAAGGACGTCAGCGGCAC
>DATECS010000296.1:0-13256 GCA_035286785.1 Thermoguttaceae bacterium | reverse complement strand
TTTGCGGGACGGTCGTCGCCCCACCCTACTTTGTTGTTACATCATCGCCCCACCCTACCTATTCGCGGAGAACGCTCATGGTTCGCATCGTTGTGATCGACGGTTATTCGCTCAACCCGGGCGATTTGAGTTGGGAGGGCGTTCAATCGCTGGGGACATGCGAGATTTACGATCGCACGCCGGCCGAGCAAACCGTCGAGCGGGCGGCGGGGGCGGACGCGGTTTTGACCAACAAAGTGGCCTTCGACGGCCCGATTCTTGAGCGGATTCCCGCGTTGAAGTACATCGGGGTGCTGGCGACGGGCTACGACATTATCGACGTGGACGCGGCCCGGCGGCGGGGCGTCGCGGTGACCAACGTGCCTAGCTACAGCACGCAGTCGGTGGTGCAGATGGTCTTTGCCCACCTGTTGAATTTTACGCAGCAGGTGGGGCATCACGCGGAAGCGGTCCGCCGGGGGCGGTGGACCACGTGCGAGGATTTTTGCTTTTGGGACAGCCCGCTGTTCGAACTCGACGGGCGGACGCTTGGCATCGTGGGGTTTGGACGAATCGGCCGGGCGGTGGCTCGGGTCGCTCGGGCGCTGGGCATGAAGGTGCTGGCGCATGACGCGGCCGCGCCTCGCGATTTGGACGAGGGCGTGGAAGCGGTCGATCTGGAGACGCTTTTTCGGCGGAGCGACGTCGTGTCGTTGCACTGTCCCCTGTCGGCCGAGACCCACAAGCTTGTCAACGCCGAGCGGCTCGGTTGGATGAAACCGACCGCATGGTTGATTAACACGAGTCGCGGGCCGGTGGTCGACGAGACGGCGCTGGCCGAGGCGCTGAATGCGGGCCGGATCGCGGGAGCGGGACTCGACGTGCTTTCGGCCGAGCCGCCCGGGGCGGACCATCCGCTTTTGACCGCGAAAAACTGCCGCATTACGCCGCACGTCGCCTGGGCGACCGTCGAGGCGCGGCGGCGGCTCATGCAAGTGGCCGTGGACAACCTTCGGGCGTTTTTGGACGGACGGCCGCGGAACGTGGTGAACGGCGGTGCGTGAAGGAACGCGGATGATTTACCACGGAGACACGGAGGTTTTTTAGAGACTATCCGAAAACGGGGACAGGCACCTCACGGCAACCGTTTTAGGAAGCGCCGCGTACGTTGAGTTCGGAGCCAGTCCCCGTTTTCGGATAGGCTCTTATAGGGAGATTGGATGATGTACGTTGTATGTGTACACGTTCACGTTAAGGCGGAGCATCGCGAGGCGTTTGTGGCGGCGACGTTGGAGAACGCGCGGCACACGGTCGGCGAGCCGGGCAATTTACGATTCGACGTGATCGAGCAGATTGACAACCCGAATCGGTTTATGCTTTACGAGGTCTACCGCGACGAGGCGGGCATGGCGGCCCATAAGGAAACGGCCCATTATGCGGCGTGGCGTGACGCGGTCGAACCGTGGATGGCGGAGCCGCGCAAGGGGGTGAAGCACACGGCGCTGTTTCCCGAGGAGCCGGAGCGGTGGGCGGCAAGGATGGGGTGAGTTGTTGTAACCAGAACTCAGCGGGCGGCGGACGAGCGGACGAGGAAATGGCCCAGCACGCCCAGGGCCAGGCAGGCGATGCCCGACCACCAGAGGATTCGGTAAGGACGTTCGTAGCGGTCCTGGGCCTCGGCAAACGCGGTCTGTTGTTGCGTGTAGCGATCGCGGGCCTGGTCGAATTGCCGCTGGAGTTCTTCTTTTTGCGTGTCGGATTCGACGTGCGTCATCCGGTGGGCAGCCCCGTGGTATTCGAGGCCCGCGGCGCTGAGCGTCTCGGCTTTTTCTTCCGGCCAGAAGTCTCGCGGGTCTTTCATGCGCGACCAGGCGAACGCGGCCAGGAGCAGGGCGGCGCCGAGCACGATGAAGAGGATCGGCAGGTAGGCGAGTTTGTGCATTTTCGCTTGTTGCCTTAGTCAGCGGATTCGCGGTCAAGGATCCGATCGTCTTCGATGCACACCATGAAGGCCAGCAGGAGTTCGTTTACGTCGTTTCGCAGGAACGTGACGTGACCGTCGACGAAGGAGGCATTGACCCCGCCCGGGTGAAGGCTGCGCGGCGCGGCGGAGAGGAAACCGTTGGGGTAGCCGGGGGCGTAGGTGGCGCACGGCATGCGGTCCCATTGGGCGCCGGAGGGGTCTGCGCAGCGGTAGAGCATGTCGTAGATGGGGCCCTGGCGGTTGGGCAATTGGGCCATGCCCTTGGTGTAGCTGTCGGGCACGTACCGCGGCGTATTTTTCGAGTGGCGATCGACGGCCACAAGGCAGGAGCCGGCCCAGGGCAATGCCCACGTGCCTCGCTGATCTTGGACGTGGTCGCGGGTTCGGACTTCGGTGAGCATCAAGGTGTTCGAGGTTCCGTCGGTGATTTCGGCGAGCTTCTGGCCGTGTCCGACGATGGCACCCGGAAAACCCGGCGGGGTTTCCTGTTGGTCGATGTGGTAAGTGGAGCAATAGGCGGCGTAGTTGCCCTTGCCGAACGACTTGCCCCCGGTCAGGTCCGCGTCGACGAACATTCGGCCGCGGGCGGCGTCGGTGGGGCAGAGCATCAAGGGCGGCTGGTCGGACTGCGGGTTGCCTTCCTGTTCGAGGACCGAGCGATTGAAGTCAAAGCGGTCGTGGAGCGTTTCCTGCTCGACATAGGGCAGGATCAGGGCGGCCCAACTGAACATCTTGCCCGAGCGGCAAAGAAACCTGCCCTCCTCGTCGATATCAACGATGCCCGCGGCGGGCAAGATGCCCAGCGTGGCTTCATAGTTGGCCACCGCGAGGCTCAGTTGCCGCAGATTGTTTGCGCACTGGAGCCGACGGGCCACTTCGCGCGCGGCTTGCACGGCGGGCAACAGGAGGGCGACGAGCAGGCCGATGACGGCGATCACCACCAAGAGTTCCACCAGGGTGAATCCCGCGGCGCGAGGCCGGCCGGATGCGTGCATCGAGCGGTTTCCCTTATAGCCGTAGGTCAGGCTGTGCCTGACGATGCGCAAGGTCGTGGATTTATGGGTGTCAGGCACAGCTTGACCTACGGGTTATTGTGGCCTGAACGCATGAGGTGTGTCAAGCAAGCGACAACTTGAGACGCATAGGGAAGATGCGCATCCGCTCGAAAGCCAAGAATACCCCGCCTCTGACGGGCTTGCTCAGCCGGCCGCTCGACGCAGGGGAGCGTCGACGGGGGCGCGGCTCCAGTGAGGGGCTGGTACGACGCTGGGGCGCGGCACGGCCATTGGGCCCACCGGGCCGTCGGCCTGATCGTCCCAGGCGTGGGTGTGGATTTTACCCAGGATGTCCTCGGCCAGGGCCAAGGCGTCGCGGCCTTGACGGCCGCTGACCCGGGGTCGTCGTGGCGCGCGGATGCTTTCGACGAAATCGGCCTGCTGGGCGGCCAGGGCATCGATCCGCTCGCAGCGGATTTGCTCCTGCGGCAGGTGCTCGTCGAGCAGATGATCCTTGAACCATTCGACCTCGGCGGGTGAGAGTTCCTCGATGTCGAACTCGCGGCGGAGCAGACTTTCGCTCGGTTGGACGACGGCGACCGTCAGGGCGCCGAAGTCGAGTTCGACATAGGTCCGGGGCGTCCAGACCTGCATGCGGCGCGTCGCCGCGCGATGCACCCGGGACGCGCTGAGCGTGGCGACGCAGCCCGACTCGAAGGTGATTCGCGCGTTGGCCACGTCTTCATGGCCGCCGATCACGGAGACGCCCATCGCTTCGACCCGGCGGACGGGCGAGCCGACGAGCGAGAGGATCAGATCGATGTCGTGGATCATCAGGTCGAGCACCGCTCCGACGTCGGTGCTTCGGAACGTGAAGCCGCTGGCGCGGACGGCCTCGATGTATTTCGGTTGGGCCAGGTACGGGGCGGCGGTGACGAAGGCGGGGCTGAAGCGTTCGACATGGCCAACCTGGAGGACGATGCCCGCCGCGTCGGCCGCTTCGACGAGTTCGTCGGCCTCGGCCAGCGAGGCGCACAGCGGCTTTTCCACGAGCAGGTGGATGCCCTGCCGGGCCAGATCGAGGGCGATGCGGTGGTGCAGCTTGGTGGGCGAGGCCACGATCGCGGCGTCGATCGATCCGGCCAATCCGCGGTAGTCGGCCGCGGCTTTCGTGCGGCACTCGGCGGCCACGCGATTGCGCGCGGCGGGCACGGGATCGACGACCGCCACGAGTTCAACGTCGGGATTCGCGGCGGCTTTTTGGGCATGAAACCCACCTAGCCGGCCAGCGCCGATGACTGCCATGCGTAAAGGTTTCACGCGGCTCTCCTGCTTTCGCGGCCTCGTCCGTGCCGGCCCTCGCGCTGATACTGGACGAAGCTCAATAGATGGTTGACGTCAGGCACAAGCATGTTGTTTCCACGGAGAATTTCCCGCGCGGGATCCAGGCCGACTTTGGCGCGGTAGAGCAGCCGATGGGCCTCGGCCAGGGCGTTGATCACGTCGGGCGGGAAATTGTTTCGCTTGAGGGCGACGACGTTGACGCATCGAGGGCGCGAGGGGAATCCTTCAGCCAACATGTAGGGCGGGACGTCGTGACGCACCGGACAGCAGCCGGCCACGAAGGCGTAGCTGCCGATCGTGGCGAAGTGATGCACGGCCACCGCACCGCTGAGCGTGACGTGGTCGTGGACGTGGACGTGGCCGCCCAGAAGCACGTTATTCGTCAGAATGACGTGGCTGCCGACGTGGCAATCGTGGGCGACGTGGGCATAGGCCATGAGGAAATTGTGGCTGCCCACGCAGGTGACGCCGTCTTCCTTCTCTGTGCCGCGGTTGATCGTCACGCCCTCGCGGATGCGGTTGTGGTCGCCGACGACGACCTGGGTCGGCGTGCCGGTGTAGCTGTTGTCCTGCGGCTCGCCGCCGATCACCGCGCCGGGCCAGAGGTGGTTGCATTCGCCGAGGGTAACATGGCCCATCAGGGTCACGCTGTTTTCGAGCCGGGTGCCTCGTCCGATTTGCACGTCGGGCCCGACGACGCAGAACGGGCCGATGTAGACTTCGTCTTCGATTTGTGCTCTGGGGTCAACGCAGGCTTGGGGGCTGACGTAAATGGCCATCGTGGGGCTCCTCGAAATCCGCCGGGGGCTCGCCGCGTGTCATTGGCATTGGGTGGGGACGGCCCACCGAGACATGCGCGGGGTACTGCTGCCGGTTTTGGCGGGCGATGCCCACCGTACGCTCCTTCACGTAGGCCGGGTCGTGACCCGGCGTCGGAATCAACCATGCCGGGTCTTGACCCGGCCTACCTATTTTCACGCACAGCGACGATAACAGCCGACTGCTTGCGATTTTGTCAAAAAAGTTTGTAGGACTCTCGCGTTGAGGTGATGTCCGCTCCGCGAGGCGATGACCGAGCCCGCCAGATCGCACTCGGCCAGGGCCAGGTCACCGACCAGATCGAGGACTTTGTGCCGTACGCACTCATCCTCGAAACGCAACGTATTGTCGATGGGGCCGTCGGGACCGAAGACCAACAGGTCGCCGAAGCCGGCTCGCGCGCCTAATCCAAGGGACTGAAGCCGCTTGGCCTCCGCTTCCAACAGGAAGGTGCGCGAAGGGGCCAACTCGCGGCGGAACGTCTCGGGCGTCAATTTGAGACGCAATCGTTGGCGGCCGATCGGGCCGGGACCATAGTCGAGCGTGTAGTCGAGCCACAGGCCGTCGTCGCTCGACGGACGCAGTTCGACCCAGGCGTCGTCCCGCGAGGCCCGAATCAACTCGCTGACGAAAAGACACCGCCGCAGCGCCGGCTGCGTGACGACGCCGGTTTGCTCGATCGCTTCGATAAACGCCAGCGAGGAACCGTCGCAGCCGGGCATTTCGGGTTGATCGACCCAGACTTCGCAATTGTCGATTTGCAGTCCGCCAAGGACGGCCATGATGTGTTCGACCATCTCGACCCGGACGCCGCTGAATTCCAGGCTGCTTCGCAACGGGGTGTCGGTTCGCAACGCGACGCGGGCCGGCACTCGCGGCAGCCCGGGCAGGTCACGACGGACGAACACCACGCCGGCGTTTTCGTCGGCGGGGCGGAATTCGACGCACACGTCGCGTCCGCTCCAGTAGCCGACTCCTTCCACGGTCACGGCCGAGGCAATCGTGCGTTGTCTGCGTAGCTTGGGCATCGGATGCAGGCGCCATTGATAGGAGAAGAAACCGGACCCTCCCCGGGACAACCGGCCCTTCGCGGTGCGAAGGGGGGCCAACTCCCGGACCAAACGAGAAGCGGTTAGCGGCGCGGCTGCATCGGGATGCCGGGCCGGCTTTGCGTGCTGCTCATGTTCGGCTGGCCGCCGTAGCCGGCCCGCTGTTCGAGACGCTGCAGAACTTCGTCGGTGATGTTGAGGCCCGGATTGAACCAGACGACCGGCTTGCCGGCGAACATGTAGACGGCTTCCAGATTGTCCTGGGGCACGTCGGCGCCGGTGAACCGCAACACCATGACGAAACCGCGTTGCGCGGCGACGGCCTGGACTTCCTGCTCGATTTCCTTGTAGGCCTTATAGAGGAGTTGAGCTCGTTGTTCGTCGAACCGCTTTCGCTCCAGCTTGGCATTGACCTGGAGTTGAGAGAACCGCGTGGCAATCTCCGCCTCGCGTTGCTTGTACTCATTGGTGCCCGAGTTGAACTCGCGGAGCTGCTCTTGAAGTTTGCGAATGGCGTCCTGCTCCTGCATCAGGGCGTTGTCGACTTCTTTCATCCGGGCCTTCATCGCTTCTTGCTCGCTCTTGATGCGGCTGCTCCGCTCCAGAATGTGGCCGATGTCCACAAGACCGACGGGAGCGCCCATCGGCGGCTGAGCGGCGGGTTGGGCGGCCGGGCCGGGCTGCCGATACTGCGTGTAGCCTTGGTTGGCTTGTGGCGAGGGCGGATATCCAGGATTGGCCTGCTGCGCCGCAGGATATCCGGGGTTGCCCTGCTGCGCGAGGGCCACGGAGACGAACACGCCACACAGAACGACGGCCGCCAGCGCGGCACAGAATGAGATCTTGGTCACTTCCAGCACTCCTTGCTGTTACAGTCGGTCTTCCTTGACCCGGCGCCCCATGCGCGGCAAGCGAGCGGTGCCGACTTCGACTGGTTTTGGTCCGTCGACCGCAACAAACGGTCGCCTTTTAACCACGGGTCCGCCGCCGATTTCCTACGCCTTGCGCGGGCAAAAAGGTCGGCCGCGGAGGCGGTATTCTGACCGGAAGGACGTTTTAGGTAAAGGCCAGATAATCGCGGACAGCAACGGAACCGCAAAGCCATGTGGGACAACTACTTGTGGCGATTTTTCCACCGCGAAGACGCGAAGGGCGCGAAGAAGCCGGCGGAGCATCGACGGGTGGGAACCACGAAAGACACGAAAATGGCATTTCGTGTTTTTCGCGTCTTTCGTGGTTTCCACCCGCCATGGTTGTCCGGCAAGACGCTTTGACACGGGAGGGGGAACTCGCTATCCTTCGCCGCTTCCCACCATTTCCCCCCGGCGAAGCCTGCCTATTGGGGAATTTACGAAAACTCGGCAAGGAGATATGCCGTGAGCACGGACCAACGTGTTTTGGTCGTCGATTCGTCGGGCGAGACGCACGAAGTTCTTCAAGCGGCCCTCGCTCGAAGCGGGGTGCGGACCTATGGAGCGCGTCGGACGCGGCGCGGCCTGGCGCTGGCCGAGGAAATCCGGCCCGATTTGATCGTGCTCGATCTCGAAGTGGACGAAGCGGAGGCCGAGGCAACGTGCTTCCCTTTCGCCGAGCAATCTCGCCGGAACGCGACTCCTTTGGTCGTATTGGGAAGCGTTCGCCGGGTGGAAGGCGGCTCCCCGCTGGGTGAATTCGTGCCCAAGCCCTATGACTATGGGCCGCTGGTTCGTAAAATCGAGGAATTGCTCGCACGGAACGACGAGTGCCGGCGGCGTGCCGCCTAAGAACAGCCTCGCGGCGAGCACCTGTCCTTGGGGAGCCGACCGACGTGGCCTCGCTGTTTGTCATTCGCGGAAGCGATCAGGGCTCGCGATTCGAGTTCACGGATCGCGCTCGGATCGGACGCGACTCGACCAACGACATCCAGCTCCACGACACCGAAGTCTCGCGCCAACACGCCGAAATCCAGCCGGCCGGCGATCAGTTCGTGCTGGTCGACGCGGACAGTTCGAACGGCACCTACGTGAACGGCCGCCGGATCGACCGGTGCTCTCTGGCCAGCGGCGACCAGGTCCAGATCGGACGCACGTTGCTTCTTTACACGGGCCCGGCCGAGGAGTCGGAGGACGATTTGGCCGGAGCGATCGACATTGCCGCGCAACCGGCCGCGCAGCCGTCGCGCATCGTCCACTCGATGTCGCAGGAGGACGGCAGCCGGGCGTTCGATCTTGACGCCGATCTGCCGCAACATTCGTGGCTAGCCCGGGCACGAAGCAACCTGCAGGTGATGTATCGCACGGCGCTGGCCGTGAGCCACACACTGGACATCGACCAGCTCTTGCAGCGGATCATGGACCTGATTTTCGAATGGGTCGAGGCGGACCGCGGGTGCATCATGCTGATCGACGCGGAGTCGGGCCGGCTGGAGCCGAAAGCGCGGCGAACCCGAGGCCGAAAGCCGGGCGCGCGGCACACGGACGAGGAACGGATCCGCATTAGCAAAACGATCCTCGACTACGTGCTGCAACACAACGAGGGCGTGCTGACCAGCGACGCTCAACAAGACAACCGCTGGGACGCCGCCGCGAGCATTTTGCAGGCGGGCGTGCGCGAGGCGATCTGCGTGCCCATGCAGGGACGCTACGACGTGGTGGGCGTGATCTACATCGACACGTCCACTTCGCCCCAGGAGGTGATTCGCAAGGGCGGGGCTCACCAGTTCAAGGAAGACCATCTGAAGCTGATGATCGCCATCGCCCATCAGGCGGCGCTGGCGGTGGAGGACACGCGATACTATTCGGCGATGGTCCAGGCCGAGCGACTGGCCGCCATCGGACAAACGGTGGCCATTCTTTCGCACCACATCAAGAACATTCTTCAGGGCATTCGCGGCGGAAGCTATCTGATCGAGATGGGCCTTTCCAACGGCGACGCCGACGTCATTCAGCGTGGCTGGAAAATCGTCGAACGCAACCAGAACAAGATCTCCGCCCTCGTGTTGGACATGCTCACGTTCAGCAAGGAACGCCAGCCCGAGCGGGTGCCCAGCGAGTTGAATCAGGTGGTGGGTGAAGTGATCGAGTTGATGCAATCGCGGGCCGAGGAACTCGGCGTGCGGCTCTCCTGGCGGCCGGCCCCGCGGATGGAAACGTTTGTCTTCGATCCCGAGATGATCCACCGCGCGGTGCTCAATGTGGTGACCAACGCGATCGACGCGGCCGGCGAACTGCTTGCCGAGTCGGACGAACAACCGGCCCCAACGAGCGACCGGGCTCCTCCCACGGTGGACGTCGCGGCCGAGTGGGACGAAGCGGCCGAAACGCTTCGAGTCACGGTTCGCGACAACGGGCCGGGCATTCCTCCGGACACGATGAAAAATCTCTTCAGCCCATTCGTCTCCTCGAAAGGCTCGCGCGGCACGGGCCTGGGGCTACCGGTGAGCCAGAAAATCCTCACGGAGCACGGCGGCCAGATCCGCGTCGAGTCCAGCCCGCGAGGCAGCATGTTTACGCTCGAATGGCCGGCCGTCGCGCCGGAAGTTGGGCCGGCGACTCACACCGAGTGAAACCGGCGATCGGCAAAGGGGACAGGCTCCGTGGCGGTAACGTGTTTTCCACTGCCATATCTTATGTGCCACGCAGCCAGTCCCCCTTTTTCGTGACTGTTTCAGCCGAAGTAGTCGGGCTCGTTGCCTTCGCGCCATTTGATGTTGCAGCCGAGGCTGGGTTTTTGTTCGACGGCGACGGGGCGGCATTCGAGCACGGCGTCGAGCGACGCCCGGAGGTCTTCGCCGGTCACGGGCAGGTTGTTGCCGGGTCGGCTGCCGTCCATCTGGCCGCGATAGACGAGCCGTCGTTCCGCGTCGAACACGTAGAAATCGGGCGTGCAAGCCGCATGGTAGGCTTTGGCCGTTTCCTGGCTCTCGTCGTAGAGATAGGGGAAATCGTAGCCGCGACGGACCGCTTCCTCGTGCATCAACTCGGGCGAGTCCTCGGGATAACTCAACACGTCGTTGGCGTTGATCCCGACGACCGCCACGCCGCGCGAGCGATACTCGCGGGCCAGCGACGCCAGCCCTTCGGCCACGTGCTTGACGTAGGGACAGTGGTTGCATAGGAACACGACCAATAGCGCCGGCGCGCATTGAAAATCATCGAGCGAAACGATACGGCCGTTCGCGTCGGGCAACGAAAAATCGGGGGCCGGCGTTCCCAATTCCAACATCGTACTTGCGGTCTTGACCATGATCGGGGCTCCGTGATGGGTGTTTGAGTGTTGCCGCTGGCTGGAATACGATAATACCCCGTAGGTCAGGCTATGCCTGACAGGAGTTGGCAAAAACCGTCAGGCACAGCCTGACCTACGGGGTATTTCCGCCGGCATTCCTCACCACAATTCTACACGGCCGGTTTGGCCGACGGCGAGATTGTCAGGAATTACAGAGGAACACCACGGTCCTTGTCGCATGGAGTGTGATTACGACAGCCCAAAAAGTTGACGTGCGTTTGCCGTGGTTTGACGGGACAGTTCGTCGACCGGGCAATCGCGCAGCTCGGCCAGGGCGGCGGCGGTCAGGGCGACCTGGGCCGGTTCGTTTCGTTCGAGCTTACCTCGCAGAGGATGAGGCACCAGATAGGGACTGTCGGTTTCCAGCAGCAGCCGATCGACCGGCACTCGCGCGGCGATTTCGCGCAACGGGACGAATTTTTTGTTTTGATAGCTCACCGATCCGGCAAAACTCAGAAACAGCCCCATCGCGAGACACTCGTCGGCCATCGCGGCCGAGCCGCTGAAGGCGTGAATCAGCCCACGCATCGGCCCGCCGTCCGCGAACCGGCGGAGCATCCGCAACACGTCGTCTTCGCAGTCGCGGCAATGGATCAGGACCGGAAGATCTCGCCGCCGGGCGAGTTGCAGGTGGCGATCAAAGTAGTCTTCCTGAATGTCAAACGGAGTCGTGTCCCAGTAACGATCGAGGCCCGTCTCACCCACGGCGACCACGCGAGGATGCTCGACCAGGCACACGACGCGGTCCCAGTCGCCGGGCGACGCTTCGCCGCACGAGTTCGGCTGGATGCCGACCGCCGCGACGACCGGGTCGTATCGCTCGGCCAGGCGAACGGCCCGCTCGCTTGTGTCGGACGAAATGCCGACGCAGACGATTCGCTCGACACCCGCCGCGGCGGCGCGGGCGATCACTTCGTCACGGTCCGCCTCGAAACGAGGATCATCCAGATGGGCGTGCGTGTCGATCAGGGACATGGAGAACCTGGGAAGACGACGTTGGAAGACTCGCTGCAAGGTAACCGTTCACGGGGACGGTCCCTTTCGGTTTAACCCAAAGGGGACAGGCACTTTTTCGCCGTCAAGCGTATCCAGAACACAGCGCTAATCGAGGCGAAAAATGAACCCGTCCCCGAGGTGTGTGCAAGAGACCGATGATTGTACGCCGTCCGTGCCGCAAAACAAGCCGCCGCGATTCGGAAACCGCGGATTCAGGAAGTCCGCGCCGCGCACGCCTCGTCCTTGCCGGCCCAAGCGTCGTCCGCGGCAAGGCGACGGCGATCGGCGTACTCCTCGTGCGCGCCATACCAGAATTGCACCTCGGGCTCGCCCAGTTTCCAGCAGAGACGGGCCTCGCGGCCGTCGATGATTGTCGGGAAATCGACAAGCCCTTCGATCGCGCTTTTCGGCTCCACGCCCAGTTCGAGCAGTTCGTCGGCGTATTCGTGGAGCCGACGCCGGTCTTGGTCGAATTGTTCGAACACGTGGACCAATTCCTCGGCGTAGAGATCCTCGGCCTCGGGCGGATCGCGATCGACCAGGAGGAGGAGTAACCGTTCCGAGCGATCGCTTACGTCGTGCGCCAAACGGACCAGATCCGAGACGATCGCGCGGACCAACGGCAACGCGGCATTCGCCTCTTCGACCGTGTACACCCGACGCCGACGGCATTGGCTGTTCATCATAGTCCGCCCAGGTTTCTTAAACCCCTCGTTTGAATTATAGGGACCGTCAACCGATTGGCGAGGTTTTTGTTTTATGCGTCGGATTCTTGTCCGGGGACACCTGGCAACGGCCACGGGAGAGTGGATAGGACATCCACCTTATAGATTGGCGGGAGGTTCAGGGGTAGAAGATTGTAGAAGATTTTGAATACCAGGGCGAACAAGACAAAAGACATAGCAGACAAGGACCACAACCCGACACACCCCCCTTGTGGCGAAAACTACCAATCCAATTATGCAACATGGGGCAATACCCCCTGATTGTGGAAGTGTCGCAAGGTCAGCGTGCCCGAATAATGGAAAAGAGAATGTCGCCCTAGTTCAGGCCTTTTCTACCATGCAAAATGGGTAATGCTCGGCATCTAGATAAACCTTACTGGACATAACGATTTTGCTCGTTCAAT
This sequence comes from Thermoguttaceae bacterium, assembly GCA_035286785.1. Classification (GTDB taxonomy): domain Bacteria; phylum Planctomycetota; class Planctomycetia; order Pirellulales; family Thermoguttaceae; genus UBA11386. The sequence continues at coordinate 695 of DATECS010000296.1, read as the reverse complement.
TTTCGTAAACCGAGCATTTATCAGGGTTTTCTACGCTCTTTGCTTGACGGGGGCATTTTGCGAGAGTATGTTCGAGGGTAGTTTGGTGTCTTGCGCGCCGCGTCGGCGCCAGGGCGTCTGAATCATCCCCTCGGCGAGCCTAGCCTCCGGGGGGCGAGAAGGAACGGTACGATGTTGGTTCTATCCCGAAAAAAGAACGAAAGTATTGTCATCAACGATGACATTACGATCGTGGTCGTCGAAATCCGCGGCGACAAGGTACGCCTGGGAGTGGAAGCTCCCAAGGAAGTGCCGGTCCACCGCCGCGAGGTGTTTGACGCCATCCGACGCAATGAGACCACGGTGAGCAAGAAAGCGACCACCGGGGCGGACGCAACGGAAGCAACGGGCGACGCATAAAATCGTTGTCCGCCCCCTTCTCCCGCCAAGCCCCGGCACGCTGACCGTGCCGTTGCCCCTTTTGTCCGCCGCCGGTCTTCTTGTCGCGGTACAATTCTCGTCCAAGACGACGTAGTGAGCTCTGGTTCACTGCGCGCGGAAGGGCGAATCGGGGGGGGTGCATGTCAGGGTTTGTAGGGTTTTATGCGGCGGCGACAAGGGGACGGCGGAGGCGTGCATAGCCGGGCCGGGTGGCAAGGTGGTCCGCAAGTCGGTCGTCGTCGCACAACGCCGCCGCTCGGACTTGGAGAATGGCT
>DATECS010000295.1:0-14216 GCA_035286785.1 Thermoguttaceae bacterium | reverse complement strand
AGCCATTCTCCAAGTCCGAGCGGCGGCGTTGTGCGACGACGACCGACTTGCGGACCACCTTGCCACCCGGCCCGGCTATGCACGCCTCCGCCGTCCCCTTGTCGCCGCCGCATAAAACCCTACAAACCCTGACATGCACCCTTGCCCTTGCTTGCCAGCCTTTGGGGCCCTTGCCAGAGACGGATTACCCGTTTCAGCCGCCCGTCAGAGGCTTGATGACCGTAGGAACGAGGTTATCGAGCATTTGTCCGCCGGTCCGCGGTCGGGTTCGCCGGGCGGTCGTGTACAAACCTTCCAGAAGCTCGATTCGCAGGTTCTCGGAGGCGACTTGCGGACCATATTCTTCGGCCAGCGCGGCGTCGTGCGCCGATTCGTTGGTCGGTGTTCCGTAGATCAGGCTCTGTCTGACGGCAAGGGAATCAACGCCGGCGGTATCGTCATTGTCGCCATTGTCAGGCACAGCCTGACCTACCAAAGCGGATTCGGCCGTCGCGCCCCAGTTGGCCGCCAGGATCGAGGCGTCCAGCGCGTTGACCGCCCCGTCGTTGTTGAAGTCGCCGTCATTCCAGGTCGCGTTCGAAGACATGCCCCAATGGCTGGACAAAACGGTGGCGTCGGCTTGGCCGACCGTGTCGTCGCCGGTGGCGTCGCCGGGAATCCTCGCCACCACGGTGATCGTCACGGTCGCCGCCGACGAATAGGCCGTGCCGTCGAACGCGCGGTAAGTGAAACTGTCCGCGCCGACGTGGTTCGAGGCGGGCCGATAGTTGAACGACCCATCGTCGCCGAGCGTCACCGTGCCATGCGCAGGCGCCGTCAGCAAGACGGCCTCGATCGACGTGCTGTCAATATCGCCGTCGTTCACCAGGACGCCCTGGGCGGCGCTGCGGACGAGCCGGCCGTTGCGGTCGCATTGGTAGACGTCGTTCACCACGGCGGGCGGGTCATTGACCGGGGCGACCGTGATGCGGAACGTATCTTGGACGTAGAGGCCGCCCGGATCGGAGATGCGGATCGTCACGTCGCTGTAGCCGTTCCAATGGGCCGTCGGCGCAACGTCGAGGTAGTGAGACGAGTCGATGGTCGCGCCGCAGTTGGCATTGGTATTTCCCACGATCGTATACGTCAGCCCGCTATCGGCCGTCTCAATGTCGGAGACGTAGTCCCAGAGATTGATCGTGTTGTCCAACGTGGTGTCTTCGTTCAGGCTGCGGTCGGGCAAGGTGCCGATCACGGGCGCGTCGTTCACCGAGGCGACCGTAATACGAAACGTGTCCTCGACGTAGAGACCGCCCGGATCGGTGACGCGGATCGTCACGTCGCTGTAGCCGTTCCAGTGGGCCGTCGGCGTGATGTCGAGGTAACGCGACGAGTCGAGGGTCACGCCGCAGCTTGGGGCCGTGTTTCCGACGATCGCATAGGTCAATCCGCTGTCGGCCGTCTCGACGTCGGACGCATGGGAATAGAGGTCGATGGCGTTGTTCAACGTTCCGTCTTCACTAAGACTCTTATCCGGCAACGCGCTGAGCACGGGCGTGTCGTTGACCGAGGCGACCGTGACGCGGAACGTGTCCTCGTCGTAGAGGCCCGACGGATCGGTGGCTCGGATCGTCACGTCGCTGTAGCCGTTCCAGTGGGCCGTCGGCGCGACGTCGATATATTGGTTCGTGTCGATGGTCACACCGCAGCTTGGAGCCGTGTTTCCGACGATTGTGAAGATCAGTCCGCTGTCGGTCGTTTCGAGGTCGGAAACATAGTTCCAGAGGTTGATCGTGTTGTTCAGGACGGTATCTTCGTTCAGGCTTTTGTCCGGCAGCGTGCCGAACACGGGCGCGTCGTTCACCGGGTTGACGGTAATGCGGAAGGTGTCCTCGTCGTAGAGGCCCGACGGATCGGTGGCCCGGATGGTCACGTCGCTGTAGCCGTTCCAACTGGCCGTCGGCGCGATGTCGATGAAGTCGTCCGGGTCGATGGTCACGCCGCAGCCCGGGGCCGTGTTTCCGACGATCGTATAGATCAGGTCGCCGCCGGCCGTTTCCGGGTCGGTCACAAAATCCCAAAGATCGATCGCGTTGTTGATCGAGGTGTCTTCGTCCAGGCTTTTATTCGGCAACAGCACGCTGAAGACGGGCGGCTGGTTGACGTGGTTGACGTAAATCGGCTCGACGTCCCAGGTGATGGTGTCGTTGTTGCTCGTGTTGGCGTCGGGGGTCGTGATAATGATGCCGATTTTGTAATTGCCGGTCGCCACGTCGGCGGGAATGGTGGGCAACGACGAGACGTTGACGGTCGTGGTGCCCTTGGCGCTGATGGTACGAGTGAGATTGTGACTGCCAATCAGCAGGTCGCTGGTCGTGATGTAGTCGTCCGTCGAGAGATAAACGTCCACGTTGACCGTTCCGCTCCATGAGTTGGACGAGTAGTTGTGGACCAGATAGGACAAGCTCCCCAGGACGCTGCCCGAGTCGACGCTGTCCGACGCCGAGACGGTCAAGGGAATGAGATCGGGGGTCGCCGGCACGTCGGCGGGGATGAAAGAGTCGCGGATGTCCTCGAACTTTTCTTCGTTCAGACGAACAAAATTCTCAAAGCCGCTGCCGCCGTTGGAGAGTACCGCGTAGACGGTCCGCGAACCGCCGCTCGTGTAGTAAGCCCCGCTGCCGCTCTGGCCGCCGTAGCCGTCCTGCCAAATTCCGATCTGGTTGTTCAGTGGAATGGCATAGTCGAAATCTCCGTGCCACTCGTACATGTACTCCCCGGTGTAAGGGCTCTCGGCCGGATATCCCGGATTGTAAAACGTGTTGTTCAGAAAGAACGACTCGCTCGTATTATATCCATACCCGTTCCAACCGGTCAGCGCGCCGACAGGCCGGTCGAGATCGATCACGCCGATGTCGTGGCTGTAACTCTCATCGCTGGTCCAGCCGGTCCAGGAATGGAGTTCCGCGGCGTTGGCCTCGCCGAAGGGCTTGGCGCCATTCTCATAGGCAGGCACGACCCGGATTGAATTAGCCCAGCCGACCTCGCCGGAATCGTGGCTATAGACACAGTGTCCGGCCGTCAGGACGTGCATCGAGTCGATGAGTACCCCGGAGGCAACGTAGTGGTGGCCGTTGAAGTCCATGAAGAGCTTGACGTTGACGCAATACGGGAAGACCTCGGGATCGTTGACCCGCGTGAGGTTGGTGAAGCCGCGCGCGAGGTTCTCTCCGTCGACGTCGTTCTCCGCGAGCCATTCGGTGATGGCCCCGAGCCCTCCGTCCGTTTGGCCGCTCTCCGCCGACGATTCGGCGGTGGAACCGTGCAAGGTTTCCTGGCCCGTCCGCAGGTCGTAGGAAATGGCGAAACCCTGTCCCACCGTGGTTGTCGATTCGCTCGATTCCGGAAAGGGCAAGGGAACGTAGGAATCGAGATCGTTCTGCCGAGTATCTCCGGCAGAGTCGTCGTTGTCGAGCAATTCCCGCGACGGAAGCGGCGACAGTTTCATTCGGTTAACGGGAGAGACCGGCGCGACTTCGCACGTGGGCCACCATTTGCGCGGCGTCAACATGGAAAGTTCGTCCGGCGAGACGCCGCCGATGCTCAGCAAAGCCCGTTCTTCAAGCCGTTCGACCCGCATGGCTCGCAACAGGCTGGACCGTTGTCCTGGCGACCGGACGCCGGCCGAGGACGAACGAACCCGACCAACTCCCAACCGATCCAAAAACCGAGCAATGGGCCATGCCATCATCCGAGTCTCCGTGCAAGAAGCCGCGCCCCTCGCTCAAGGTTGAGCGCCGCCCAACCCGAAGCACTCGTCGCGTCCACCGATCCTCGTAAGGTGCGACTGGACGCACCTGAATTCGGCGGCATTATTCCCCATTGGGTTAGTATGCCGAATCCCCATTGGAGATGTCAAGGTTTAGGATGCGGTGTTTTCGAAGGAAGAGATTGAATTTCCCACCGTCCTGGAAAGGGTATGGTCTTGGCGGGTGGTATGACGAAGCGGCCGTGAGGAGGCAAACATGGCCTTCCCGTTTCGCTTGCCGTTGAAAGAACGTCGTCGGCTACGCCCGGCCGTTGAGGTATTCGCCCACGATGAGCGAACAATTGTGCCCGCCGAACCCGAAGCTGTTCGACATCACCACGCGCAGGTCGCGCGGCCGGGCTTCGTTCGGCGTGTAGTCCAGATCGCACTCCGGGTCGGGCGTATCGTAGTTGATCGTCGGCGGGACCACCTTCTTCAAGATGGCCATGATCGACAGAACCAACTCCACGCCGCCACTTGCGCCCAACAGATGGCCCAATTGGCTCTTCGTGCTTGAGATCGACACGCTTCGGGCACAATCGCCGAAAACGCTCTTGATTGCCCTGGTTTCGGCCGCATCGCCCAGCGGCGTGCTCGTGCCGTGCGTATTGATGTATTGGATGTCGGCCGGATTGAGTTCCGCGTCGGCCAGGGCCAACGACATGGCCTTCGCGGCCCCGATGCCGTTTTCGTCGGGCTGGGTGATGTGGCTTCCGTCGGCGCTGGCGCCGCAGCCGAGCATTTCGGCCAGGATCACGGCGCCCCGGGCCTGGGCGTGTTCGAGCGACTCCAGCACGACGATGCCCGCCCCTTCGGCCATGACGAAACCGTCGCGGTCGCGATCAAACGGACGGCTGGCGTGGGTCGGATCGTCGTTCCGCTCGGACAGGGCCCGCATCGAGGCGAACCCGGCCAGGGCCATGGGCGTCAACGCGGCCTCGCTCCCGCCGGTGATCATCACGTCGGCCGCGCCGCGTTGGATCGTCTTGAAGGCGTCGCCGATCGCGTTCGACGCGCTGGCGCACGCCGTCGAGACGGCCGTGTTGGGCCCACGCAGGCCGAATTGGATCGACACCTGGCCCGATGCCGCGTTGACCATCAGCTTGGGAATGGTGAACGGCGAGACCTTGTCGGGTCCGCGCTCGATCAGCTTGGTGTGCTGCACCTCGATCTCGCTCAAGCCCCCGATGCCCGAGCCGATAATCACGCCGCAGCGGAAGGGGTCTTCCTTGTCGAACTCGATGCCGGCTTGCTTGACGGCGTCGATGGCGCTGACCAGGGCGAACTGGGAAAACCGGTCGAGCCGCTTGGCTTCTTTCGACCCGATATAGGCGTCGGTCGACCAGTCGGCGATTTGCCCGCCGAATCGAACGCGGAACTTCGAACAGTCGAAGCCCGAGAACGGTTTAATTCCGCTCTCGCCGTTGGACACGCGGGTCCAAAGCTCGTCGGTTTTGCATCCCAGGGCGGTTACCGCGCCCATGCCGGTTACGACCACGCGTCGTTTCATCTCAGTTCGCTCGATAGAAGGGGATTGTGAGTCGGTCCTTGGCTACAAGGCCATTCCATCGTCTCCATCATCCAAGCCGGGGAAACGGTCGGAAGGGACTCGCTTCAAGCGTCCCGTTGCGCGTCGTCGGCAATCCAAGGGCGAAATCCCGACGACGTTGCGTCGCGCATCGCTCGAAGGATCCTATCGCCTCCTCCGGTGGAGGGAATGGATTTTGCTCAAATAGGAGTATGCCGAGCATCGACGGGTCGCGGTATTACGAGCGACCAGAATGTCGGCGTCCTCCGTCGGAGCGTCCCTTGGGCCGCGCGCGGCCGGGCGACCTCAAGAAGCGTCGCCCTTCTCGTTGATGGCCGCTTCGATATGTTCGATCGCCTGGCCGACGGTTTGGATCTTCTCGGCCGTGTCGTCCGGGATGTTGATGTCGAACTCTTCCTCGAGTTCCATCACCAACTCCACCGTGTCCAGGGAATCGGCTCCCAGATCGTTCACGAACGAAGTCTCTCGGGTGATCTGATCCTTGCTGACGCCCAACTGCTCGGCGACGATGTCTACAACTCGTTCTTCGACTGAGGCCACCTGACGGTCCTCCTGATGTTCACTTCAATAAATGGGGGCTATGACCCCGTCCCTAGACCAAACGGGCCCGATGGCTTGTCCCTGCCGTGTCCGCTCGACGGCGACGACGTCCGTCAAACGCTTTCGCGGCGACGCTGGACCTGCCAAAGGCCGGTAAAACGTTACGTTTCGCTTCCGCCAGGACGCCCTCGCCCTGTCGAAAGAGCAAATCCTACAACTTGCCTCGCTTTCTGGCAACCCTACAAGCCTCCAATCTATACCGGTTTTGCCCGACGGTGTCTATATAGAATTCGCCGCGTGAAGCATAAAGGGGTCGGGAGTCTTTGTTCCGGAAAGTTTTTCACGAATGGAAGTCGCGTGGGGAACAAAGCCTCCCGCCCCCCTTTATTCACTTTTCATTCACCCGCCGACCCCTTTATTCACCCGCTGGACTAAACGGTAATCCCCCCATCGACGGTAAGCACGTGGCCCGTAATGTAGGAGGCCGCCTCGCTGGCCAGGAACAAAACCGCGTCGGCCACGTCCCGAGGCTCGCCCAGGCGTCCCAAAGGCACCTGCTCGGTGATCTTCTTGACGATGTCCTCGCCCAGTTTGGCTGTCATTTCCGTTTGGATGAAGCCCGGGGCTACGGCGTTGACCGTGATATTGCGGCCGGCCAGCTCCATGGCGACGGTCCGGGTCAGGCCGATCACGCCGGCCTTGGAGGCCGAGTAGTTGGCCTGGCCGGCGTTGCCCATCAGGCCCGAGACGCTGGCGATGTTGATAATTCGCCCGCCGCGCCCCTTCATGAGGGGTTTGCACGCGGCCCGGGTAAACAGGAACGTGCCGCGCAGATTGATCGCCAGGACGCTGTCCCACTGGTCGTCCTTCATCCGCATCACCAGGCCGTCGCGCGTAATGCCCGCGTTGTTGACCAGAATGGTCAGTCCACCCCACTTGGCGACCACTTCGTTGACCACTTCGTTGACCCGTTGGCTGTCGGTCACGTCGCAGCCCAGTGCCAGGGCCTCGCCGCCGGCCGCCTGAATGGACCCGACCGTCTCGGCCAACAGTTCGGTGTTCACATCGACGCAGGCCACCTTGGCCCCCGACTGGGCCAGTGTCTCGGCAATCAGTCGCCCCAACCCTCGGGCGGCACCGGTAATCAAGGCAATCTGGCCCGTCAGATCCGTGGAAATGCGACTCTTGGGGTGAGTAGACATGGCTCCGTCCTCATTTTCTGGGTGAGTAGGCAGGTTGGGAGGATATCACGATTCCCGGCGATCCGCAAGCCTTCGTGGGTCAGTTGGTCGGCGGGCGGGCAAACCGAGCCGCGCTCTGTTAGGGAGCGGTCGCCGCGCGATTCGGAGTGCAACCGCTTCCTAACGGAGCGCGGCTCGGATCGGGGGGACGAATCGACTTTCTTTGTACGCCGAGGAAAAGTTGGGCAACGCGCGACCCTCGTTCAAAAATGGATTGCGTCGCGGCGAGTGGCCGAAAACTCGGCCTGCGGCAAGGAGTTGCGGCTGGTAGGATGAACGCCGTCGCGTGTTCAACAATAAAGGCGAAAAACCGAACAATGAGCGTGATTTGCGTTTGCAACGTGTTGTGGGAAAAGGGATTGAGATGAAAATCGGGGCCGCGCAATTTTGTGGAAAAAACGTAGTTTTGATTTTCGCAAAGTTGCGTCCATTCGCGGCCGCGCCGGTCGGGCCGCAAGTCATTGTCGTCGGCGTGGTTGCGCGCGAGGCGTTGGCCAGGCCGGGCGACGTAAAGTGAGATTGCCATGACGGCAATTGCCATAGCGCAAGGGGTAGATTGTCGTCATGGCAATATGGGGGCGCGAATGAGGGGGGCGGAGAGTCGAGAGTTGAGAGTCTAGGGTCGAGAGTCGAGAGTGGGGAGTAGGCAGTGGGCAGCGGGCAGTGGGCAGAGGGGGGATTGTTTGGTTTTGGTGAAAACGATTGACTTGTGGGGGGCGGTTTGATGAGCTGCGCGGTGGCGATTGGGGGATGCGGGTGGAAAGTCCAGAGTCGAGCGTCTAGAGTCGAGAGCGGACGAGGGGCGCGGGGCGGCTTGGCGATCGGAGGGCGGCTTTTCATGGGTTCTTTCGATGGGGCGAAGCGGGCGGTTCGTTCAAGGGCGCAAAGTCTTGTCTGACATGGGAGGGCTTCTTATGTGGACGTCGAGAAGGCTGCATTGTGAGTTGTGAGAGAACAAGTCGCGATGCGATCTTTTCATGGGCGAGCGGTTTTGAAAATCACGTGTGGGTTCCTTTTCAAAAGGAGGACGACATGATTCGGTATTACATAGTTCTTGCGGTTGCGGCGGCGAGTTGCTTCGGTATTTTGCCTTCCGCTCAAGGGGAGTCGACGACGACCTTGCAAATCACCATCTTCGAGCCGACGCCGACGATCACGAATTCGGATGTCATTTGGTTTCGTGCGCAAACTTTGGAGAACATCTTTCCTGATCCCGGTCAGGCTTACTCTTCTTCATTCTTCGTGGAGGGGTCTGACGTTCAGTGGAATATTTTCAGTGAGTGGACTCACAGTCCTATGCCTATGGCGGCACCGCTGAGCTACGAAAAAAATCTCGAACAACTCCCCGCAGGCACTTATCAGCTCACTGCAATGTGGACACCCATCGGAAATGAATTGCCCGCGTGGTGTCCGTCCTCTGGAGTTGGTACATTGAGCTTCACAGTGGTTCCAGAACCATCTACGACCGCAACGCTCTTCGCAGCGGCCTTTGTCGCAATTGGATGGGCTGGCCGCCGCACACTGTAACAAGGGGCACTCACAGACCGTGGTGTCTGTATTCTTCAGAAAAATAGGTCAGGCACCTCGTGCCTGACATGATGGCCGAAAGTGCCGAAGAGGCGGCAGAAAGTATTTCCGCCGGGATGCGTCAGGCAGGGGCGCCTGAGCTACACGTCGACGCTTTGGCAGGAGATTTTTCGGTCGATGCGGCGCAGCAGACCCCGCAGCACGCGGCCTGGGCCGACTTCGTAGAATTGGTCGAAACCCTGGCCCAGCAGGTATTGCATCGAGTCCTCCCAGCGAACCGGCTGGAGAATCTGCTGGACGAGCAACCGGCGGATTTCCTCGGGATCGTCGTGCGGTCGGGCATCGACGTTCGAGACGACGGGGATCTTCGGCAGCACGAGGGGCAGGCCAAAGAAGTCACCGACGCCGGAGGAGCCGCGAGAATAGTTCTGACTGCTTTTGTGTTTCAAGTGTCATCTCATGTCGATGGCCTCTGGCAACAAGCCGCCGACGGCGCGATCCAGTTCGGCCAAGCGTCGATGGTAGTCGGCGATTGCCTGATAATACATCTCTTGCTGCGTGTTGAGTTGCCGCTCGGCGTCCAACAGTCGCAGGAAGTCGAGCGTGCCGGTGGTGTAGTTGGCTTGGGCCGATTCGAGGCTTCGCCGCGCGGCGGGCAGGATTTTCTCCTCGTACAAGCGAACCACTCGCCTGCCTTGGTTGGCCCGATCGTAGCCCGATTGGACCTCGTAGCGCACCTGGTCGAGCAGGTTCTGGTACTCGGCGCGGCGCTGGGCGACTCGATGGGACGCTTCGCGGGCCGCCGCCGAACGCCGGGCGCGCCCGAGCGGCACGTTGACTTCCACGCCCACCTGGGGCCGCATGGCTTCCGGCATAAATCCGTCGTACTTGGCAACCAGATTCAGGTCGGGATAGTATTCCCTGCACGCCAACGCGAGGTTCGCCTCTTCGGTGCGTACGCGAGCCAGTTGCGCGAACAGATCGGGCCGCGACTCGGCGGCCGATTGTTGTAGCACGTCGGCGGTCGGCGGCAGATCGGGAAGCGACACTCCGGCGGGTGGCGGCGGCAGAGGATGGTCCGGCGCACGGTGCAGCAAGGTGTTGATCCGAGCGACGGCAACTTGTCCATCGCGAGCCAGTTCCGTGTGACGGCTTTCCAGCATGGCCAACTCGACATCGGCCTGGAGCACGTCCTGCTGCGTCGTCTGGTTCACCTGATACTTGTTCCAAGCGGTCTCTCGAAACTGGCCCACGATCTTGTGCGTGGAGGCGTTGACCTCTATCTGCCGGCAAGCGAGGTAATAGTCGTAGAAGGCCGTCCTTGTTGCCTCGGCCAGCCGCAGGCGCGTGTCGCCGATGTCGCCCTTCATGGCGTCGGTCTCGGCCGAGGCCGCGCTGCCGCGCAGCGCCCGCTTGCCCGACCAGGGCAGCTTCTGCGAGGCCGCCACCATCCAGCCGCCGCCGTCCTCCGTGCCGACGCCGCGAGGGCCAATCATGGAAGTGAACATGGGATCGTCGAGCGAGACGGCTTGCGGGTAGCGTTCGGCGGCGGCCCGCCACGCGGCCGACACGGCTTGGAGTGACGGGTTGCGGACCTGCACCTCCGCGACGAGTTGTTCGACGGAGAGTTCGGCCTGATTGTCGAACGGATCGCAAGGATCATACGAGCGGTAAACCGGATGCACGGCCGTCGGCTCCGCAAACGGTGCTGGCGGCGTGGGTGCTGGGCCAACCGCGTCCTGATAGGAAACCCGCGAAGCGGTTTGGAAGGTTGGACCCTGGGGCCGGAGTTCGGAAGGGCCGGCGTGAAGTGTCGGCGTCGGGTTGGCTCTCGTCAGGGCCGGGGTCGATTGATCCCGAGGGGACGACCATGCGCACCCCGTCAGAACGGTCAGCACCAAGTACGCCGCATATTGCTTGGCTTTCGTGAAACGCGCCATCACGTCAATTACCTCCCAAACGCCAACGGCCGACAGAACACGTACTCGCCGGGACTGCGCAGCGGCGACCCTCCGCCGAGTGTCGCTCTTCCGACCGAATCGTCTCATCAAAACCGCAACGTCCAGCATTTCCGCTATCCTCGCCAGGACCGGCAGAACCAGCACAGTTTGCCCTTCTTGACACATTTGCCTTTTGGCCGTGGACCCCTACTATTCAGGGGAGGCGTATGTTTGTTGAGCAGCGGCTCTTCAATTCGCCGGGTCGCTGGTTCGGACGTTTGGATGCTGGTGCAGAGGAGGTAGTGTAATGGTCAAACGAAATGGTCTTCTGTCGTGGGCGATGGTCGTCGGAGTGGCCGTGGCGCTGGGTGGATGCGGTTCTCGTTCTTCGAATGAGAAGCCGAGGCCGGCGGACGTTCCTTCCTCGGAAACAGCCGAAGGCTTAGCCGAACTCTCCGACGCCGATGCGGCTGCCGCAAAGAAGCAGGGAACCTGTCCCGTCAGCGGTGAGGTCTTGGGTGCGATGGGCAAACCTTACAAAGTCACCATCCAAGACAGAACCATTTTTCTTTGCTGCCCCGGTTGCGAGGAGGAACTCCGCAAGAACCCCGAAAAGTACCTATTGAAAATCGAGGAATAGGGAAGCAATTCCTTGCAGTTGAGGGGGTGACATGAAGAGTTTGTCCGCGCCGCGACGAGGCAGAGATTTTCTGATCCGGCACTGGGGAAAATTGCTGGTGCTCCAGGTGGTCCTGCTGGTGGGCTTGGGCTACCTGTTGGCCACCATGATTGCCGGCGGCAGCGCGGCCCGGTCGCCGCGGACCGGCTCCACGGCCGCGTCGGAGACCACCACGGGGGCGACTCTCTGGACCTGCGCCATGCACCCCCAGGTTCGGCAGAAGGGTCCGGGCAAATGTCCGATCTGCCGGATGGACCTGACACCGGTGGCCAAGTGGTCCGATGCGACGGACACGTCGGCCGGCATGGAGCACGCGGACGCGGCACCGAGCGTTCCGGGCCACGCCGCCGTCGTGATTCCCAAAACGTTTCAGCAGCGGATCGGCGTGCGGATCGGGCGGGTCGAGAAGGGACCGCTCCACATGACCGTCGAGTCGATGGGAATCGTCCAGCCGGACGAGACCCGGATCGCGCGGGTCAACATCAAGACCGAAGGTTGGGTTGACAAGCTGTTCGTGAACTTCGTCGGCCAGAAGGTCCACAAGGGTGATCCGCTGCTGTCCATCTACAGCCCGCAGTTCCTCTCGACGCAGCAAGAGTTGCTCAGTTCGCTGCGGGCGGAGCGGACCCTGGGCGTCGATCAACAGTCGCTCTCGATGGCGGCCCGACGACGGCTGGAACTCTGGGACGTGCCGGCGGACGAAATCGACCGCTTGGCGCGGACCGGAGAGCCTCAGAAGGATTTGGTCCTGAGGAGTCCCCTCACGGGGACCGTGCTGGAAAGGAGCGTCTACGAGAAGCAGTACGTCACTCCCGAGAAGACCCTGTACGTCATCGGCGATCTTTCGACGGTCTGGGTTCAGGCCCAGGTCTACGAATACGAAATTCCGCACGTCGAACTCGGCCAGCCGGCCACGGTGACGATCCCGTCGCTGCCGGATCGACGGTTCATCGGAAAGGTCGTATTCGTCCAGCCTACCGTGGAGGAAGTCACGCGGACGGTGCAGGTGCGGATCGAGCTACCCAATAAGGAAGGCCTCTTCAAGCCGGGGATGTTCGCGCAGATTTCGATTGCTCACCCGATGGGCGACGGCTTGCTCGTGCTCACTTCTGCGATCCTGCGCACCGGCGAGCGCGACATCGCTTATCGCGTTGAGCCGGAGGACCATTTCGTGCCCGTGGCCGTGACCATTAGCCCGATCCGGTTCGGCGATCGCTTCCAGGTTCTGGAGGGTCTGGCGGAGGGAGAGCAGATCGTGATCTCCGCCAATTTTTTGATTGATTCCGAGAGCCGGATTCGCTCGGGCGGAGGCGACATGGCCGGAATGCAGCACGCCGGGCACGGCGGCAACGGCGGAGCGGGTGGAGAAAAGGAGAAACAGACACCCGTCACGGGGCATTCCGCGCACGAGGAAACGGTCGCGCCGGGGATGGACCACTCGAAGGTGCAGCATTAGGATAAGACAAGAAAAAGAGGCCTTTCCCTATGACGAGATCAACGGTCTATGCCGAAACCACGATCTTCAGTTATCTCACGGCTTGGCCGAGTCGCGACCTTGTGATGGCTGCGAATCAAGAGGTAACTTGCCAGTGGTGGACGAACTTCCGTGACGAGTTCGATGTCTATGTCTCACAGATCGTCATCAGGGAATCCCAGGCTGGTGATAGTGCGGCCGCTGGGCGGCGGATGGAAATCGTGAAGCAGTTACCCAGTCTGGCCATTACACGCGAGGTGGAGGAATCGAGTCCATTTGCCGTTTGGCAGGGTATGAACCGCCGGTAATCTGCACCCCCCAAGAGATGCTTGAGCAAGGAGGAGATCGTGAGTGACAAGATTATAGACGAAATCCGAAAGATTCGTGACGATTACGCGCGTCAATGCAATTATGACCTGCACACGATGTGCGAAGACTTGCGGCGCGAACAGGAACGGAGCGGCGCGGCTGTTGTGTCGCTTCCCAAGAAACCGGCACAAGTCGTTCCTTGCCGCAAAGGCGACACGAGGGAATAGGAGTCCGTCGCAGGACCGTCGCGGTCAGATTGGCTTGCTGGGCTGTTCGAAAAAAGAGCATTAGGGCCACTATACTCCCCACGCCGCGCGTCAGGAGCACCATTCCAGACCATGATCGACCGCGTAATCGAGTTCAGCGCTCGCAACAAGTACCTGGTGATCATTGTCACGCTGGTGGCCATCGCCGGGGCTTACCATTGGATGCGCCAGGTGCCGCTGGACGCGATTCCCGATCTGTCCGATACGCAGGTCATCATTTACTCCCGCTGGGACCGCAGCCCAGACATCATCGAGGATCAGGTCACCTACCCGATCGTGACCGCGATGCTTGGAGCGCCGCGGGTCAAGGCCATTCGCGGCTTCTCCGATTTTGGGTTCTCCTACGTCTACGTGATCTTCGAGGACGGGACCGACCTCTACTGGGCGCGTAGCCGCACGCTGGAGTACCTCTCGAAAATCCTCCCGCGATTGCCCGAGGGGGTTAATACGGAACTGGGTCCCGACGCCACGAGCGTGGGCTGGGTCTATCAGTACGCACTGGTGGACAAGACGGGGCAAAACGACCTGGCCCAATTGCGGAGCTTTCAGGATTGGAATCTCCGTTACCAACTCCAATCGGTCCCCGGCGTGGCCGAGGTGGCTTCGATCGGCGGATTTCAGAAGCAGTATCAGGTCAACATTGATCCCACGAAACTGCTGGCCTACAACATCCCGATCTCGACCGTGGTCCAGGCGATCCGCGACGGCAACAACGACGTGGGCGGACGGTTGGTCGAGTTCACCGGCGCGGAGTACATGGTCCGTGGCCGGGGCTATGTGAAAAGCATCGAGGACATCGAACAGATCGTCGTCGGGGCCGACCAGCAGGGAACGCCCATTCTGGTGAAGAACCTCGGCTCGGTGACCCTGGGGCCGGACATCCGCCGGGGCATCGCCGACCTCG
>DATECS010000294.1:0-9638 GCA_035286785.1 Thermoguttaceae bacterium | reverse complement strand
CAGAAGGCCCGGGGATCGGCCGTTGGATAGAAGGGGCCGGCGTCGAGATCGGACGGGTTGAAGACGTTCGTGTCGTCCAGGGGGATTGGCTCATAAGCTCGGCCGGGTTCCCAGAGGGTCGTGCCGACGTCGGGAGCGACGGACGGGGGCATGGCGTGGATGGGGGTTTCGTCGGCGGCCCAGGCGGTCGCCGTCGATAGGGAGATTGCCGCCAGAAGAAGCGACGCCAAGCAAAGTATTCCGCTTCCGGATCGATGCACCGATAACCTCATGGGTTCAATGCCGCGAATGGGCGCCCCTGGCGTCGATACCGCAGCGCGACATCGACGTAGACAAGGCCGCGTAGTGTAGCGTTTGGGGGGGCTTGGTGAATAGAGGGATTTCGTATTACCGTAAGTGGTTGTTTGACATGGGGTTGCGCGGTTCACGCGAGTCCGTCCCCTGTTCTGACGGACCGTCAACGTGCCGAATGAAAAAAGGGGGACAGACACCGTGGCCGCGACGTATCTTCCACGGCCACGACTACTTGTGCCGCGGAGGTGAGTCCCCCTTTTTCCGCCGAACCCGCGCAGCCCACGGCGGCCACGACGGAGCGTAGCCCTCCAGGTGGAGGGCACGGAGATTAGACTGTTTCTCGCTTGGTTCGTCTCAGCAGCGATAGCAGGCCCGCGGCTAGCAGGACAAGCGTACTTGGTTCGGGGACGGGCAGCGGCAGTGATTCGGAGTTGTAGCTTTCGCCGACGTAGCCCCAGTTGGCGGCGAGGATGGAGGCGTCCCGCGCGTTGATCCATCCGTCGTCGTTGAAATCGCCGTCGGTCCAAGTGCCGGCTTGTCCCCAATGGGCCGCCAGCGCGGCGGCGTCGGTCTCGTTGACGTAGTTGTCGTGGTTGGTGTCGCCCGGCACGCTCAGCGCGTAGGTGAGGAAGAGTTGCTTGTAGTTGGCGCTTTGGGAGAGACGCAGGTAGCCGGCCGGATCCAGCGCATTCAGGAAATTGCTCGCGTCGAGCTCGAGGTAGCCGAAGCCGTAGATCAGGCCGGTGGTCTGGGCGACCAGCCAGGAGTAGTTGTTCTCGTTGTCGAAGTCGGCCATGGGACCGCCGGTTGTGCCAGCGAGCGTCGACACGGAGAGAGTGGCGCCGGGCGTGATCGACAGGTTGCCGTTGACGTTCCAGAGATCCCAACTCGTGCCGGCCGAGCCGTTGGCGTCGTTGATTTCGAAGAGGTATTCGCCGCCGGAGCACGTGGCGGCGCCGGTCGTGACGGAACCGATCACATCGACGTTGCCGGGGGCGAACGCGCCGCCGGACTGGATGGTTATTGTGCCGGGTGCGGCGGTGGAGGAGGCGGCGAGGATGCCGTCGACGACGGTGGTTCCGCCGCTATAGGAATTGCTCGCGGAGCCAAGGGTGAGCTTGTAGGAGCCGGTCTTGCGGACGGCGCCCGTGCCGCTGATCGTGCCGGTGAAGTTGATATTGGTCGAGGAGACGTCGAACTCGACGGTGGCGTTGTTGGTGATGTTGGAGGCGAGGAAGGTGGAATACGTGGCGTTTTGGAGGACGAGCTTTCCGCCGCTGACGGTGGTTCCGCCGGTGTATTGGATTTTGTTGCCGGAGAGGGTCAGGGTTCCGGCGCCTTGTTTGACGAGCGTGGTTGCCGGGTAACTGCCGTAGTTGCGGAGGTAACCGGCGTAGGTGCAATTGGCGGCGTTGTTCACGATGAGGTTGCCGCTTTGGATGATGCCGCGGCCGGCCGTGTCGGAGATGCCGGCGACGGTTTCGGTGTGGCCTTGGAGGTAGAGATAGCTGTAATAGGACGAGGTGTTGGCGAAGGTGACGACGGCCGAGTTGGCGATTTGTTCGTCGGCGTCGAGGTAGACGTAGGTGCTGCTCACGGCGTTGATGTTGAGATTGCCGCCGATGGCCACGCCGGCCGACTTATTGAGATAAACCTTGCCGGCGGTGACGTTGGTCGTGCCGGTGAAGGTGTTGCCGGAGGCGCCGCCGAGAGTCAGCGCGTAGGAGCCTGACTTGTTCACCGTTCCGGAGCCGGCCAGCACGCCGGTATAGTTCACGTTGACGTCGGTGGCGGCGGTGCTGAATTCAAGTGTGCCGCCGGCGTTGACGGTGACGCCGGAGGCGAGGAAGTCGGCGTTCGTGGTGTCGGCCAAAAGCAGTGTGCCGCCGCTGACGGTGGTCCCGCCGGTGTATTTGATATTTTCTCCGGACAGGGTTTGGGTGCCCGCGCCGGTTTTGACGACGGCGACCTTTCCGGTGCTGTTGTCTTGATAACGATCGCGGAGGTAGCCGTTGTAGGAGTAGCTGTCGGCGCTGTTGAGGGTCAGGACGCCGTTGGCCGAGACGCCCGATTCGTTTTCCACATTCTGGATGACGCCTCGGCCGTCGGAGCAGACGATGCCGGCGAGGGTTTGGGCGTGGCCGAGCAGGTTGAAGCGGCTGGAGTGCGAGGGATCGTTGACGAAGGTGACGACGGCCGAGGCGGCGATCTGATTCGAGCGATCGAGATAGACGTAGTTGTTTTCGAGGCCGTTTCCGACGAGGCTGAAGTCTCCGGTGATGGCGACGCCGGAGGTTTTGTTCAGACGCAGCCGGCCGGCGTTGACGGTGGCCGCGCCGGTGTAGGTGTTGGCGCTGGAGCCGGAGAGAGTGAGGGAGCCGGAGCCGGTTTTGGTCCACGAGCCGGTTCCGCTGATGACGCCGGAGATGGTGGCGAAGTCGCCGGTGTCGTCGGGGTTCTCGTCGACCTGGATGGTTCGCGCGCCGTTGTTGAGGTTGAGGCTGTTTCGGAGTTCGGTTTCGTAGTGGGCCGTATTGGAGCTGAGTTTGAGGACGCCGGCGATGGCGGAAGTGCCGTCGGATCCGCCGAAGTTAACGGTCTGGGGAGTGGCGTCGCCGCCGATGTTGACGGTCATTTTTCCGCCGCCGGCGGAGAAGCCGCCGCTCTTCCACTTGACGCGGTTAGAGCCGCTGCCGTTGTCCCAGAGGGGTTCGGCGTAGGTGATGGCGCTGTCGCTTTGGAGCACGCCGCCGTCGAGGATGAGTCCGGCCCAGTTGGAAAGTCCCTGGTTGCGGTCGGCCTGGAGGACGCCTTCGGCGATGGTGGTGTTTCCGGCGCTGCCGTCGCCCACGCCGTTTTCGTTGTCGCCGGTGAGGATGAGAGTGCCGGCGCCGGTTTTTCGGATCCCGCCGGTCCAATTGCCCGAAGAATCGGTGATTTTGCCGGAGATGATAGCGACGTCGTCGTCGGTATTGGGGTTGTCGTCGACGTAGATGGTGCGTTCAGCGGCGGTAAGGTCGAGTAGGTTTTCGAAGGTGACGCTGTTGGCGGCGGTGGTGGAGCCGAACTTGAGAGTTCCGACGAGGTTGGTTCCAACCGTGCTACCCCATGCGATCATGATAGCCGCGTCGTTGCCGATGCGGACGGTCATGGGCCCGGCGCCGCCGGCGAAGCCGCCGCCGCCGGTGTTCCATTGGAATTTGTTGGTTCCGGAGGTTCCGAGGACTCGGATGAAGGTGGTCGTGCCGTTGCTTTGGAGGACGCCGCCGTTGAGGTTGAGCAGACTGGCGGAGGGGAGGCCCGTGCCGCTGTCGGCCTGGACGGCGCCGTCGTAGATGGAGGTCCAATTGGTGTAGGTGTTGTCGGCATGGAGGACGATAGTTCCGCGATCGGTTTTGTCGATCCATCCGCCGCCGCTGATCACGCCGTAGCAGTTGCCGGCAACGCCGGTCGGCTGGGCGAACAAGATGCCGTGGCTGGAAGACTGGGCGTCGATGGGGACGGAGTAGGTGGCGGCGCCGTTGAGGATGAGGTAGGCGTTGTTGACGAGGGTGATTTTACCCGGCGCGACGCCCATTGTGTTGAGCACGCCGCCGCCGTCGATCGAGCCGGTGATGACCGTACTGGCATTGCCGCTGATGGTCAGGCCGCTGATAATCGTGTGGACGTTGCCGCCGATGGTCAGGCTTTTGCCGGTGGCGACGGTCCAGGTCTGGGGGGCGCCGATGGTCACCGGCGCGTTGATGGTGACGTTTTCGTTGGCGGTGATTCCGCCGGCGGTGACGGTCAGTGCGCCGTTGCTCACGCCGTTGAAGACGTAGCCGGTGGCGCCGGAGTTGATGGTCAGGCCGTGGGCGATGACGGTACCGCTCAGCGAGACCGTGGTGTCGGCCGAGGCACCGAAGATGGCGGTGGTTTCGCGGTTTTGCCAGGCGTAGGTGGGCAGCGCCGTTCCGTATTGATCCGTGCCGGACCAGGTGTTTCCGCCGCTTGTCCAGGCGCCGGAGCCGCCGTTCCAGGTGACGGTGGCCATGGCGCCGGTGTAATAGACGAGGCCATTGATGCCGCCGATATCGTAGTTCTTTGTATACAAGTTCCATATGGTCGGCTCGTCGTAGGACGGTCGCGTGGCGTAGGCGACGGCGCCGTATCCGTCTTGGATGGTGCCGGGGCCGCTGGGATTAAAGCCGGTGCCCCAACTGTTCTTGATGATCCAATAGCCGCCGCCGGGGGCGGATTCGCCGGGAAGGTTGTCGTGGAACCCGACGATCACGACGACGTGTCCGTCTTGACCGGCACCGGGACTAGGGATGTAGAATTCGCTGTACACATCCATGCGCAACGACAGAGGGCCGTACTTCTTGAGGCAGTCCTTGATATAGGCGGTGTTCCTGCCCTCCGCAATCCTGGTGAGGTTCGAAGTGCTCTTGAACACCCGGCTTGCCCAGCCTGTGTCCAAGGGCCAATAGTCACCGTTCACGACATCGGGACCGGGTTCGGCCATCTGATAAGGGCATTCCGTTTCGAGGACGACGCCGTGATCGGTGAAGTAGTCCAACACTTCCCAGACGCGACCGCCGCTGGCCGCGCTTCCCATGTTGGGGTTGGTTTCCCAAACGAGCTGTTGCTCGGAGACATTGGGCTGGTAGGTGTTATCGTTTCGGGTGAGCATGTACTTTGCTTCGATGACGCCGCTGCCGCCGAAGGCCCAGCAGGTTCCCCAAGGGCCTTGATTTTTGACGGGCGTGACCCAGTTCTGACCGTTGATGTCGCGCCAGTCGAAGTCCTCGGCGGAGGCGGAGGCGAAGAGAGAGAACGCCGTCAACAACGTCAACAAGACGATCGCGAAGCAGCGAGAAAGACCTTGATGGACCGGGTGAGTCCAGGGCATGGAAGACTCCCTTCAAGAAAGGGTAAAGGCGGAAAGCGTCACCGGCGCTTTTCGCGTCATTCGCAGTAATCTGACAACGCCGCCGCGAGAGTGCCCACCGTACGCCGCGATCCCGCCGCCCGATGGCTGGTCCGGCCCCCAGAATAGCCGGACGAAAACCCACAAACCCAAGGGTTATTATAAAGGTTGGCGACTTGGGGGGTCAAGGTTCTTTTCGTCGATTGACGTCGGCGCGGCGGTTACGGGGATGGGACGGCGAGCGTCTGGGGACTCGGGGTGATTTTTTCAGGTTTTTGGAGGGACGGATTGGCGACAGAGCCCATGATTTCTTGCCTGCCCCTCAGCCTAACCCTCTCCAGGAGGGACACGGGATGATGGGTGCGTCATGGCCTTGAGCTGGTCGATGTCGATCACTTCGAGCAGTCCGAAGCAGAATGCCTCGGGCATTTGAACGAGTTCGAGGTTGCGGCGAACGACTTCTTTGAGGGTGTCGAATGATTGGTGTGTCTGAAGACGGTCCACTAGCCGGGGTTCCAAGGCGGCAGCCACTAGGCCGACAAGCGAGGTGCGGGAGCCGAAGGTTTCCAAACGTACGGATCCTGGGTATTGCCGGCGGGTCCACTGGGCAATCGCGGCGAGTTGGCCGGCGGAGATGCCGAGGACACGGCCGCCGGTGGATTGGATGAGTTCGGCGAAGCGCTGGTCGTCGAAGCCGCTATGGGTGGATTGCTCGCCGACGAGGAAGGGATCGACGACCAGCACACGGCGATTGTTTTTCACAAGTTGGGCCGCGCGGGCGCGCGTGGCGGCGCGTCCGCGATCGGCCATGAGAATGACGGTTTCGGATGGATCGCCTTGTGGCGCGAGTTCGACGGCCGGGGCGGTCCAATGGGGGCCGAGTTGGAGTTGCCAGCGTCGGACGAGCAGGTCTTCGGTTTCCGTCGGCATTGTCGGTGTGGATTCATCGCCGTTTTTTGACGACTCGGCGGAGGGAAGCGGCAGGCTTGTTTCGTTAACGAGCTTGCCTTGGACGGGCAGTTCCACGAAGCGGACCACGTTGCGCAAAGCGGCCCGTTTGCGATCGACCCAGGCTTGGCGCGCGGCGGGCTCGGTGGGCGGGGCGGCGTCGCGGGGAAGGTTCGCCATGAGTTGGGTCGCCAGCGACGGGAACGTCGCGTTGCCTGGGGGCAATTCGACGGCGAGTTGTTCGCGCGATTTCAGTTCGCCGTCGCAAGGAATGTCGGTCGGGTCCAGCCGTTGGTCGCCGGCGAGGAAAAAATCATTCAGCGCACGGTAAAACGCTTCGCGGTTGTCGGGTTCGTAGTTGTGGGTGCCGGGATCATAGTTGACGTGCCACTGGCAATATCGCGGCTTGTCGAACATTCGGTAGACGGGCAGCGCGGCGGCGACCAGCGGCGAGAGGGTCGAGTCGGCCGCGAAACAACAGTTGTCGCGGATGTTGTAGATCATCAACAGCGGGCGCGGGGCGACCATCGCGGTGAGATGGGTGTAGTCGCAGAATTCGGCCAGGTCGCAGGGGGCTTGTTCGTAGTCGCCGAGCGACTCACGGCGGTCGATCCGCACGGCCAGCGAGGCGTAGCCGGCGTTGGGGGCGACCAGGGCGGGCCTCGTGTCGAGCGCGCCGAAGAGGATCGTCTGCCACCCGCCGCCGGAGAGGCCGGTGACGGCGATGCGTCGCGGATCGACGTGTTCCATCGACGCGAGGATGTCCATGGCGCGGCTCATCGAGAGGTAGAACGGGGCCATGCCGCTTGCGCCGCAGAGGTCGAGTTGCGGGGCCCGTTCGTGGGAGTAGTCGGCGGGATTTTGCAACTGGCCGGTCCAGAGCCACTCGGGACTCATGGCGATGATGCCGCGTTTGGCCAGATTGATGCAGCGGACTTGTTTGGGAGGATAGGCCTTGCCGTCGTCGTGGGCGTGGCCGTGGAAATTGAGAACGGCGGGCACCCGGCCTTGGACCTTGTCGGGCATGTAGACCAGCGCGGGAATCCAGAGGCCGGGCACGGCTTCGTAGCGGAACTTGCGGATGGTGTAGCCGGGACCGCCGGGGATTGTGTCGCGCCACTGGACGCGGGCCGGCGCGTCGCGCCATTCGGCGGCGCGGCCGCGGAAGATCACGTCGTCTAAGGCGCGGCGACGGAGTTGCTCGGCTTGGGCGAGCCAGTCGCGGCGGCTTTTGGCCTGGGGTTGGGCGGGCAAGTGGTCCTCGCAATAGCGCGACAAGGCGGCCAGGGCGTCGCCGCGGCCGAGGATGGGCTTGGCCAGGGCGGCGGCCAGTGGGTCTTCCACTTTTTTCGGCGAGGTAGCCGTTGACGGGGCGGCCTTGGTCGGCGCCTCGGCCACGGCGAAATCGTGAAACGCGGGAACAACGGCCGCCAAGAGTCCCATGACAAACGCCATTCGTATTGAGGTTCTCACGGCGATCTCCTAATGTTTACATCGTGAGGACACGTCACGAGGCCTAGCTCGTTGGCACGGCCTTGTCATTTTGCCCGCTTTCGAATCCAGTATACCCTGGCCATTGGGGCCTTGCAATCATCGAGCCGTTCACGAAAATTAGGGCGCACACATGGCGTCTCGGCTGCGTACTCATACTGATGGAGTGCCCGCGCTGGTACGTTGCGGGCCTGCTGGCGTTGGCCGTTTGGTCGGCGGCGCGAGTGAATTACTTCATGTTCCATGTGATCGAGAAATATATCGACCCGTCGTATCGGTTCGCGGGCATCACGTCATTTTCGCGTTATGTTTTTTGGGGGCGTAGGACGGGGCCGCGGAATTGACGACCGCAGGGACGGTTGCCCAACGGTCGGCCCGGCATTATACTCCTGGGATGGTCATGCGATTGCGTCGCATCCCGCAATCACAGGCGTTTTCGTGAATTCCCACCTTCCGGATCGCATCCTCCCATGACATCCCACTATTCCTGCCTTGTATGGCTCGTTGTTATTCTCGTGTCCGCCCTGCCCTTTTCGTTCGTGCCATCGGTTCTTGCCGACGATGCGGCGAATGCGGACAAACGATTCATTTATCCCCAGACGCGGCGGGGCGATGTGGTGGATGCGTATCACGGTACGCGGGTGGCCGATCCTTATCGGTGGCTGGAAGAGGACGTGCGCGAGTCGAAGAACGTGGCCGATTGGGTGGCGGCTCAGAATCGGGTTACGTTCGGCTATCTCAAGTCGGTAGCCGAGCGGGAGTCGATTCGCCGCCGGCTGACCGAGTTGTGGAATTATCCGAAGTATTCCGCGCCGGAGAAGATCGGCGGGCGGTATTACTATTTGAAAAACGACGGGTTGCAAAACCAGGACGTGTTGTATGTGATGGATTCGTTCGACGGAAAGCCGCGCGTGCTGATTGATCCGAATCGTTGGTCGGACGACGGTACGGTGGCGTTGGCGGGCATTGCGCCGAGCGATGACGGGCGGTATCTGGCCTACGGGCGCGCGGAGGCGGGGTCGGACTGGAACACGTGGCACGTCATGGAAGCGGCGACGGGCCGGGTATTATCGGACGAGTTGAAGTGGATCAAGTTCGGCGAGGTGAGCTGGACGGCGGACGGACGCGGGTTTTTCTACGGCCGCTTTGACAAGCCGGCGCCGGGTGCCGCCTTTCATCAGGTGAATCTCAACCACAAGCTCTTCTACCATCGGGTGGGCACGAGTCAGGCGGACGACGTGCTCGTTTACGCTCGGCCGGACCATCCCGACTGGAGTTTCATTCCCAAAGTGACCAAGGACGGTCGCTATTTGGTGATCACCGTGGGCAAGGGAACGGACGAGCGGTATCGCGTGCTGGTGCGCGATCTCGACGAGCCTTACGCCATGCCGGTCGAGTTGGTGAATGAGTTTAAGAACGACTATATGTTGGCGGGCAACGACGGGCCGGTGCTTTATTTTCGGACCGACCTGGACGCGCCGCGGGGGCGGGTGGTGGCGATCGACCTTCGCCGGCCCGGGCGCGAGCAGTGGCGTGAGATTATTCCGCAGAGCGAGGCGACGCTGACCCGCGCGAGCCTGTTGGGCGAGCTGTTCGTGGCTGAGTATTTAGAGGACGTGAAGAGCCGGGTGAAAGTGTTCACGACGAAGGGGCGTTTTTTGCGCGACGTGGACCTGCCGGGGATTGGGTCGGCGACCGGTTTTCAGGGACGGCGGGACGATACGGAGACGTTTTATTCGTTTTCGAGCTTTACCGTGCCGCCGACCGTGTATCGCTACGATCTGATCGCGGGACGGAGCAGCGTGTTTCGGCGGGCCGAGGTGAAGTTCGACCCGAACGACTACGTGGTGGAGCAGGTTTTTTACACGAGCAAGGACGGGACGCGGGTGCCGATGTTTTTGGCGCATCGCAAGGGGATCAAGCTCGACGGGACGAATCCGACGCTGCTTTATGGGTACGGCGGGTTCGCCGTGCCGATGCTGCCTGATTTTCGTCC
>DATECS010000293.1:0-2001 GCA_035286785.1 Thermoguttaceae bacterium | reverse complement strand
CGAGCCACAACCGCTCCCTTACGGTCGCGGCTCGGTTAAGTCCGTGAGAGTATTGGGTGCCACTGGCTCCGCCAGTGTTACCCGACAGCAGCCAAACACGATCGGGAGACGGCTTGTGGCAAATTTCTTTCTCGACAACCGGGATATTCGCTTTCTGCTGGACCACATGGATCTGGCCGAATTGGCCCGGATCCAGGAACTGGACGCCGAAGACGGTCAGGTCGACTACGCGCCCGTCGACGAGGCCGACACGGTGGACAACTACCGCCGCGTGCTGGAGATCGTCGGCCAGGTGGCCGGCGAAATCATTGCGCCCAACGCCGAAACGGTCGATGCCGAAGGCAACACGCTCAACGACGACGGCACCGTCACGTATAATCCGCTGGTCCAGCAAAACCTCGACGCGATGAGCCGGGCCGACCTGATGGGTTTCACGCTACCGCGCAAGTACGGCGGGCTGAACTGCCCCAATCTGGTCTACACGATGGCCACCGAGATCGTCTCGCGGGCCGACGCTTCGTTCATGAACATGTTCGGGCTTCAAGGCATCGCCGAGACGGTCAACGCCTTCGCCAACCAAGAGATCAAGGACGAAGTGCTGCCGCGGTTCTGCTCGGGCGAAGTGACCGGCGCGATGGTGCTGACCGAGCCCGACGCGGGAAGCGACCTGCAGGCCGTCCGTCTCCGCGCCGAGCAAAACGGCAACGGCCGTTGGGTGCTCAACGGCGTGAAGCGGTTCATCACGAACGGCTGCGGCGAGATTTTGCTCACCCTGGCACGCAGCGAGCCCGAGATCACCGACGGCCGGGGCTTGAGCCTCTTCATTTCCGAGCGCGACCCAAGCGTCCGCGTGCGCCACCTGGAGAGCAAGTTGGGCATCCACGGCTCGCCCACCTGCGAATTGGTTTATGAAAACACACCGGCCCGATTGGTCGGCGAGCGGCAGCGCGGGCTGATTACCTACGTGCTGGCCTTGATGAACGGCGCGCGGGTGGGCATCGCCGCCCAATCGCTGGGCATCGCCGAGGCGGCCTATCGACTCGGCCGGACGTATGCTCATACGCGCCAGCAGTTCGGCGTGCCCATCGAGCGCATGCCGGCGGTGGCCGAAATGGTGACCGACATGCAGGTGGCCATCGAAGCGGCCCGGGCGCTGGCCTATCAAACCAGTTGGGTGTGCGACCACGAGAACAACAACCTGCGGGTGCTCGAAGGCGGGCTGCGCAAGCTCGACGACGCCGAGACGAAACAGCGCAAGCAGCTTTCGCGAGGCTACAAGCGGCTCAACAGCATGTTGACGCCGATGAGCAAGTACTACTGCTCCGAAATGTGCATCACGGTGGCCAACACGACGATCCAGGTGCTCGGCGGCTCCGGCTACATCAAGGACTACGCGGCCGAGCGCTACTTGCGCGACTCGCGGATCACGACGATCTACGAGGGCACCAGCCAGTTGCAGGTGGTCGCGGCCATTCGCGGCGTGACCTCCGGCACCTTCGAGCAATACGCCGGCGAGTTGGAGGAGAAGAACTACGACGACCCGGCGCTGGCCGAGTTGAAGCAGACGCTTGTGGCCGCGAAGCAAACGATCCTCGAAGCCGTCCAGTTCATCAAAGCGCGGTCGAATTCCTACCTCGACCTGCACGCCCGGCGTCTGGTCGATTCGGCCATCGCGGTGATCGTCGGCCACTTGCTCTTGGACCAAGCCACTGCCTGTGACCGCAAGAAGGTCGTCGCCCGGCGATTCATCACGAGCCGCCTGCCCGAGATTAAGAAGAACTGCGAGATCGTCCGCTCCGGCGACGCCATGGCGGTCGAGCATTACGAACTGCTGGCCGGCCCGGTGCCGTCGATCGACTAGCGGAAAAAGGGGGACTGGCTGCTATGTAGTTTTTGTCAAGGGCCGTGCCTGGACGGAATGGGCGGTAAGGGATGATCGCGTGCAGGCTGCTATTCGATCGTCCACGGGGTTGTGTGGAGACCATTTTGCCGAAACGCCGG
>DATECS010000292.1:0-2719 GCA_035286785.1 Thermoguttaceae bacterium | reverse complement strand
CCCAAAAGCCGCCGCCCTTAATATCTTTCCGCCTACCGCCTACCGCGTCAAGCACTCTCCCGCTTCGCCTGCGGCAGCGTGAACAACTGCTGACGCCCGTGGACCACGTCCTCGGTGATCAGGTAGCGCGTCCCCCGGGCCTGGTCGGGCAATTCGTAGAGCAAGTCGAGCATCACGCTTTCGATGATCGAACGCAACCCTCGCGCCCCCGTCTCGCGTTCCTGCGCCCGATGAGCGATCGCCCGAAGCGCCTCGGGCGTGAAATCCAACTCGGCCCCTTCCATGCGGAACAGCTCCTGATACTGCTTGATCAGCGCGTTCTTGGGCTCGGTCAACACGCGCACCAGCGCGTCGAGGTCCAACGGCGTCAACGCAGAAAACACCGGCAAGCGGCCGATCAACTCAGGAATCAGACCGAATTGCAGAATGTCGTCGCTAGTCACCTGCGGCAGCAACTCGGCCAATCCGGCCTCGTGGTCCGAAGTGTCTTTCTGCGCGAATCCGATCGTCTGCTTGCCCAGGCGCTGGCTGATGATCTTCTCCAGCCCGACGAACGTCCCGCCGCAGATGAACAGGATGTTGCTCGTGTCCATCTGGATATACTGCTGCTCGGGATGCTTGCGTCCGCCTTGGGGCGGAATATTGGCCGTCGTGCCTTCGAGCATCTTCAACAGGGCCTGCTGCACGCCTTCGCCCGAAACGTCGCGAGTGATCGACACGTTCTGGCTCGTCTTGCCGATCTTGTCGATCTCGTCGATGTAGAGCACGCCGCGCTGGGCCGCCTCGATGTCGAAATCGGCCGCATGCAGCAACCGCAGAAGCAGGTTCTCGACGTCCTCGCCCACGTAGCCCGCCTCGGTCAGCGTGGTCGCGTCGCCGATGGCGAACGGCACGTCCAGAATCCGCGCCAGCGTCTGGGCCAAAAGCGTCTTGCCCGAGCCCGTCGGCCCGATCAAGAGAATATTCGACTTGTCGATCTCGACGTCCGAGTTCGTCGTGCCGTGCATCAGCCGTTTGTAGTGGCTATGCACCGCGACGGCCAGCACCTTCTTGGCTTGCCCTTGGCCGATGACGTATTCGTCAAGCCGCTCGACGATCTCGCGCGGCGACGGAATTTTCGAGAACAACTGCTTGCCCGTGCCTCGCCGTCGGCGTTCCTGGTCGAGGATCGACTCGCACAACTCGATGCACTCGCCGCAGATATAGACGTCGCCCGGCCCCTCGACCAGCGGCCCGACGTCCCGATAGCTCTTTCGGCAGAACGAACAGAAAGCGTTCTTTTTCGTGGTGCTTCCGCCACGGCGGCCGGTCGTAAAGTCCCGTCCTGAAGGCATACCCTAATTCCTTTCGGCGTTCCCGTCGTTGCGCCCGAGCGTCGCTGCTCGCGGGCCGCTCACGGGAGGTCATCCTAGGTGTCGCTCGAGTGGCCGCAAGAGCGATCTCGCCGTCGGCCAATTGGGGCATCCATGTCCGCGTGTGTTTCGAGCCTTTATCGCAATGGTGATTTCTACGTGCGCGCCGAGCGAACGGTTTTCGCGTCTCCTTCGCTCCAACTCCTCCAGCACGAGGGGCCCCCGGCCAACCGCTTTGTCCGGTCGCGTCACCTTAGGCGTCGCAACCCTTTTGGCCGTCATCCCTTAACTCGTTCTGAAGTCGCTCGGCCAGCGTCGCTTTTATTGTTCGGAATTCCGCGTCGGATAGCTCACCCCGGGAGTGCATTTCCCGGCATTTTGACAACATTTCAGCGACCGTCGGTTCCTGTTGTATCGGCTTGGGACGGATTTTCGCCAGGACCTTGCCCGCGGCCACGACCAACACGGTAAGCACCGTCAGCAGCAGCACGAGCTCAATGACGTTCGAATAGGAACCCACGACAACCACCTCTCCGCCGAATCCCCAAGGAACTCAATCAGGGCAACCCGGCCGGATTATTTCATTATTCCCGTTCTTTGGCGTGTCGGCCACAGTATTCCAAACCGGCAGAATCGGATTTTTTCCCTCTCTTCCACCATCTCCCCACCCGGCGAGCGACTAAACCGCCTTCCCGCACGTTTCGCAGCCTCACCCCTCACGCAGCAGGGAGTCCGACCTACTCATTGACACCACCCCCAAACCACCCTATCCTACGATTTTTGCACGACACTTGAGCCCAGGGAGTTCTAAACAATGGCATCCAATAAGATTATCGACCGAATCTGCCGGACAGGCATTGTCTCTATTCTCCGTGCCCCCAGTAGCGAGGGCCTCACGGACGTGGCCGAGGCCCTCCTGGCCGGCGGCGTCGACGTCGTCGAAGTTACCTTCACGGTCCCCAGTGCCCATCGCGTCCTCGAACAGGTCGCCGCCCGGCTGGGCGACCGGATCGTGCTGGGGGCCGGCTCGATCCTCGACACCGAAACGGCCCGCATCGCCATGCTCAGCGGGGCCCAGTTCATTGTCACCCCGACCGTGAACCTCGAAGTGATCCAGATGTGCCGCCGCTACGGCGTGCCCGTCATGCCCGGCGCGATGACCCCGACCGAAGTCCTCATGGCCTGGCAAGCCGGGGCCGACGTCGTGAAAATTTTCCCGTCCGAAGTAACCGGCCCGGCCCACATCAAGGCCCTCCGCGGCCCGTTGCCCCAGATCCCGCTCATGCCCACCGGCGGCGTCACATTGAAAACGGCCGGCGATTTCCTCCGCGCGGGCGCCTGTGCCCTCGGCGCCGGCGGCTCCCTCG
>DATECS010000291.1:0-5413 GCA_035286785.1 Thermoguttaceae bacterium | reverse complement strand
GAGCCGGCCGCCGCGGTCGGTTCGTTGCTCTTTCAGGCCGGGCCGTCCGCCGAGCCGCCGGTCGTATTGCCGCTCGACGCCCGCGCGCCCGAAAGTCGAGAGTCCAGAGTCGAGAGTCGAGGGCCCTTGGCTCTGGACTCTCGACTCTGGACTCTCGACTGACGCGAGGTAGCCCAACACGTGGGCAGCCCGCATTCCGAACGGGTACTCGCGGCGCGTGCGGCCGACGATCTTCGCGCCGGGCCAGCGGTCGGGATGCTTTTCGATCTCTTCAACCACGCGGGCCGACACGTCCTCGGCCATGACGTGGTAGTCCAGCTCGCCGCGCGGGTCGCGCTGTTCGCGGACCACGAGTCGCTCGGGCGGACGCTGTTCGTCCGGGCCGAGCCAGCGGTCGAGCCACGTCTGGGCTTCGAGGCCGTCGCGCCGATGTTGCTCGAATCGCGATTGTTGACGATCGTTCACCGTCCGGGCGATCCGCTCGACCCGGGACTGGACCTCGGCGGCTCGTCGGTTCCACTCGTCGGCCGGCACACCGACGAGCGCGGCGAGCCGCTCGTGCATCGCGCGGCGCTCGCCGCGCAGACGGGCTTCCTCGGCCGCCAGCCGCGCGGGATCGCGCCGCGCGTCGCGGGGAAGATTCGCCCGGGCTTGCGCGCGGAGCCAAGCGGCGTCCGGAGGGTCTTCCAGATAACAATAACGCAGGGCCACGCAGCGGACTTGTCGATTGCGGGCCAGCACGGTTCCGTCGCGCGAGAGGATTTGTCCCCGCGCGACCGGCACGAGCCGTCGTTCGATCCGCGGCGCGGCGGCCACCCGGCGGAACGCGGCCCCCTGGGTCGCTTCGAGCTGGACGACCCGGGCGAAGACGACGCCCAAGAGAATCAGGAACGCGATCAGGCAGGCCCGCAACCTCGCACGCGAATCGACGACCGACAGGGCGGGCCGTTGCTCCCGTTCGATGCGGTGCCAGTCGACCGGTTGTTCGCGTGGACCCATCATGGTTTGTTACAAAGATAACTGACTGAGGTTATCCCATGAAAAAAACCGAGCCGCGACCGTAAGGGAGCGGTTGAACGTCTTTCGAGCTACAACCGCTCCCTTACGGTCGCGGCTCGGTTTTTTATGTCCGTTAGTCTGACGCAAACGCGGTCTTGAGGCTACCCCAAGTCTGGGGGCGGGCGGCGACGGCTTGATCCCGGCCGTCGGGCGTCCCATAATGCAGGGCATGACCGTTGCCTCCATCCCTCTTATCCAGGAGAACGCGCGATGAAACGCCCCAATCCGTTCCGTCTCTTGTGCGCCGCCGCCATTGCGATGGCCTTGTTGCCGCCGGCCGCGACGGTTGCCAAGCCTGCGGCCGAGTCGTCGCTCGTTGGGGCGTGGCGGGCCGCGTCGATGACCCGCGGCGGGCAACTTGCCCCGAGCGACGCGGTGCGCAATTTGCTTTTCGTTTTCCGCGAGAAGACCGTGGGCATCTACGTCGGGAGCCAGCGGATCGCCGACGAGCCCTATGGGTTCAACGAAAAGGTCGATCCGAAGACGATCGACATCCCCTTCGACGGCGAGAAGACGCTGGGCATCTTCAAGATAGAAAAGGGGGCGATGGTGATCCACGCCAACGATCCCGACAAGGGCCGGCCCGTCGATTTCGACGCGGCGAGCGACGTCGCGCTCGTGCTTCGCCGGGCGGACCGCGCGCTGAGCTACGTCCACGTCATGGACACCGACGGCGGCAATCAGCGGATCCTGGTCGAATCGCCCGAGTTCACCGGGGTGGGCTCGCCCGAGTGGTCGCGCGACGGGCGGCGGCTGGCCTACGACGGGTGGCGGAGCCTGTTTGGCGAGGACGCGCGGCTGGCCCATCTGCTCGTGTGCAATGCCGACGGAACGGAGTGGAAGGACTTGGGCATCGGGGCCATGCCCACGTGGTCGCCGGATGGGAAACGCATCGGCTTTTCATGTTACGAGCCGCGCGGTGTTTGGACCATGAAGGCCGACGGGACCGATCGCAAACTGATCGACGCCGAGGGCTGGGCCGTCGAGTGGCGTCCGACGGGCGATCAGGTGGCCTACACCGTGTACGACGCGGGCGGCTCGAACGTCCGGGTGCATGACTTGAAAACCGGCAAGACGCGCGATCTGCTTGACGGGCGATATTTCTACATCTATTACGGCATGGCCTGGTCGCCCGACGGGCAGTGGATCGCCCTGGTCGGGCGGAAGGAGGACGCCTCGTGGGAATTGGCGATCGTCCACGTCGAGGGCCACGCGAAGGGTTTTCGCGTGCTCGTTCCGACGGAGGGCAACGACGATTTCCGCCCGACGACGAACCCTTCGTGGAGCCCGAACGGCAAGCAGGTTCTCGCGGCGTTGCAAAAGCGGCGGGGCTCGTGGGCGCTCTACGCGATCGACGTCAACGAGCCGCACGCGATCCGCCGGATTCCCGGCCAGCGTGAAGACCGATCGTACAGCAGCCCCGCCTGGTCGCCGGAGGGGAAGAAGATTGTGTTTTGCGCGGGGAAGGAGGCGAATCGATAGACGTCGTCGTATTCATCTCGCTCCGCGAGATGTCACGAAGAATCGTCGCGTCTTTCATTGACATCTCGCGGAGCGAGATGAGTACCGTAGGACGCACCGGCATTTCTTGGTGCGTCATGACGCACCCTACAGCTACCTATTCCACCGACTGGCCGATTCGTTCCCAGCGAATCGAGCCTGGGACTGGCGGGCCCAGGAAGGATGGCATGGACTCGATCACTTCGCGCGAGAAGTAGATGAAACGCACTTTGCCGATCACATCGCGAAGGGGAATGTCACCGAAAAATCGACTGTCTTTTGACAGCCGCCGGTGGTCGCCCAGGACAAAGACCGAGTCGGGCGACACCTCGACGGGGCGGAAATGGCGGAATTCGTCCATCGGGGGAATCGGCCCTTCGATTTTTACGTAGGGCTCGTCGAGCGGTTTGTCGTTGAGCGTGACCTTTTCGCCGCGCATTTCGATCCGGTCGCCGGCCGTGCCCACCACCCGCATGACGAACGGCGGCGAGCCGGGGCCTTCGCTAAAAAAGACGATCACGTCGCCGCGCTGGACCGGATGAGAACGATAGTAGCGTTTGTCGACCAATATTTTATCGCCCGCCAGGATTGTATCTGACATGCCGCGCGTGGGAATGACGAATGCTTCGATGAAATGTCGTTTGATTGTATAGGCGAGGATCTGTGCGATCGCCGGATTCACGAGGCACAAGCAGACGATTAATAGCAGGTAGACCCACCACCGTTGATAAGGCTTCAGTGGTTCCTCGCGACGTCGGGCCGCCACGCGATAGGCATCGATGACCACGAAGAGGAGGTAGCCCAGGACAAGAGCCCCCATCAGTGCGATTGCGACGCGTCCCGAGGGGAGCCACATCGCGGCCACGATCATAACAGGCAGCAGGAGGATCTGAATCACCCAGAGAATGACGGCGCGGCGCGCGGCGCCGGCGTAGACCTGGCCAATCGGCGCGCCGCCGAGGAAACTGCCGACGAGGCTCAGCAGTGCCGCCAGCCAAGGATTTCGCGGTCGTTTTAACGCATCGCCGAACGGTGACGCGACGGGAGGCAAGGATGAGACGTCGGTTGCCATGAGGATTTCCCCTTATCACCGAGAAATGCCGGTGCGTCCAGACGCACCCTACAGCTACAGCTTTGCCCGAATCCTAACCCCGCCGGCGGGTCGTGTCAATCGAACGGGGAGCCGCGCGGAAGGCCGATTGGAACGGGAAAACACGGGGTTTGGCACGATTCGCGGCGATTGGCGTTTATTGAGGGTGGTTTGTGTTGCATAATTAACGGAGAGCGATTGGGAGGAAAGAACCGAGCCGCGACCGTGAGGGAGCGGTTGAAGCGGGAACCAGGCACAACCGCTCCCTCACGGTCGCGGTTCGGTTTTGATGATCGTGACTAGAATACGACAGTCGCAACTGACTACCGACTACCGACTACCCATGCCACACAAACTCCAAACCATCCTTCTGGCAACGATCGGCTTGTCGGCCCTGCTGGCGGCGTGCGCGGCGATGGGCGGCGACACGCCGGCCACGCGCGCGGCGCGCAATCTGTTGGTCGATAGCGAGGTCGTCGCGGCCGGGGTGAAGGACGCCCGGGTGATCGAGGCGATGCGAGCCACCCCGCGCCATGAGTTCGTGCCCGGCTCGCAGCGGCGCTGGGCCTACGTGGACATGGCCCTGCCGATCGGTCATCAGCAGACCATTTCGTCGCCGTTCGTCGTGGCCTACATGACCGAGCAGCTCCGCCCGAAGGCGACCGACCGCGTGTTGGAGATCGGCACGGGCAGCGGCTATCAGGCGGCCGTGCTCAGTCCGTTGGTGCGCGACGTGTTTTCGATCGAGATCGTCCCGGAACTCGGCCAAAAGGCGGCCAAGACGCTTCAGCGGCTCGGCTACCGAAACGTCCACGTCAAGATCGGCGACGGCTACCAGGGCTGGCCCGAGTACGCTCCGTTCAACAAGATCATCGTCACTTGCTCGCCGGAGCACGTGCCGCGGGCTCTGTTCGACCAGTTGGTCGAAGGGGGCGAGTTGATCATTC
This sequence comes from Thermoguttaceae bacterium, assembly GCA_035286785.1. GTDB lineage: Bacteria > Planctomycetota > Planctomycetia > Pirellulales > Thermoguttaceae > UBA11386. Next base: position 817 of record DATECS010000291.1, on the reverse strand, counting down.
CGGTGGGCGAGCGTTATCAGCAGACGCTCTACCGGCTGACGAAGCGCGGCGGGAAGCTCGAACAGGAAAAGCTGTTGCCGATTTTGTTCGTGCCGATGACCGGCGCGGCCGAGACGCAGCGTCGCGTGCTGCCCGACCCGGCGAATCCGACGGTGGTCAACGGGAGTTTCGAGGAATTTATCGAGACGGAGCCGACGCCCGGCACGTCGTCGCGCCAGGACGCCGACCGCCCGGCGGCCAAAAAGCCCGACGGGTGGCACTATCAACGACAACTTGAAGTGGTCCGCGCGCCGATGGACTCGCCGCTGGGCGAGCATTACGCGCGATTCTACAACGAGCACGCGGGCCGGTCGGCGCGGGCGTTGCAAGGGTTCGCCGTCGACGGGCGCAAGGTGCGGCGGCTGGCCATGGCAGTGAGCGTCAAGGGGAAGAACATCCGGCCGGGCCAGGACGCCACGCAACTGCCCGTGCTGGGCGTGGTGTTCTACGACCGCAACCGCGGCGTGCTGGGCGAGCAGTACATCGGCCCGTGGCGCGGGACGTTCGACTGGCAGCGCGAGATGGTCTATTTCACCGTGCCGCAACGGGCCCGCGAGGCCATTCTGCGAATCGGCCTGTTCGGGGCGACGGGCGAGTTGTGGGTGGACAATATCGAGATGAAAGCGGCGAAGTAGGTCAGGCTGTGCCTGACGGACGCAGGCAGAATAACCACGAAAAGCACGAAAGACACGAAAGGGTGTTGGATAAAAACCTTTTCGTGTCTTTCGTGTTTTTCGTGGTTCCTTGAAATGGTTGTCAGGCACAGCCTGACCTACGG
>DATECS010000290.1:0-22143 GCA_035286785.1 Thermoguttaceae bacterium | reverse complement strand
GCTTTCCGCGGCTGAAAAGCCGCGGCCCCATTGTGTCTCGGAGGAGTCGCCAATGAAAAAGGCCCCGTAGGCGGGGCAGGAACCTACGGAGCCAAAGAAGATTGCGAGGCCGAAACCTCGCTAAAAGCATTTTCTCTGAAGGATAGAGAAACACAACCCCCCTTCGGCGAGACGAGGTGCCATCCTCCACGATTCGGGAAGCGTCTATCGTGGTTTCCCCGGATGCACGATACATGGTGGCCGCGCGGAGGAACTCTGGTAAGCCAATTTCCCACCGTTGCGAGACGGCCGACGCATCTTTGGGTGCTTCCCGTGGTGCTCTGAGCCTTCCGAGGTGAGCGTCATGGTGTCATACTATCTGCCGCTCACGGGCGCAGATTTCCTCGATCTGCACTGTGATCGCCAACCGAGAGGCTCAACGTCTCGGTCCACCCGAATCGCCACAAGTCGCAACTCGGCCCAGAGTTCGGGTCAAAAGACAAGACGCCGCAAGCGGTTACGGCTTGCGGCGTCTGGAGTTGGGGCGATGAATGTTGAGTATCCCCGACAGGATTCGAACCTGTAACCTTCGGCTCCGGAGGCCGACGCTCTATCCAATTGAGCCACGGGGACTTCGGTCGAAACTTCAACGGCGGCCTAGCTTAAGGAGAGGAGACAGGAAACCTCGCCCCCCATACCCCTGAAGGATTGGGCTGCTTGTCTACTTTTAATAAGTGTATCAGCTAACAGCCTGGGCGAGAAGGGGTGCCCGTGTGGGAGCGTCGCATCAACCACCGCGTCATCGACCTGGCCGATCGGGGCGGTTTCCCGCGCGGACGATCGACCTTTCCGTAGGCCGGTCACGGTGGTCAACGCCTGATAGATGGTCACGTGGACCAGTTCCTCCGAAACGCCCCACTTGAACGCCTGCCGGATCAGATTCACTTGTTGATTGACGTAGCCTCGACAACATCCTTCCGCGATGATCGTCTTCCGAATCGTCTTCATGGCCTTGGGCGAGAATTCGGCCGCCGGGGTGTCGCCATACAAACCTTTCATCCGGCGAAGCGCAACCCGGATACCGTCCAGGTGATGGGTCGGCCGCCCGTGCTTCCGATAGTAACCTTCGGCAAACTGCCAGTAAGCGACTATCAGTTCCGTGACGGTAATCCCCGGCGTCGATGGTGCCGGGAGGGGCTGAGGGCAGACCGCCAACTCCGCAATGAAGCGGGCCTAGGCTTCCTTGCACTTGGGAGAATCCCATTTCCCCAGATAGATGCGACGGCCGTTGACTTGCACGAAGGCTTGGCCAGGGCCTTTGTGGTGCCGATACTTCGACACAAACCCGGGTCGAGTAGACATGGCAGAACGTCCTTAACGTCCTTTCGGTCACGGGGGTAGTGCTACCCCTTTTCCACATGACTTTCAGGCCGCGCTGCCGACCGTCGGCAGGTAATCTAACTACTGATTTCGGTTGGGTTTACGTAAAGAGCGGGAGACGGGATTCGAACCCGCGACGTCCAGCTTGGGAAGCTAGCACTCTACCACTGAGTTACTCCCGCTTTAATTCGATCAGTCCTTTCCGTGCCGTGGATTGCGATGTGACGACTTTATTGTTTATTGCGCGACCACTCCGGGAACTCGCGGAACGGCCGCCGGTGTTTGGGGCGATCTCTTTTTCAATTATGCCTCAATCTTATCCTCGAATGGAATTCTGTCCAAGGTAGTCGCCATGAATCGGCTCCGACCATTGCTTCGCGGTGGCCAAGCTACCTTTATTCCGGCTTTCGGCCCCCCACTCCCGCGTCCCCCCCTAACCCCGCCATTCAGTATTCCGGCGTTAACCTGACCCGGCGGCCGACGACTTCCACGCGGCCGGCGGCGATCCAGCGCAAGGCTTCGGGATAGGCTTCGCATTCCGTCTCGAACACACGGGCCGCCAGCGTGTCGGCCGTGTCGTCGTCGAGCACGGGCACGGTTTTCTGCACGAGCACCGGGCCGTGGTCGTATTCGTTATCGACGAAATGGACCGTGCAGCCGCTTACCTTGGCGCCGTAGGCGAGCACCGCCTCGTGGACGTGGTGGCCGTAGTAGCCCTTGCCGCAAAACGCGGGCATCAGGGCGGGGTGGATGTTGGTCACGCGATTGGTAAAGTCGTCGGGCACGACGAGCCGCTTCAGAAATCCGCCGAGTACGACCAATTCGGCCCCCGCGTCGCGGCAGTGATCGAAGATCGCGTCGCTAAACTGTTTGTCATCGTCGAATGCGGCGCGATCGACGACCCGGATCGGAATGCTCGCCTTCTCGGCGAACTGCAATCCGCGGGCCGAGGGCGTGCTGGCCACCACCAGGCGGACCGCCAGGGGCAACTCGCCGGCGTCGATTTTTTTCAGAATGTTTCGGAGCGTTCGGCCTCCGCCGGAAATGAGCACGGCGGTTGGCAGGGGCGAGGGATTAGGCACTGGGGATTGGGGATTAAAGGTAGACATGATGTCTGTTTGATCAAGGTAGGGTGGGCATCGCCCACCGAAATAGTTACCAAAATCGAGGACGCCGATATACTCCTAAGACGTAGGTCAGGCTGTGCCTGACAAAAATGAGAATGCTTCGCTGGATTTTTCCCGCGGGCTTCCGCCGGCGGCTATCAAGACGTGTGTCAGACACAGCCTGATCTACGATTGTTTTTCGATCTTCACGTAGAGTTTCATTTCGAAACCGGCCACCTTTAGTTCCAGCGGGTCGACGGCGTCGATCGGCTGGCCGTCCAGGGCGACGGCCAGCGTTTCGCCGCGGATATAATCGGCGAACGCCTGGGCCGCCTCGAGCAGCTCGGCCGATTCGGTCACGACACCGACGCGAATCCGATCGGTGTATTCGCAGCCGATTTCCTTCCGCCGGTCCTGGATCACGCGAACCAATTCGCGGGCACGACCCTCGGCCACCAACTCCGGCGTCAATTCGGTCGAGAGCACCACGACGCATTGGCGTCCTTGGGCCGCCGCCCAGCCCGGTTTCGCTTGAAGCCGGATTTGAATGTCGTCGCGGTCGAGCGTCACCGGGCCATCGGGCAGTTCGAGCGCGATTTGACCGTCGGCCTCCAGACTCGCAAGCAACGCTCCAGCGTCGGCCTGGGCGAGTGCCTGGCGAAGCGACGGAAGGCGTTTGCCCAATTTCGGCCCGAGACGCTTCAAGTCGGGCAGCACGGTGTAGTCGATGTACTTCTCCGCCTGGTCCGAGATTTCGACTTTCTTCACGTTCAATTCGTCTCGAATGAGCGATTCGTGCTGTTCGAGCCACTCGCGATGCTGCGCATCGGCCAGAATAATCTCGACCCGGGCCAGCGGCTGGCGTACCTTGAGTCGGGCCGTCATCCGCGCGCTGCGGCCCAGCGAAACAATTTCGCGGGCCAGCGACATTTGCTCGGAGAGCCGCTTGTCGATCACGGCCGTGTCGGGCGTGGGATAGTCGCACAAATGAACGCTCGCCGCCACGCGCCGACCGAACGGCCGCGCCGCGAGATTCTGCCAGAGTTCCTCGGCCAGAAACGGCATGAACGGGGCGATCAGCTTCGTCGTGGTCAACAACGACTCGTAGAGCGTCCAATAGGCGTCGGCCTTGTCGGCGGTCATCTCGCCGCTCCAGAATCGATCGCGGCAGCTTCGCACGTACCAGTTGCTCAGCGCGTCGACAAAGTCGATCAGCCGGGCGCACGCGCCGTAATTGTCGTAGGCGTCCATCGCCCGCGTCACCGCGTTGGCCGTCCGGTGCAGCTCGCTGAGGATCCAGCGGTCAATCTCCGACCGCTCGCGCGCGGAGCGGTAGTCCTGGGCGGCGGCCAACACGTCGGGCGTGAGTTGCGAGGCCGTCGGGCGTTTACTCTTCTGGCCCGCGGGCGATTTACTTTTCTTGACGGCACGGACGCGAGGGGCCTCTTCCACGTCTTCATCAAAATCGTCGAACTCTTCCTCGACCTTGGCTCGGCCGCGGCCCTTGGTCACCAGTTCAGGCAGTCGCGCCGCCGGATCGAACTGGTCAATGTTGGCGTAGATCACGAAGAAACTGTAGCAGTTCCACAGACGCAACAGAAACTCGGGAATGCACTCCTTGATCGCCTGCTCGCTAAAGCGGATCGTGGTCCACGGCGGCTGGTTCGAGAATAGATACCACCGCAAGGCGTCGGCCCCGTAGCGGTCGAAAATCTCGTTCGGCTGGCGGTAGTTCCGCTTCTGCTTCGACATTTTCTGGCCGTCTTCGCCCAGCATCAGGCCCAGCACGATGCAGTTGCGGAACGGATGGGGGAACGGCACGATCGGCGTCTCCGGCGAACGCTCGGCGATGGGAGCGGCCGGCGCGACGGGCGCCGGAAGGGGATTTTCCGGGTCGGCCTCGCGCTCGTCGGGCAGCGGCATGTCTTCTGCAAACTCGCCGTCGAACAACAGCGTGCTGATGGCCAAAAGGCTATAGAACCAGCCTCGCGTCTGGTCGAGCGCCTCGCTGATGAAGTCGGCGGGAAACTGCGTGGCGAACGGGCGGCCCGAGCCCGACTTGCCGGGATAGCCCCATTGGGCAAACGGCATCGCGCCCGAGTCGAACCAGCAGTCGATTACCTCCGTCACGCGGCGCATCCGGGCGTCAGGCGACTTCGGCGAATCATAGGTGATCTGGTCGATATACGGCTTGTGGACCTTCAGATCGTCGGGCAGATTGGGATTGGCCTGCTTGGCCGCCGTCCAGGCTTCCGCGCCGCGGGCGCCCGGCTTGGCGAGCAGTTCGTCGTAACTAGCGACCGCTTCCATGTAGCCGGTCGCCTCGCACACCCAAATCGGCAGCGGGGTGCCCCAGTAGCGCTCGCGCGACAAGGCCCAATCGACGTTCGTTTCCAGGAAGTTGCCCATCCGGCCGTCGCGGATGTGCTCGGGCAGCCAGTTGATCCGCTGATTGTTCTCCAACATCCGGTCCTTGAACTCGGTGGTGCGGATGAACCAGCTTTTGCGCGGATACTGGATCAACGGATCCTCGTCGGCCCGCCAGCAGAACGGATAGTCGTGCAGGTATTGCTCCTGGTGGAACAGCTTGTCTTCGTCGCGCAACTGGCGGCAGATGTCGCGGTCGGCCTCCTTGACCCAGCGGCCTTGGTACTCGGGCGTTTCGTCGGTGAATCGGCCGTCGGGGCCCACGGAGCAGATCAACGTCGGTCCCTCGCCGGCGACGAATCGCGATTGCTCGTCCAGCAGCAAGTCGTAGTCCACCTCGCCGAAGGCCGGCGCCTGGTGGACGAGGCCCGTGCCGCTGTCGGTGGTGACGAACTCGGCCGGCACGACGCGCCACGCAACGTGCTCGGCCGTCGGAGTTTCTTCCGTCGGCGTCCTATCCGCCGGCGCGGTTTCGTCGTCCGCCTCGGGTTCATCCGTTTTAGCCTCGACCGGTTTGGGCCGCGCCAGCGTGCCTTGGACGTCGCCCAGCGAGGAATAATAGAACTCGAACGGAGGCACGTAACGCAGACCGACGAGTTCCGCGCCACGCATGGTCGCCTTGACGGTGAACTGCTTGCCGACCTTCGCGGCGATCGCGTCGACCAAGGCGGCGACCATGACGAGTCGGCGGGGCTCGTCCTCGATCTCGACCACCGCGTAGTCGAAATACGGCTTTACGGCCACGAATTGATTGCTCGGCAGCGTCCAGGGTGTGGTGGTCCACACCAGCAGATCGGCCCCGGCCAATGCCTCGGGCGGATCGACCAGCGGGAAACGCACGTAGACGCTCGGGTCGGCCACCTCGCGGTAGCCCTGGCCCACCTCGCCGCTCGACAGGGCCGTTCCGCCCTGGGCCCACCACCAGACGATTTTGTGGCCTTGGTAGAGCAGCCCCCGGTCGAACAGGTTTTTCAGGGCCCACCAGACGCTTTCGACGTAGCTCTGTCGATAGGTGACGTAGGCCTCGTCCAGATGAATCCAGAAGCCGAGCCGCTCGGTCAGCTCTTCCCACTGCTTGGTGTAACGAAAGACGCTTTCGATGCACTTGTGGATGAACGGCTCGACGCCGTAGGACTCGATTTCCTCTTTGCTATGGATGCCCAGCTCCTTGCAGACCTCGACCTCGACCGGCAGCCCGTGGGTGTCCCAGCCCGCCTTGCGACGGCACAACTCGCCGCGCATCGTCCGATAGCGGGGGAAAAGATCCTTGATCGCCCGGGTCAGGCAGTGGCCTGGATGGGGAAGCCCGTTGGCTGTGGGCGGGCCTTCGTAAAAAACGAACTCCGGGCAGCCCTCGCGCTGGGCGAGCGATTTTTCATAGATGCGGTTTTTCTTCCAGAATTCGATGATCCGCCGTTCGAGTTCGGGAAACGAGACGTTGCTTTCAACGGGACGGAACATGGTGAGTGCAATTATGCCGGAATCCTTGCCAATGTTAACGCCACAAAAACGAAACAAAGTAGTAGACCACGATTTAGGTGGGGAATCAAGAGGGGTGGTTTCGAGCCCACCCGGCTCCGCGAGGCTGGAGATTACCACGCTGGGGTGGTAGCCAAGGCAGGTTGCACCGATCACCAGCGATCTCACCGGGGAAGAAATGCAAAACATCGCCGGCGCGCTAAATGCGGGATGTTTGCCGGCAGGCATCCGGAAAGTGCAGATCGACGGGACGGCGATTCCTTCAACCCATCCCTTCAGTTGCCTGGCTTGGGCGTGTCCGACGGCCGTCCCAACCGCGGCATCAACAGGTCGTACATCGCCATGGCCTTCGCCCCGTATGACTCATCGCCCGAAGCCACGGCGTATTCGGCCATGGCGATCGACCCGAACACCTCGGTGTAGGCGGACAATACTTCCGAGAGACTCCGCCCGTCGCGAGTCAGGCGGAAATGCATCTTCCCGTCGTCCCTGAAGGCGTGCCGGATCATGAATTCCGCGCCGAGCCGCGCGGCGTCCAGCCACTCGGGATTTTTCTGGTGGACGTTGTAGAGATGGCTCAGCATCCAAACCTGCCGGCCGGTCATCCACATGTACTTGTCGCCGGCCCAGGGTCGGCCGTCGCGTTCCAGAAGGCTGTAATACCCGCCGAATTTCGGGTCGAGCGAAAGTCGCATCCACCAGGGAACGACGTCGTCGAACAGGGCGTTGCGATAGTGTTCGCGGAGCTTGGCGGCCTGATCGGCTGGAATTCCTTCGTGCGAGATGGACACGTCAATCGGTGTCGTTTTCGGCGTCGTTTGGTGATTCACGGTTTATGCCCCTTGCCGGGCGCGTCCCTTTCGTCAGGATTGGTTGAGTCGCTCATACGCTCCGTTGCCGGCCAATCGTTCGGCCGAGAAATGCGGAGGAGCCGTCGTCGGTTTTTGATCCGCGGACGGCGTCATGGATATTGCCCAGTCGAAGAATCCGGCTTGCTCCAATTCTCCGCGAAGCGAGTCGATATCCTCGGGGCGGAGGCGTTTTTGAGGAAGGCGGCATTCCCCGAAGTCATGCCCTAGCATCTTCAAGATTTCTTTCATGGCGTAGTGGAAGGGGTAGCGAGCGATGAGACGCACCATGGCCACGGAACGGCCTTGCAGCCGGCGGGCGAGTTTGCCGTCGCCCGCCTCGAATGCTTCCATGATCCGCCGGTAAAGCGGCGCGGCAATGTTGTAGGTGCTGCCGACGGCGCCGCGAGCTCCGGTGGCCAGCGCGCCGAGCAACATTTCGTCGCAACCCCAGAGAACGTCGAACCGGCCGTCGTGAAGTTCCACGCAAGCCTGATACGTGGCCAGATCGGGTTGAGTGAATTTCAGTCCCACCAGGTTTGGAATTTGCCGCGAGCCCCGCTCCAGAAATTTGACCATGTCGACGACCGTCCCGTTCATCGACGGGATGTGATAATAGTAAAAAGGCAATTCCGGCGCCGCGCCGGCAATCGTGGCCATGCTCGCGACGAGGGTATCCAAATCGGCGCAGCGGAAATAGGAAGGCGCGTTCGCGGAGATCGCGTGAACGCCGAGACGTTGGGCATGCTCGGCCAGGCGGCACGAGTCGGCGAGGCAGTTGTGCCCAACCTGGATGACCACGGGAATCCGATCCTCGGCGGCATCCCAATAGGCCTGGGCGACATCCTGGCGTTCGTCGGTGGAAAGACTGGACCCCTCTCCAGTCGTGCCGCAGACGTAAATTCCTCCAACGCCTTCTTCCGTGAGACGTCGAACCATCCCCGCAATCGGGGTTAGATTCAATCGTCCTTCCCGGTCAAACGGGGTATAGACGGCGGCAATTAAACCGGTCAAGCGGCGATGCGACATCTGCTCTTCTCCTTGTTTTACCTTCTTCTTTCTTCCGGAACGCGCATACGTAATCCCATGCTGGTCAATATCGCGAAGTGAAGTTCTTTTTTAGCGGCAGGCCACCGCCGAGCAGCGGATCCGCTGGAGCGATCTGGACGGCGAGTTTCACGCCATTCTGGTGGCCGCGTCGCGCAATCGGTTGTTGGAGAAGATTATTTCCGAAAACCGGTTGTTGAGCACGGTTTTCAAAACCACCCGAAACGTGCCCGGGGTCACTTCGCTCCGCGCGGCGGCGTGGACGTGGCGAGAGCACGCACTGTTAATCCGCGCAATGCGGCGGCGCGATCCGGAGGCGGCGCGGGCGCTGATGGTTTGTCAGATTCGCAACGGACGCCGGCTTGTGTTGGAGTTCATTTGTCAAAAGGGCCATTAAGGATTCACGTCGGCGACGTCAAAAGGAACCGAATCCATGCGACAGATTACTTTTCTAGAGAAACGACACGAACAAGACTCGCGCCGCCTCCGGCACGGCGGGTTCACGTTGGTGGAATTGCTGGTGGTGATCGCCATTATCGGCGTTTTGATCGCGTTGTTGCTTCCGGCCGTTCAGGCGGCGCGCGAAGCGGCGCGGCGGATGTCGTGCAAGAATAATATGAGGCAGATCGGCGTGGGGCTGCTCAACTACGAGAACGCGATGGGTTGCTTTCCAAACTCGGACACCCACTACTACGACACGGTTATAGTCAATCCGCCGCCGCCCTCCACCAACAAAAAATGGGGATGGGGAGTCCTTATTCTTCCTTATCTGGAAAGCAAAGCCTGGGCGAAGTTGATCGACACGGACCGGCTGATCAACGCCCTATGCCTGGTATCGGACCGACGTGGAAGGGGCCATCGTCACGACAGACGATCCTTACTATCCCGGCAATCCCCAGACGCTCTATCTGGCCGACCAGACGACCAACGGCCGAACTCTGAGCGTAATCACGGGAAACCCGACGGTGACCACCAACTCGCCGAGCGGCGAGACGACGCTGACGTTTGACGGCGACGACGTCATGGCCTGTCTCCCGGAGGACTTCGGTCAAGCGGCTTCCGGAACGATCTTTGCCGTGTGGCGAGCAACGGACTATGCTCCCCGTCACCAATATGGCGTAACGTACGTTTATGACGGATGGAACGCCGACCCATTGCAGCGTGAGTTCCTCAGTTACAATTTCGGAACGACCGCGGAGCCGGACGTCCCGAAGGTATCGGCCGGTTCCGGGCCCATTCCAGAAACCAACCCAGCACAGTGGGCTACGGCCGCCGGCAAGCTCTATCTCAATAAATCTTCCGGCCCGGCCGTTACCGGACACCTGACGTACACCGGCAGCGCGAGCACCTACGTCTATACCATGCAATCCAATCAGATCAACCCTGCCGGCGTCTTGAACTTCAACGGCACCGGCGGAACGGCCCATTTCGTGGTCTACGGCACCAATCAAACCGTGGCCGGGATTTCGTGTACGACGGGGGGCGGCCTGGCCTGCATCGAAAACGTCCACGCGGAATCCTGCGTGTCCACGAATGGGGTTCTGACGGTCAACAATACGTCCAACTACACCTACAACGCCTACCTACGCGATCGCTACGCCGACAACAGCACGAGCCTGCTTGCCTTCGTCAAGGCGGGAACCGGTACGCAGACCCTGTCCGGCGCCAACATCTATTACACGGGCGGAACCACGGTGAGCGGCGGCCGGCTCGTGTTGCAAAACACCACGAACTCGACCTTCCTGACCAAAAACGTCACGAACAACGCCACGCTCGAGTTCGCCAACACCACGGCCCACGTGAACTACAGCGGCGTGGTCAGCGGCTCCGGAGCGTTGGTCAAATCGGGCAGCTACCGGTTGACGCTCTCCGGCAACAACACCTACACCGGCGCCACAACCGTGTCGGACGGCACGCTCGATCTGACGGTCAGTTCGCTGGCCGGCGCCGTGACGGTTCAGTCCGGCGCGACGTTCGCGCCCGGCGTCAATGCCCTCCGCGAAGTGACCACCGGCGCCGGCACGTGGAGTTCCGGAGGCGAGTACCTCTGGGAAATCAACGACGCCGACGGCGCGCCCGGCACGAACTGGGACGTCTGGAACGTCACCGGCAATCTGGCGATCGCCTCGACGTTCACGATCGACGTGGATACCTTGAGCGGCACGTCGGCCGGAGCGATGGCGGACTTCAACAATCAGTCCTCCTACTCGTGGCTCTTGGCCGAGACGACCGGCACGATCACCGGTTTCGCCAACCTGGCGCTGGACACCAGCGGCTTCAAGAACGCCTTGGATCCGGAGGGTTATCTGTACCTGTCGCAAAGCGGCAGCAACCAGTTGTACCTCAACTACGCGCCCACCGGCGGCGAAGGACTGATGGGCGGCGGAGACATGGCGTCGATGTCGGCTTTCTCCACCGTCAACAATCCCGTGCCCGAGCCGGGCAGCTTCGCCCTGCTGTTGGCCATGGGAATCTTTGGCCTGCTGCGTCGGCGAACTGTTTGAACCTACACGACTCGTTCGTGCCGATAGTAAAAACGAATCCTCGGAATTCTGGTGAATTCCGAGGGTCTTCTTCTTGTGTCAAGAACGCGTTGCGGTGCAGCCTGTTCTCCTCCTAATCCTTTGGAAATAGGCTTTACACGATTTTGGACGTTGACCATAATCAACCATCAAAAGTATGATTGGATCGCCGCTGCGGCCAACGAGAAAGTATTTTTGGCGTCTTGTCGCCTGACATTGCAAAGAGCATTAGCCCGGCAAGCGGATTTATCCCTTTTGGTCGCCTTTTATGGTGGGTTCCTCCAACTGTTCAACTATTCACCAGGTTTTTCATGCCACGGAAGAAATTAGCACTGCACTGGCGGATTCTCATCGGCTTGCTCGTCGGAGCATCGTTGGGATTGGCGGCGAATGGGCCGATTGCTCGATGGATTGCTCCGGAGGCGATCGACACCATGGCGGGAATTGCCGATCCGCTGGGAAAGATCTTCCTGCGATTGATCTTCATGGTGGTCGTCCCGCTGGTCTTCTCGGCCTTGGCGCTGGGCGTGGCGGGGCTGGGCGACACGCGACGATTGGGGCGCGTCGGATTTCGGGCTTTGCTTTTCACCTTGGGACTCTCCGCTTGCGCCGTGGTCCTGGGCGTGACGCTGGTCAACGTGATTCATCCGGGCCGGTATCTGTCGGAAGATCAGCGGAACGAGCTGAACGAGCGATACGGCGCCGACGCCCAGAAGGCCCTGATCGCCGCCAAGCAGGCCAAGCCGCTTCGCGACATCCTGCTGGACATCATCCCGGAGAACCCGTTGCAGGAGATGGTCGGCGCGGTCGACGGTTCCTCGAAGGGCAACGGGATGCTGGCGGTGATGTTCTTCTCGCTGGTGTTCGGCATCGCCATGATTTTCGTGCCGGAAAAGACCAAAACGCTCAAAAGCCTTTTGGAGGGGCTTTTCGCCGTGTGCATGACGATCATCGGGTTCGCGATGCGGCTGGCGCCCTATGGAGTGGCGTGCCTTGTGTTCGCCATGACGGCGCGGCTCGGATTAGCCCTTGCGGCGCCGCTGTTGGGTTTCATGGCCACGGTGCTCTTGGGCCTCGCGCTGCAGATGGCGGTCGTCTATCCCCTGGTGCTGTGGCTCTTTGCCCGACGGTCGCCCTGGTTGTTTTTTCGCGAGATTTCCGACGCGATCGTTACCGCCTTCGGCACGTCGTCGTCGAACGCCACCTTGCCGACGTCATTGCGCGTGGCCGAGGAAAATCTCCGACTGCCGCGCGACGTCTCGCATTTCGTGCTGACCGTCGGCGCCACGGGCAATCAGAACGGCACCGCGCTGTTTGAGGGCGTCGTCGTGTTGTTTCTCGCCCAGGTCTTTCACGTCGAGTTGACGATCGCCCAACAGATCACCGTGGTGCTAATGGCCATGTTGGCGGGCGTCGGCACGGCGGGCGTGCCCGGCGGTTCGCTGCCGCTGGTGGTCGTCGTGATGCAGTCGGTGGGCGTGCCGGGCGAAGGCATCGGCATCGTCCTCGGCGTCGACCGAATCCTGGACATGTGCCGCACGACCTTGAACGTCGCGGGCGATTTGACCATCGCCGCCTGCGTGGCGCCAAAGCAGTGACCCAAGGACGACGTCAGCGTTTCAAATGCACGGCCCGGCCGGATTCGGAGGACCGGTAGACGGCTTCGACCACCTGCAAGGCGCGGAGGGCGTCGTCCCCGGTGACATGGTGCGAACAGCGGTGGTGAACGTTGTTGGCGATCTCGGCCACGTACTCGCGTCCCAGCGGACCGCAGTAGCCCGGAACGTCCTCCAGCTCGAAGTGAACGGCCTCGTTGGATGCCGCGGACCGGCCCGTGGAACGAACGCACGTCAGCAGCGTTTGCCGCGTTCCCTCGAATGCCGGGGCGTAGCTCAGGCAACCTTCCGTGCCTCGAACCGCCAGGTAGAGATCGCGCCCGTTGGGGTATCCGTCGGGCACGGTATAGCTGATATCCAAGGAAAGAAGCGTTCCACCGGCGAACGTGCAAATGGCCATCGAATTGTCTTCGACGTCGTATCGGCGGTTGACGTGGATGTTCTTGCCCATCACCTCGACGATCTCGTCGCCGAGCATCCATCGAAACAGGTCGATCCAATGGACGCCCAGGTTGAACATGGGCCCGCCGCCGCTTCGCTTGCGGTCGAGCATCCAGGCGGCATGGCCTTCAACGTAGCGGTGCAATCCGCCGGCGGCGCAGCGGCCTTCGCAGCCAACAATGCGCCCCAGCTCGCCGGAGTCGACGATCGCTTTCATCCGCCGACACACTGGATGATAGCGCCAGAGGTAGGGCGTGCTGAACAGAACGCCATGCCGCCGGCACGCGGCCACCGCCCGCCGACACCCTCTCACCGACGAAGCGACCGGCTTTTCCACGACGATGTGGATTCCCTTGCTAGCGCAAGCCACCGCGGCGGCCGGGCACTGGTTGTGAGGGAGGAAGACATAGACCAGATCGAGTTTTTCCTCGTCCAACAAACGGCGCCAGTTCGCATAGACGCGAACGTCGAAATCTTTAGCAAAAGCCGCTCGCAGGGATTCGGAAGCGTCGCAGGCGGCGACTACCCGCGTGGCGCGGACCGCCTCGAAATGGGGCATGTAGGTCCGTGGATGCAAGTGCGCTAGGCCGAGAATGGCGACTCTCAACGGGGACACGCTCAAAATCTCCCGTCGCGGCACTCGAAATGGGTCGGCTTGGCCAGGCAATGTCCGTCGCGCATCACCCAGTCGGCAATCCACCGGATCATGCGTTCGTGGTCCACCTCGGGCCAGCCGAGCCGTTCATATCCCGACAGGCCGTTGCTCAACAGCGCGTCGGCGGCCTCCTCGCCGAGGAAGCGGACGGGCCGATCCATCAATTGGCCGAAACGTTTGGCGATGCCGCGCACGCTCAGCGTCTCCGGGCCGACGACGTTGACCACCGAGGCGGGCACGGTCGCATGCTCAAATGCGCGAAGGATCATCGCGCAGGCGTCGCCCTGCCAGATGACGTTGACGTAGCCCATCGTCACGTCGATCGGTTGCTCGTCCCGAACTTTTCGGGCCAGGTCGACCAACACGCCGTAACGCGGCTCGTTCGCGTAGTTCAGACGGGCAATGATCGTCGGCGAGTCGAGCGCGGAGGCGTAATACTGGAAGACTCGTTCGCGGCCAAGGCAGCTTGCTGCGTATTCGCCGACGGGGTCCGTCGGATCCGTTTCACGCGACCCGCCTTGATCGACCGGGGTCAGGGGATACACGTTGCCCGTCGAGAAAACGACAAACCGCGCCCCGGCGAATCGCCGCGCGACCATGCCGGGCAGCACCGTGTTGAGGATCCACGTCAAGGATTCCCGGCCGGTCGTGCCGAACTTGGTGCCGGCCATGAACACGATGTTCGGGGCGTCGGGCAGCCGCGCGAGCTGGTTGGGATCGAGCAAATCGCAGTGGATGGTCTCGACGCCGCCGCGCCGAAGACTCGCTTCCGCTTGGTCGTCGGAAAATCGCGATGCGCCGATCACCCGTCGCCGGACCCCCGCCTCGCGCAACGCTCGTACCGCCATGGTCGCCAGCGACGGCCCCATCTTACCGCCCGCGCCAAGAACGAGCAGGTCGCCGTCTAGTCTCGACAGGCTGTCGACCAGCGCCTCGGGCGGGGCGCTAAGCATCCGCTCCACATGTCCAATGTCGCGGATCGAATCACCGACTTCCAACGTTTCACTCACGGCGGTTCCTTTCGAGCTGGTCAATGCGAGGAGATAGTATCCTCGTTCAGGGCACACCGTACATATGGACGGTGTACCCGCCTCTCAAGTATTATCATGTTCCGTCCCCCCCGTACCATCAATCCACGATCTTGTAAAAAATGTCAGCTATTTCGCTTTGGGACTTGGCGAAAATCCGTACCGCATGTTAGATTTTATGGTATTGAGGGACACGCGGCACCCTGGCCTATTCCGGCGTCTATCATGCGAAAAGTCCGTCGCATCGCACTGTTGGTTGAAAGCTCGCGCAACTACGGACGCGGCCTGTTGCGGGGAATCTCGTCCTACGTTCGCGAACACGGCTATTGGTCCTTTTTCTTTCAGCCGCACGGGCTGGAAATCCATGCCCCCCAATGGCTGACCCGGTGGCAGGGCGACGGGATTATTGCGCGGGTCAACGACCACCACATGGCCGAGCTTCTTTCGAAGGTCAATGTGCCGGTGGTCGATCTGCGCAACTACGTCACGACCACGACGTTCCCGGGAATCGGCCCCGACAACCACCTAGTCGCCAATCAAGGCGTGGAGCATTTCCTGCGGCGTGGTTTTCGCAACTTCGGCTTCTGCGGCATGCCGCGCGGCACGTACCGCTACATGGATCATCGCATGGACGCGTTCATGGAGATCGTCCAAAAGGCGGGCCACGCGTGCCATTCGTTTCGGCTTTCGACCAACCCCCGCGGCCCGACGGGCTGGGATGACGCGCAAGATCGGCTTGCCCGATGGATCGCCAAGCTGCCGAAGCCATTGGCCGTTATGGCCTGCAACGATGATTACGGAATCCGCGTTTTGGACGCGTGCCAGCGGGCCGAGGTGTCGGTGCCGGAGGAAGTCGCCGTGCTCGGCGTGGACGACGACCAGACGCTTTGCACGTTGTCGACGCCGCCGCTTTCGAGCGTGAATCTCGATCTCGAAGGCATCGGTTACGCCGCGGCCGACTTGCTCGACCGGATGATCGGCGGAGAAACGGCCCCGGCGCGGACCATCGAGATTCCGCCTCGAGGGATTGTAACCCGACGATCCACGGACATCCTCGCCACCGACGACGTCGAGGTCGCCACAGCGTTGCGTTTCATCCGCGAGAACGCGTGCCGAGGCATCGGCGCCGGCGACGTGGTCCGTCACGTACTCCTCTCGCGCAGCTCGCTCGAACGCCGATTCAAGGCCGTTTTGGGCCGCACGCCGAGCGTCGAAATCCGCCGCATTCAACTCGACCGCGCCAAGGAACTGCTGACGGAAACGACTCTGACGTTGGCTTCGGTCGCCAAGCGATGCGGCTTCGAGTCGCGCAACTATTTCTCAGAGGTGTTCCACCGATCGGTCGGCATGACGCCCGGACAATACCGGCGGCACTACGCGGACCGGTAACGAGCGGTCATTGCCCGATCCTCCACGCCACCGAACGTAAAAGAACGCGGCGAGCTACCAGGCGATTTCCGGTTTGGCGTGGTCCGCCTTCATCGACGGCCGCTGCCAGAACGACCGCCGCCGCGGCCACGAGAACGCGAAACGTCGTTGAAGCGGGATTATTCATATCCTTCGGCCACCTCGCCGCCTTCGCGCGTGGAAAGCGCGCGGTACAGTCGCGGGTCGATATTCTCCGTGATAAAAACCACGTGGCCGTCGCCGAAGGCGAAGTTGGCGCCGCCCGGGTGACGGCTCGCGAAAGCCCCGTTCACTTTCAGGCCGTAAAGCGTGGAGTTGATGGGCTCGCCGGGCATGGTGTTCAAGGGATTCGAGGTGGAGCGGAGCGTGTCCATCTCGCGCAGCACGCGGCTCCAGATGTTCGTGGAGTCCGGCGTGTGTCCGTCGACCACTTCGCCGAGAAACAGGGTCTTGCTCAAGCCGTCCGGGATATCCTCGACCTTGAACGTCCGCAAATAAAAAAAGACGCCCGTGTTGTTGTATTTGGTGGTGCCGCCTTGACCGGCACCGGAAGTTCCCTCGACCAGGGCGTAGCTGCCGGTCGCGGCAGGGCGGCCGTAGGTGTCGTAAGTCGTATCGACCTTGGGTTGAATCGAGTAGGGTTCCGAGACGTCGCTTGGACAAACATAGGCGTCCGGCCGCTGAGCGATGGCCGCGCCGACCGCCAGCAGAACGATCGTCGTAGGCTCGGGCACGCCGACCGCCGACTCCGCGTTGTGGTTCCCCCAGTTAGCCGCGAGAACATAAATCGTGGCGGAGATTCGTTTTGACGTAATTTCTGACTTCTTTGACACAAACGCTTCTTGTTGCCGGCGCCGGCCCGAAGGACAATCAGGATAACCTTTCCAAGAAGGGCCTTTTCTTGTTGTTTGACGAGGACGCTATTGATGCGCGTATTACTGTTCGGATCGCTGTTGGTGTTGGCCGCGAGCGTTTCCCTGACGCGGGAACTGAGGGCCGATATCCTGGTCAACTTCGACGGGGGTAATTCCGGCGGCGTCGTGGACGCTTATCTCGGCACGGCGGGCGACGGGTGGCTGGGCGCATGGCGGACCGAAGCAACGCGTTCCAACATGACCTCGACTCAGATCCTCGGGAGCAATCCGCTCGTTTCCGGCGGGGGCAACTACCTGGACGTCGCCATCGACATGGACTCGACCGTCACCGACTTGAACTACGGCCAAGGCTGCGTCGCAAGGACCTATGACGACTACTATGGCGAGTTCGGCGCGACATCGCCTCACACAATCGAGTTTCAGGTGCGTACCGACGAGGACCTCGGCGCCGGCGGAACCTTCAGTAGCAGCAACGACCACTTCTACTTTTTTGACAATCCCACGGTAAGAAACGGAACCGCGGCGGAGAACTCCTGGGGCGTCTTCGCCTTCGGCGCCAATTATGAAACGGCCGTCGGCAATGAATGGGCCTTTTACAACGGGCATCAGGACGGCTGGGCTTTCGACGAGTACCGATTGATCAATACGGGCCTTACGCTCGCGGCGGGAACGACGTACGATTTCACGATCACCGTCGATCCGGCCAACCGTCGCTACGACGCCTCGGTTACGAATGGGTCGGTCACGAGTACGATCACGGGATTGGGATTTCGCACGGCCGTGGCGGAGGCGGGCCGGATCCTTCATTTCGGCGGCAAGGGAAACCAGCCGGCCGACGTACGCGCGTTCTCGCTCGATTCCATTCGCCTCGCCGACAACGGCGGCGGCGATCCGCCCGATCCGTCGGAATTGCCCACCGCCGACGGCTTTCGCGGCATTTGGTACTACAACCAGCACGTCGGACCGCCTACAACTACAAGTACTCCGGCGGATTCG
Source organism: Thermoguttaceae bacterium (assembly GCA_035286785.1). GTDB lineage: Bacteria > Planctomycetota > Planctomycetia > Pirellulales > Thermoguttaceae > UBA11386. The sequence continues at coordinate 4,337 of DATECS010000290.1, read as the reverse complement.
GCACGTATCCCCAGCAGATCGCGCCGCACGCCTACTACTCGGAAGAGGCGAACAAAACGTTCTTCGTCCACGGCGGAACCAACACGGCGAACAGCACGATTTACCACATGATTTCGTACTACGACCACGCGACCGGCCAGGTCGCCGAAACGACCGGCGTGTCCGAACCTCGCGCCGCCGCGCTGCTTGTCGTCCTGGGCGTTGCCATTGTGGCCCGCCGCCGACGGCATATCCGAGCCGCGCTCCGTGAGGCAGCGGGTTAATCGGCAACGCGGAGGGACCGCTCCCCACGGAGCGAGGTTCGGATGGAAGCAACGAGGAACATCGCGTGAATTATCGTCCTAAAGTCGTCGTCACCGACTACATCGAGCCCGATCTCGACTTGGAAGCCGAGGAGATGAATCGCCGCGGCGTGGATTTTGTCGCGCATCAACTCAAATTCCGGTCGGAGGCCGACGTCATCGCCGCCGTGCGCGACGCCGACGTGATCGTGGTGAACATGGTGCGCATGACGGCCACGGTCATCGGCTCACTGGACCGGTGCCGGCGGATCATCCGCCACGGCGCCGGCTACGACAACGTCGACCAGGCGGCCTGCACGGCGCGCGGCATCCCGCTGGCCTATTGTCCCGATTATTGCATGGACGAGGTGGCCGAGCAGGCCATCGCGCTCATTTTTGCCTGTGCCCGGCAGATTCCTCAGAGCCGCATAATTCTCGACGACGCCGTGGTCCGACGGCAGTGGAATTTCACGCCGCTGGCCCGCTGTTGGCGCATGGCGGGCAAAACGCTTGGCATCGTCGGCTGCGGACGCATCGGCGGCATGGTGTTTCAAAAAATGCGACACTTCGGGTTCGGCCAAATACTTGTGTGCGATCCCTATCTGTCGCCGGCGTGGCGCGAGGAATTAGGCATCGCCGCCGTGCCGCTCGAACAGGTTTTCCGCGAATCGGATTACCTCACGATTCACACGCCCTTGAACGATGAAACACGTCATCTGGTCAACCGCGAGACGCTGGCGATGATGAAACCGACGGCCTACGTGGTCAACACGTCGCGCGGGCCGATGGTCGATCACGAAGCGTTGGCCGACGCCCTGCGGCGCAAAGCGATCGCCGGCGCGGCCGTCGACGTGTACAACAACGAGCCGCCCGAAAACACCTATCCCTTGTTGGACCTCGACAACGTCATTCTTACGCCCCATCTGGCGTGGTACAGCGAAGACGCGGCATGGGACATCCGCCGCAAGATCGTCGAGGACATCCACTTGGCGCTCGACGGAAAACCGCCGCGATTCTGCGTGAACGAAGAGGTCCTGGCTCGCGGACGAAACACGGGATGAAGGTGGAAAAAGGGGGATTGGCTCCGGGGCATGAGTCGGCTCGGCATGAAGAGAAACGTTGTTGTCACGGTGCCCGTCTCCCTTTTTCCGTCCGTGCGGGCATAATCCAAATACGAAAAAGTAGTTCCAGATGCAAACCACCAATACCATCCGAACAGCCAACGTCCGAACCTCCCTTCCCGGTCCGCGCTCGCGGGAGCTGATCGATCGCTGGCGTCGCGTCGAGGCCGACTCGACCGGCTATCAGGCGGCCGTTGTCTGGGACCGGGCTCGCGGATGCACGGTCACCGACGTCGACGGCAACATGTTTCTCGACTGGACCAGCGGCGTGCTGGTGGCCAACGTCGGCCACTGCCACCCGCACTTGGTCGCGGCCCTGTGCGAAGCGTCGGGCGAGCTGCTGAACAACTACGAATGCCCCAGCCGTCGCCGCGTCCTGGCGGCCGAAGCGCTGGTCGGCGCGTTGCCCAAGCACATGGACCGCTGCTTCTTCCTTTCGACCGGCAGCGAGACGACCGAGGCGGCCGTCCGGCTGATGAAACGCATGACGGGCAAGTTCGAGATTCTCGGTTTCGAGGGAGCGTTCCACGGACGGACCTATGCCGCGGCCTCCGTTGGCGGACTGGCCGGCCCGAAACGCGGCTACGGACCGCCCATGCCCGGCGTGGTCCGCGCGCCATATCCCTATTTCTACCGCTGCCCATTCGGTTCCAAGACGGAACAGGAGTGCGCCGATCGGCATCTCGACCAGCTCGACGCCACGGTTCGCGCCAATTCGACCGGGAGCCTTGCCGGTGTGCTCGTCGAGCCTTACCAGGGCGCCGCCGGCTTCATCTTTCCGCCCGAAGGATATCTGAAGCGTCTCGAAGACTGGGCGCGAGGCCGCGGGCTCTTGGTTGCCGTCGACGAGGTTCAATCGAGCTATGGACGGACCGGTTCTCAGTGGGCGCATACCCAGGAGGGAATGACACCCGACTTGATGTGCATCGGCAAAGGTATCGGCAGCGGCTATCCGGTTTCCGCCGTTGCCGGCCGCGGCGAGGTGTTCGCGTGCCTCGCCAAGGGCGAAATGAGCAGCACGGCCGGCGGCAACCCGGTCGGCAGCGCGGCGGTCGTCGCGGTGCTGGAAATCATCCAGGGCGAAAACCTCTGCGAAAACGCCCGGAAGATGGGTACGCTGATCCTCGAGCGGCTTCGGCGGACACGGGATAAATCAAAACATCTCGGCGACGTCCGCGGCCGTGGGCTCGTGATCGGCCTGGAACTGGTCAAAGACAAAATAACCAAGGAGCCGGCACCCGAACTCATCCGCCCGGCGATTGACCGCGCGGCCGAAAACGGGCTCTTGATCGGCTCGGTGGGCATTTATGGCAACGTCATCCGCGTCGCGCCGCCGTTGGTCATCACCGAGGCCGAGGCCCACGAAAGCTGCGACATCATGGAACAAACACTGTTGTCGCTTCAATAGCCGGACGCGACGTCAAGGAAAAGCATACTTTGAGGATCCGTATGACGCTGGATCAAGACGCCATTCGCGGGACGATCGACGACTTGATGCCTTCGGCCATCGCGTTTCTCGAGCGGCTGATTTCCTTCCCGTCGACCTCGGGCAAGGAACACGAAGCGATCTGCTGGGCCGAAGGCCAGTTCCTCCAGCTCGGCGTCGAGGTGACTCGGGCGTCCCTGGCCAACACGATCAAGCAGGACAAAGATTACTCGAGCCCCGTCGACGACATCGACTACGACGGCCGTTTCAACTTGCGGCTGCGGCTGCCAGGAAGCGGCGGCGGCCGGCGGTTGTTGCTGAATTCCCACGTCGACGTGGTGCCGTCTTCGACCGGCTGCCTGGACGCATTTGTGCCGAAAATGCGCGACGGCGTCGTTTACGGACGCGGTGCGTGCGACGCCAAGGGCCAACTCGCCACGATCTACCTCGTGCTGGCCGCGATTGGGACGCTCGGCTTCCGGCTCGACGGTGACTTGATCGTCCACGTTGTCAACGAAGAAGAAAACGGCGGAAACGGAACGCTCGCCATGGTTCGCGCCGGCGAAGCTGCCGAGGCATGCATCGTGATGGAACCCACCGGCGGAAAGATCTTTTCCAGTGTCCGCGGCGCCGTTTGGTTCCGGCTCGTCTGCGAAGGCACGCCGGGCCACTCGGGCTGGGCCGGCGATACGACGAGCGCCTTGTCGCTTGCCTGGCGCGCGATGAACCTGTTCGACCGGTATCACGACGAGCTGCTGGCCGCGTCTCGCGACATTCCGCTTTTTGACAAGTATGAGAATCCCATGCCGCTGACGTTCGGCCGCTTGACGGCGGGCGATTGGCCGGCCACTGCGCCGGCCCGTGCCGTCGTCGAAGGCGTGCTGGGTTTTTTGCCCAATCGGACGCGTCACGAAATCATGGCCGAGATGCAAGCGACGCTCGCCGCCGATTCACGATTGGCCGGCCGCTTTCACCTCGGTTTCACCTATCGGCACGATAGTCACGTGCTCGACCCGGCCCATCCGCTGGTCCAAGGGCTAAGCTGCTGCTGTGCCGAGGGAGGCATGGCGGCGGAAGTTGACGCGATGACGGCCTCGTGCGACTCGTGGTGGTACAACAACATGTTGGGGATTCCCACCGTGGTATACGGCCCCGGCTCGCTGGCCCATGCCCACGGTAGTAATGAACAAATCCGCCTAAGCGAAATCGCCGACGCCGGCCGCGTGCTCACCGCTTTCGTCATGCGATGGTGCGGGGGAACGTAGTCCGTAGTCGGTAGTTCGTTAGCAGTAAACAAAAAAAGAGCGAACAGACACTTCCATGTCATATTTCAAATCCAGTAGTTCCAAATTCGCCGAATTACCGTAGGCCGGGTCGCGACCTTGTCTTTACCCACATTTTTTGGCTGCCAGAATCGCAAAAATCTGCGGAAAAATAGGGATTTCGGTATCGTGGTTGATTAGCACCCCGAGCACCACTGCAATGCACCTGTGTGGGTGGGGCTCAAGG
>DATECS010000289.1:0-3386 GCA_035286785.1 Thermoguttaceae bacterium | reverse complement strand
GCGAGCGAAAAAGCATCCACGCCGCATCAGCCCAGCCGAGCTTCGATCGCCCCACCACGTCGCGCCCGCGATAAACCAAAACCCCAAAACAATACAGCCCGGGCGGGTCCCGCCGCTTGGCAGAACCCGTCCGGGACTGTTCCCCCCCTGGGTATATTCGTTTGCGGCCCGGCGACGGTCTCTCACGGGCCTGGTTGATTTCGTTTCGCGGCCGTGTCTCTTCTTTGTACGCCCCATTCATCGGTCCACCCAGCCGCCGTACTTTGGCAAACTTCACCGGTTATTTCAACTCTTTCGGTTGCGGTGACATTTTCGACTCAATTGAGTTTGCCGGCTGGCCGATTTTCATGGCGTCACCGCACGATGCCCGTGTCGCGCTGCGCCGCGATCGTAGGGTGGGCACCGCCCACCAAAAAAAGTCGTGCATTGGCTTATCCGAGCCGCGACCGTGAGGGAGCGGTTGGGCTTGTGACAAATACCACCGCTCCCTAACGGTCTGTTGAAAAAAGGGGGACTGGCTCCGAACTGACCGTGCGAACACCGCGAAAAACGATTGCCGTGAGGTACCTGTCCCCCTTTTTCAACTAACGGTCGCGGCTCGGAATGGAATAAATGAGAGGACGAACCCGTGAAAAATCCAAATCACTTCTTCACTAACCTAGCCAAATCACCCATTCTCTGGGGTGGCCTCGCCTCCGCCGGTTTCTATATCCTTATGGAAATCGTCATTCAGTTTCAACAGAAGCTGGGTGTGGAGCGAGCCGGGAAGACGCTTGCCACGGTGATCTCGATTCATCGCGATTTCTTGGCCGGCCACCCGATTGAATACACCACCACGACGCTCTTCTTCATCGGTTTGGCCATCCTGGTAATGAGAGCGATCGACCTTGCGCGGCATCGCTTGCCCCGGTCGCATTCGCAACTTGTGCTTGGCCCGGTTGTTCCCGGTGGGCAGCCGTTCGACGCCGTGAACTCGATGTTGTCTCGTCTCGACTCGGTCGGTGGTCGTTGCCATCCCCTGCTCACAGCTCGGCTGCGCGACGTGCTCGAACGGGTCCGCCGGCGCGGCTCGGCCGAAGGCGTTGAAGACGAATTGAAATACCTCGCCGACCGCGACGCCGACGGGCTTCACGAAAGTTACGCCCTGTTTCGCGTCGTGATCTGGGCCATCCCCATCCTCGGCTTCTTGGGCACGGTCGTCGGCATCATCATGGCCATCGCCAACCTCTCGCCTAGCGCCATCGAAGAGTCCATGCCCGCCACGATCGCCGCGTTGAGCGTGGCGTTCGCCACGACGGCCCAATCGCTTTCGATGTCGATGGTCCTCATGTTCGGCAAGTATCAGATCGGCCAGGTCGAAAACCGGCTCATGGCCGAAGTGGACCGCCGCGCGGACGAAGAAATGCTCGGCCGCTTCGAGCAGGTCGCCTCCGGGGCCGAGGGCCAGTTGACCGCCGTTCGCCGCATGAGCGAAACCATGATCGACGCCGCCGAGCATCTGGTCGCCCGCCAGACCGAACTCTGGCAAAAATCCATCGACGCCGCCGACAAGCGTTGGGTCGCCCTGACCCGCGAGGCCGAAGCCCAACTCGGCAAGGCGATGGCCGTCTCGCTTCACGAGGGCCTCAAGTCCCACGCCGCCGTGCTGACCGCGTCCGAAAAGGAAATGGCCGGCCGCAATCAAAAGCACTGGCAGCAAGTCCAGGAAACGCTCGTCCGAAGCGTCGAAGCCGCCGCCGCGCTGCACGGCCAGCTCACCCAGCAAACCGACGTGCTCCGCCGCACGGTCGAGGCGACCGGCCAGGTGGCCAAGCTCGAGGAAACGCTCAACCGCAACCTCTCGGCGCTGGCCGGCGAGAAACATTTCGAGCAGACCGTGATGAGCCTCGCGGCCGCCATCCATCTGCTCAACGCCCGGCTCGAGGAAGTGCCCGGCGAACGCGTCGACGTCGAACTCCAGCCGAAAAGGGTTTCAGGGCAAGCGGCATGAAGTACGGCAAGTTATCTCGGCGTGCCCGACGACCGGACGACGCCGAGGGCATCTCGCTCTTCCCCTTTCTCGCCGTGTTGATTTGCGCGGCGGGCCTGCTCATCGTGTTGCTGGTCGTCATCGGCCGCCAAGCCCGAGCGCAAGCCTCGCAAAGGGCCGAGGCGAAGCAAGTCGAGTTTCATGCCGGCCTCAAACAAAAACACGAAGACGTTCTCTGGCGTACCGAACAATTGAAACAGTCGCTCACGGCGACCCAGCGTCAATTGACCGACGAACGGCTCGTGCTGGGCCACCTCGAAGACCATTCGCGCGAGCTGCGCGGCCGGCTCGAATCGCTCGAACGTGCGTGGAAGGAACTGAACGCGGCCGGAAACGCCGCCCAGTCGCAAGCCGTTGAATCCCAGCTTCGTGAATTGTCCGCCAAGATCGACCGGATGAAGCAGCAGGTGGACAAGGCCCGCCGCGAGGTGATGGCCAAACAGCGTTCCCATGCCGTGGTTCCCTACGAAGGCCCCTACGGCACCCGCCGGCGGCCCATCTACATCGAGTGCCGCGCCGACGCGGTGGTGCTCCAGCCCGAGGGAATCGAATTCAAGACGCCCGATTTCGAAGGTCCGCTCGGTCCCGGCAATCCGCTGGCCGTCGCGCTGCGCGCGGCGCGCGAGTACATGCTCCGCACGGCTCAACTTGATCCCGCCAAGGCGGGCGAACCCTATCCACTGTTGCTCGTCCGTCCGCTGGGTATCACTGCCTACTACGCCGCCCGCGAAGCCATGCGTTCCTGGGAATCTGATTTCGGCTACGAAATGGTCGACGCCGACTGGTCGCTCGATTTCGGCGCGGCTGATCCCGAATTGAAGCGAGTCGTGATCGAGGAAGTCGAACTTGCCCGCATGCGCCAGCGCCGACTCGCCGAAGCCGCCCCACGCTATTACCGCCAACTCCGCGAGTCGCGCGGCGGTGGTGGCGAGGAAAAGCCCCAATTCACCGTAACCGGCAACGGCGTCGTCGTGCCCTACGGCGGTGAAGTTGCCGACGAACCGTCCGGCGAGTCCCGCTATGGCTACGCACGCCGCCCCGCATCGTTAACCGCCTCGGGCGACGGCAACTCGACCGGCGGCGGAACGAATACGTCCGACGGCCCTTCCGCCGGCGGCGCGGAGGGCGTCTCGTCGACGGGCGACGTCGCCAACGGGGAAGCCTCGATGCTCGGCGGCGGTGGCTCGACACCGGGCCGAGCCGTTTTGCCGCCGCTGGACGGCACGGCCGGCGCATCGTCCGGCAACCCGTCCGGCAACCCGTCCGGCAACTCGCAAAACGGATCGACCGGCTCGCAAAACGGCACAAGCGACGGCTCGATGACGGGCGCGACCGGCACGATGACCGGCTCGTCCGG
>DATECS010000288.1:0-4662 GCA_035286785.1 Thermoguttaceae bacterium | reverse complement strand
TTCGCCCGGCGCGGGATCAACCACCGGATAGCGGAAATGCCAAAAATGGCCCTTCACCGCCTCGTGAAACACCTCGTCGTCGCTCACGGCCGTTTGCAGGAACGTGTCCCAGTTGACCAGCCGCTTGCCGCGATAGACCTTCCCCTCCTTGAACAGTCGGAAGAACGTCTCGCGCACCGCGCGGGCACAAACCGGATCGAGCGTGAACCGAGTCCGCTCCCAGTCGCAACTGCACCCCATCCGCTTCAACTGGCCGAGAATCCGCGTCTCGTATGACTTTTTCCACTCCCAAATCCGCGAGACGAGTCCATCGCGTCCCAGCTCGTGCCGGCTCACTTTCTCCTCGGTCAGAAGCCGCCGCTCGACGACCGCCTGCGTGGCGATGCCCGCATGATCGGTGCCCGGCACCCAAAGGGTCTCGAACCCCTGCATCCGCTTCCGCCGGATGACGATGTCCTGCAGCGTATTGTTTAGCGCGTGGCCCAGGTGCAGCGCTCCCGTCACGTTCGGCGGGGGAATCACGATGGTGAACGGCCGCCGTCCTTCTCGCGGCTCGCTATGAAAGTATCCCTTCTCTTCCCAAAACGGATACCACCGCTCCTCGGCCGCCTTGTGATCGTAGTGCTTCGAGAGTTCCGTGTTCATTCGATTTTCTGACATCGTGCTTCATGCCTTCCCGTAGGGTGGGCCATCCTTCCCAGGCGTGAACGCCTGTGCTCAATAAAACCCTCTCCGTGTCCTCCGTGCCTCCGTGGTAAACCCACCCGTCAACTCACCACGTCATGCTTCTCCTCATCCTTGCACAGCTTATATTCCAAGCTATCGACCAGCGCGTTCCAGCTTGCTTCGATCACGTTCTCGCTCACGCCGACCGTGCCCCATAGATCGGTCTCATCCTGTGTCTGAATAATCACGCGCACGCCCGCCGCCGTGGCCGCCTCCGAGTTGATCACGCGGACCTTGTAATCCACCAGGTGCGTGTTTTGCAGCGCGGGGAAATGGTTGTTCAATGCCTTCCGCATTGCCGCGTCCAAGGCGTTCACCGGGCCGTCGCCTTCGGCCACCTCATGTCGGATCTCGTCGCCGATGCGTATCTTGACCGTCGCCTCGGTCGTGGTCTTGCCGTCTTCGGTCGTCTCGACGGTCACGTGGTAGTTCAGCCGCTCGAAGTGCGGCCGGAACGTGCCCGCGCACCGTTTGACCAGCAGATCGAACGATCCTTCGGCCGCCTCGAACTGATAGCCCGCGCTCTCCATTGACACGACGTGCGCGAGAATCTTGTCCATCAACTTCGAGTCGTTCTGGATATTGTGCTTCGTGGCCACCCCCACGATGTTTGATCGGCCCGAGAGTTCGCTCACCAGAATCCGCCGCTCGTTGCCGACCCGTTCCGGCGCGATGTGTTCATAGCTGGTCGCGTTTCGCGCGATGCCGCTGACGTGCATGCCGCCCTTGTGCGTGAACGCGCTTTTGCCCACGAACGGCTGGTGCGGCCGATGGTTGACGTTGACCATCTCATAGACGTAGCGCGACAGCTCCGTCAACGGCTCGGTTCCCTTCTCGCCGAGCACCTGATACTCGTCATATTTGAGTCCCAGGTTGGCGACGACCGCGATCAGGTCGGCGTTTCCGCACCGTTCGCCGAACCCGTTGATCGTCCCCTGCACGTGCGAAGCCCCGGCCCGAACCGCCGCGAGCGAATTGGCCACGGCCAGCCCGCAGTCGTTGTGGCAATGCACGCCCACCGGCACGTCGAGCGCGGCGACCGTCTCGCGCGTGACGTCAAAGATCTCCTCGCACATGCCGCCGCCGTTCGTGTCGCACAGCACGATGCGTCCCGCGCCCGCCTCGGCCGCCGTCTTCACCGCCCGCAGCGAATACTCGGCATTCTCTTTCCACCCGTCGAAGTAATGCTCCGCGTCAAAAATTACCTCGCGTCCCGACTCCGCCAGGAAGCGAACGCTCTCGCGGATCATCGCCAGATTTTCTTCCAGATCGGTCCGCAGCACGTCGGTCGCGTGAAAGGCCGACGCCTTGCCCACGATCGTGATGACCGGTGAACCCGATTCGAGCAAGCCCCGCAGCCCGGCGTCCTGATCCGCCCGGCTCCCCTTGCGCCGCGTCATGCCGAACGCGCAGAGCTTCACGTGCCGAAACTCCATCTCTCGGGCACGCAGAAAGAATTGGGCATCCTTCTCATTCGAGACCGGATACCCCCCCTCGACGTAGTCGAACCCCAGTTCGTCCAGCCGCTGCGTCAGCAGCAGCTTGTCGAAAAGCGAAAAGCTGATCCCCTCGGCTTGCGAACCATCGCGAAGGGTGGTGTCATAAATCTCGATGCGACGCATGGCGGCCGTCCAAACGGATGCAAACTATCCAACATACGGAGGCGTAGGGACACTGTCAACTTCCAATAACACTAGTGTAGCACACCATGCCACCCACTGGACGGGCTTTTGCCTAATCCTTTTCGTTCCGTCGCCGTCCGACGCCGCGCCCCACGTAGGCATCTTCGTCCTCGCCGGCTTCTTCTTGCTCGTCGTCCTTGTCTACCTCGACCTCCTCGTTCGAGTCCTTTTCGACGCATTTGACGGTCTCGTCTTCGTCCCCTTCCCACTCCGAGTCGTCGTCCTTCTCGTCCCAAGGCGGCCCCTCGTCGCTGTCCTCCCACTTGGCTCGGGCTTCCGCGAGTTCATCGTCCTCCGGCAAGGAGTCTTCGTCGTCCAAATCACCGCTCCACGCTCCGGCGCCCGCTGATGAAGACACGACCGAGCCGGCCGCGGTTCGCATCGCGCCGCCCGGCGGCAACGTATCCTCATCCATCTCGTCCGCCTCGACCCGAATCCGGTTGCTCCGGCGCGGCGCCGGCGGAAGCAGCGCCGGCGGCGCGGCCTTCTGCGTCGCGTCGCCGCGAGTCATGGCTTCCCAGTCCTCGACGCTGATCGTCACCTCGCGGGCCTGCGATCCATTGTACGGCCCGACATATCCGTCCTCGGCCATGTAATCAATCAGCCGGGCCGCGCGTCCGTAGCCGATCCCCAGCGCCCGTTGCAAGAGCGACACGCTCCCGCGTCCTTCGCGCACCACCACGTCGATGGCTGCTTCATAAAGTTCGTCGCGGCTCGACAAAGCCTCGCCGCCCGACTCGGCCTGATCGCCCGTCTTCAACTGGACGAGTTCCTTGACGTACTGCGGCTCGGTTGTGCTCACGGCGTCAATCACCGCGGTGATTTCGTCGTCGCTCAGATAGGTTCCCTGTCCGCGAATCAACGTGCTGGTGCCCGGCCACAAGAAGAGCATGTCGCCGTTGCCCAGCAATTTGTCAGCGCCCATCTCGTCGAGCACCACGCGGCTGTCCACCCGGCTGGCCACCTGGAACGACACACGCGCCGGCAGGTTCGACTTGATCAGGCCCGTGATGACGTCCACCGTCGGCTTCTGCGTGGCCAGCACCAGATGGATTCCGACCGCTCGGCTTTTCTGGGCCAACCGAATAATATGGCTTTCGACCTCCTTGGCAGCCGTCATCATTAAGTCCGCGATCTCGTCGGCCACGATCACGATGAACGGCATGTGCGTTGGAATCCGCCGTCGCTCCTCTTCGTCCTCGACCTGCATCCGCTCCATCAGCTCTTCTTCGCCCAACTGGTTGTAGACCGTGATGTGGCGCACCCCGGCCCGGGCCAAAAGCTGATACCGTTCCTCCATCTTCTCGACGGCCCAACCCAAAATCGCTTCCGCCTTGCGCATGTCGGTCACCACCGGATGCATCAAGTGCGGCAGCCGTTTGTAAGGACTCAATTCCACGAGTTTCGGATCGATCAACAACAACCGCACCTCGTCGGGCCGTCGCGTCATGAGGATCGACACGATCATCGAGTTCAGACACACACTCTTGCCCGTGCCGGTGCGCCCGGCGATCAACAAGTGCGGCATCGACGCGAGGTCCACGACCATCGGGTTGCCGGCCACGTCCTTGCCCAGGAAGATCGGCACGCGCATTTTCTGCGCCGCCGCGCCGCCTTCTTCCATCACCTCGCGCAGGCGGACCAACTGCCGCTCGGCGTTGGGCACTTCGATGCCCACGGTGTTCTTGCCAGGCAACGGCGCGACGATGCGCACGCTCGGCACGCGCAGGGCGATCGCCAGGTCGTCGGCCAGCGACGTGATCTTGCTCAGCCGCAGGCCCGCCTCGAGTTCCACCTCGAACTGCGCGATGACCGGCCCGGTCTGAATCTCGACCACGCGCACTTTGAACCCGAAATCGGCGAACGTCTTCTCCAAAATTTTCGCCTTCCGACGGACGTCTTTCTCGTGTTCGTCGAAGCAGAATTCCTCGGTCGGCAGCAGCAACTCCACCGACGGCAGCTCGTAGTCCTCGGCCGCGGCATCGACGTCGGCCGCCTCGAGTTCCTCGTACATCGCGTCGCGCTGCGTCTTCCGCGGATTGCGGACCCGCATCGCCACGCCCGCGTCGCCTGCCTGTTTCTCGCCCTCTTCTTCCTCCGTCTCTTCCTCTTCTTCGACTTCTTCCTCGTCCTCGACTTCCTCGGTCACGTCGCGGCCTGAGATGCGAACCGTCAACGCCGGCTCGCTCAGATCGTCCTTGCGGCCTTTCACCGTCTTCGACGTCGAACCACGCCGCTTCACCCATCCACGGCG
>DATECS010000287.1:0-15328 GCA_035286785.1 Thermoguttaceae bacterium | reverse complement strand
CTGCTGGACGTGTCGGGCTCGATGGACATGCCCGACAAGCTGCCGCTGTTGAAGGCCGGCATGAAACTGCTCGCCGAGCAGATGCGCGAGAACGATCGCGTGGCCATTGTCGTCTACGCCGGGTCCGAGGGCCTCGTGCTGCCGTCGACGCCGGGCTCCGAGCGCGAGAAAATCCTCGAAAAGTTGGACAGCCTCACGGCAGGCGGCTCGACCAACGGCGGAGCGGGCATCGAGCTGGCCTATCGACTGGCCCGCGAGAATTATATTAAGGATGGGGTGAATCGAGTGATCCTCTGCACCGACGGCGATTTCAACGTCGGCACGACCAGCACGGCCGATCTGGTCCGCATGGTCGAGCAGAAGGCCAAGGCCGGCGTGTTCCTCTCGGTGCTCGGTTTCGGCCGGGGGAACCTGAACGATTCGATGATGGAGACGATCGCCGACAAGGGCAACGGCAACTACGCCTACCTCGATACGCTCGGCGAGGCCCGCAAGGTGTTGGTCGAACAGATGGGCGGGACGTTGGTCACGATCGCCAAGGACGTGAAGATCCAGATCGAATTCAACCCAGCCCGCGTGGCCGCCTATCGTCTGATCGGCTACGAGAATCGAATACTGGCCAAGGAGGATTTCAACGACGACAAAAAAGACGCGGGCGAAGTGGGGGCGGGCCACACGGTCACCGCGCTCTATGAAGTCGTGCCGGTTGGAGTCAAGGTGGACACGCCGCCGGTCGATCCACTCAAGTACCAGAAGCCCGCGTCTTCTGCCACGTTGCCCGTCGCATCGCCCGTCGAGGGCCGCGAGGCGATAACCTCTTCGGCCGCGGATGCCTCGCCCAGCGACGAACTGCTGACCGTCAAGCTGCGTTACAAGGAGCCCGACGCGGAGAAAAGCCGACGGCTGGAGTTCCCGTTGGTCGATCGCGGCGAGTCGTTCGCCCGGGCGGACCACGATTTCCAATTCGCCGCGGCGGTGGCCGAGTTCGGCATGTTGTTGCGCGGCTCGAAGTATAAGGGCACGGCCACCTACGACGCCGCGCTCGAAACGGCCGCTGCGTCCAAAGGCCCCGACCCGCACGGCTATCGGGCCGAGTTCCTCGAAATGATCCGCCGGGCGAAGGCGATCGCCGAGGGCGAAAGGAGGGAGAAGCAATAAAAGACGGGACGAGCGAACGTGTTCCTTTTTCCCGTCACTTCATGGGGCAACACCCGCCCGACTTGCGGATCTTGGCGGCGCGGGCGGCGTCGGCCTTCACCTCGGGCACTTCGCTGAAACACTTGGCAAGACATTCCAGCAGTTTCCGGTGGAACGGCGCCTTGGCCGTCGCGAGAGAATAGTGGCTCCATTGACCCGACTTGCGTGCCACGACGAGGTTGGCCTTCCGCAAATAAGCCAGATGCCGCGAAATCCGCGGCTGCGGGGCTTGTAGAATTTCGACAAGGTCGCCGACGCAAAGCTCGCCGTCCCGGAGGACGTGAAGGATCCGCAACCGCGTCCGATCGGAGAACGCCCGAAACATCAAGTCGATGCCGCCGACCGTCTCGGGCTTTGTGGTCTTTTTCATGTCGGGGGCAATCTCGATATCCAGGCGGCCGGTCTGACGGCAGGCCTCTTCGCGCGGACAATCCACGGTCGAATCCATTGTCTTACTCCTACCGAGCGGACGCTGTTTCGTCAAGACCCGGGACGGGGTTCCAGGCGGTATCCTGGAACTCAATGTGTGCCACTGCTTGCGGAAATTTCAAGCATGTCCGTGCTCGTGCCACGCACTGCTTGCCGGAAGGCGTTGACGCACCGGAAAGCCGCAAGCAGTGTGACGCGATTGCGGCTTGGAACGTCTTCCCCGGCAAGCAGTGGCACACGGTATTTGCTCCACGACAAGTCACGCCGCCCAAATGGCTTTGTCGCCGTCCTCGTGAGCGGCGATCGCGCCGGCCTGCAATCGCAGGAGTCGCTTGGCCCGTTGAGCCGCGCGAGGATCGTGAGTGACCATCACAATGGTTCGGCCCTCCTGGTTGAATTCCTCCAGAAAGCCGATGATCTGCCGGCTCGTCTCGGGATCCAGGTTGCCGGTCGGCTCGTCGGCCAGAATCACGGCCGGGTCGTTGGCCAGCATTCGGGCCAAGGCGACCCGCTGCTGCTGGCCGACGCTCAACTCGCCCGGCTTGTGGTGAATTCGATCGCCCAGGCCGACTCGCTCCAGCAGGGCGGTGGCTCGTTCTGTCTGGGCCGGCCCGTCCATCTTGGCGAGGAACAAGGGAATCTGGACGTTCTCCAATGCCGACAGGTAGGGCACCAGGTTGAACGTCTGGAACACGAACCCGACCTTCTGACGCCGCATTCGTGCCCGTTGGTTCGGGTGCATGTCGTAGATGGATTCATCCTCCAGAAGCACGCGGCCTTGCGAGGGCGAGAGCATCCCGCCGAGCATCAATAGCAACGTGCTCTTGCCGCTGCCGCTAGGGCCGACGAGCGAGACAAAATCGCCTCGCGGAATCGTGACCGTGGCGTTGTCCAACGCCGTGACCGTCTGGCCGCGGTGCTTGTAGGCTTTCGTGACATTTTCCATTTTCAGCATGGTTCAAACCTCCTGGCGGGAAAAGGGGGACTGGCTCCGTGGCGCAAACCGGCGTGGCAGTGGAAGACACGTCACCGCCACGGTGCCTGTCCCCCTTTGCGACTCGCGAACTTGCACAGCAGTATCAGACCTCCTGGAACGTGGCACAAGGATCGAGCCGGGCCGCGCGCCGGGCGGGGAAGTAGCTGGCCACCAGCGCCAACGCCACCGAGATGCCCACCGCCGACAGGGCCAGCATCGGCATGGGCAGCACGATGACCCCAGCCAGACGCGGCCCGAGAATCACGGCCAGGATGGTGCCGATGACGTAACCGCCGATTCCGCCCGCCACGCCGAGGATCAGGGCCTTAAGCAGGAATATCCGCAGCACGAGTCCCGAGTTGGCGCCCAGGGCCATGAGCGTGCCGATTTCGCGCCGCCGCTCGAAGACATTGGCATAGAAGTAGTTGGCAATGCTCGCCCCGCCGACGAAGACGATGATAATGAGGAACATGAGCGACAAGTTTTTCATCATCTTGTTGACCCGTTGCTGGGCCGACACGATCTGCGCGACCGTAATCACCTTGGCTTCGGGCAGCTCCTGGCGGATCTTCTTCACAAGCCCGTTGGAGATTTCCTGGCAGCATCCAATGATTTCGATGGCGCTAAGGACCGAGCCTTTCTTGCTCAACTCCTGGACCGTGTGCAGATGGGCGAACACGCGCGAGTCATCGACGGTGCCGGTCTCCGGCAACACGGCGATGACGGCGAACTTCTTGCCGAGCACCTCAATCGAGTCGGATTTCTTCAGCCCAAGGTCGGCGGCCACCTCGTTTCCGACCAGAACCTCGTTGTCACCCAGCGTGTCGATCACCTGTTTGCGGGAGAGAGTCTTTTTATCGTCCGACTGCATCATACCGACGGACGCCCCGCAGCCGACCGGGCGCGAGAAGATGCCCGCGCCACCCCAGGCCGCCTTGGCCTGAAACTCGCTCTTGGGCAGGATGCCGGTGAGCGTGTAGGCTTTGCCGCCGAGTTCGACCGGCACGGACAGCTTGGGCGAGACGTTGTCGAGTCCCTCCAGATTAGACATGGCGAGTTTCGCCACCCATTCCTCGGGAATCGTCTCGCCCTGCATGTCGGCCTGGTAGTATTCCTGCAAGGAGGCCGACTCGGGCAGCACCAGGACGTTAGCCCCCAGCGTGTCCATCTCCTGGGCGATGGCCATTTCCGAGTGGTAGGAAATGGTTTTGATCGAAACGATCACGGTGATTCCCAGCAGGATCGCCACGAAGCTGGTCAAGAGTTGGCTCTTGCGCTCGAAGATTTCGCGCAACACGAGCGTATGCAATCGCATGAGTTTGATCTCCTATTTTTTCGGTCCGCAACCGCCGGGGCCGCATTGTCCACCGGGACAGCAACCCGACTGGGCCGATGTCAGCTTAGCGACGATCTGTTGCTTCGTCGCCTTTCCGTCGAACTTACCGATCATCGCGCCCGGCGGGGCCAGGAACACGGCGACCGGTTTCGGCCCGCTCGGGTCCACCTGCATTTCCTTGAGAAATTCGGCTTCGGCCTTGTCGGAGGCGCTGACGAGCACGATCTCGGTCGCGCGAGCGTATTTGGCGTCCGCTTTGAAGTCTTCCACGCCCTGGGGAATGGTCGCCTGGCCTTGGGGACCGGGTTGATCCACCACGCAAATGAACACGAGCTTGCGGCTTTGCAGGGCCTTCATGCAACGCTCGGTCGAGCGGCTCACGAAGGCGTCGCGGAGCTGCGTCTCGTCGAAGCCCTTGGTGAGTCCTTTGGTGATCGCGCCGCACGGGGCGATGGCCAGCACCAACGGCATCGGGGCGCGGCTCACGCCGTAGCGATCACAAATCGGCTTCTCGGCCGGATCGGTGATCTGGATCGAAACCGTTTCGGCCGACTTGGCCAGCTTGGCGGCCGCCGGCTCGAAAACGCTCCATGCCTTGTCCGTCTGCTCGTTCTTCTCTCGATAGAAAAACAGGAACGTGTACTTGCCGGCCGCCGCCGCCCGGTCCAACACGGCCTGCGCGTCGCTCGCCTTGTCCGCGGAGGGGGACGTGGTGGGTGGCGCCACGGCGCCGGCGTCTTGTGCCATCGTTACAGCCGTACTTGCCGCAACGGCAAGAATGGTAATCGCCAAATAAGAAAGCCTCATTCTTCGAGTCCTCCGAGGGAAAGGATTACGCAATGCCTTGGTCAAGACGACGCCGCGACGGCGTCTTCCCGCCGCGACATATATCTGCCAAGGCGTATGTATAACACACATTCGGATGCGCGTATATGGGGACTTGAGGCCATTCGTCGAAAACGCCCCGCCGCCGGGCCGTTCGGCCATGCCCCCTCCGCGACGCATGGGGTATCAACTTGACCAGCCGTCCGAAATGCGCAGAATCAAAGCGGGCGAAAACACAATGACACCAATAGGGGTATGGAGACAGGAAGGAAAAAAATGGACCCAGACAAGAACAGGAAGTGTTGCTGCTCGGCGCAGAACGCCAAAACTTCACACGCAAGCGATGGCACCGCCAACGATTCGGCCCGCGAAATCGTCGACGTCGTCCGCGACCGCTACGGCGCCGTGGCCAAGAGCGGCCTGTCGAGCCAGAACGACGGCGTTCGCGCCGTGGCCCAAGCCTTCGGCTATTCGGCCGAACAATTGGCTTCGATTCCGGCCGAGGCGAACATGGGCCTCTCTTGTGGCAATCCCACGGCGTTCGCGGGCCTGCGCCCGGGCGAAGTGGTCGTCGACCTGGGTTGCGGCGGAGGGCTCGATGTCTTTCTCGCGGCGGCCAAGGTCGGGCCCACCGGCAAGGCCATCGGCATCGACATGACGCCCGAGATGATCGACCGCGCCCGGCGAAACGCGGCCAAGGGCTCGGGCGGCAAGCCGTTCACCAACGTCGAGTTCCACCTGAGCACCATCGACCGGCTACCGCTGGCCGACGCATCGGTCGATTGCGTCATCAGCAACTGCGTGATCAACCTGGTGCCCGACAAACGGGCCGTCTTCCGCGAGGTGGCTCGCGTGCTCAAACCGGGCGGGCGGCTGGCGGTGAGCGATCTGGTGCTCAAGAAGCCGCTTCCGCCCGAACTGGTCGCCGACCTGGCGGCCTACGTGGGCTGCATCGCCGGCGCCATCGGCGTGGACGAGTACCGAGACGGCTTGCGCGAGGCAGGCTTCGACCGGATGGAGATCGTGGACACCGGCGCCGACCTGAACGCCTACGCCACCGTGGAGCCCGAGACAGGAAGCGGCTGTTGTGGTTCCCAATCCTCGACCACGACAAAGGACGCCGGCATTCATGAAGGGATGGCCGGCCTGTGCTCACGCTACGATTTCAACGAGTATGCCGCGAGCGTGAAGATCTACGCGATCAAGTCCTGACGGCTTCTTCTCCCGCGAAGTATCGTCGCCGGAAATAGAGCGACACGTTCACCAGCCCGATCATCACGGGCACTTCGACCAACGGGCCGATCACGGCCGCGAAGGCCGCGCCGTGGTGAATCGTAAACACGGCGACCGCCACGGCAATGGCCAGCTCGAAATTATTGCTCGCCGCCGTGAACGAAAGCGTGGCCGTCTTCGCGTAGTTGGCCCCGACCAGTCGGCCCATGAAGAAGCTCACCAGGAACATCACGACGAAGTAGATCAACAGCGGCACGGCGATCATCAACACGTCAAACGGAATCCGCACGATCTGGTCGCCCTTGAGGCTGAACATCACCAGGATCGTGAACAGCAACGCCACGAGCGTGATGGGGCTGATCTTGGGAATGAACGTCTTTTCGTACCACTCGCGCCCCTTGGCCCGCAACAGCACGACCCGCGTCAACATCCCCGCGAGGAACGGAATGCCCAGATAGATGAACACGCTTTGGGCGATCTGGCCCATGCTCACCTGGACCACTTTTCCCTCCAGCCCCAACAGCGGCGGCAGCCACGTGATGAAGACCCAGGCGTAGACGCTGTAGAAAAACACCTGGAACAGACTGTTGAACGCGACCAGCCCGGCCGCGTATTCCGTGTCGCCCTTGGCCAGGTCGTTCCACACGATGACCATCGCGATGCACCGGGCCAGGCCGATCAGGATGAGGCCCGTCATGTATTGCATGAACTTCGGGTCGTCGGGCAAAAAGGCCGGGAACAGAAATCCCATGAACCCGACGGCCAGTGCGAACATCAGCACGGGACCAATGATCCAGTTCTGCACCAACGACAGCCCGAGCACCTTCCAATCTCGGAACACGTCGCCCAGTTCCTCGTACTTCACCTTGGCCAGCGGCGGGTACATCATGAGAATCAGGCCCAGAGCGATGGGGATGTTCGTCGTACCCACCTGAAACCGATTGATGAACGGCTCGATCCCCGGCAGAAAGTACCCCAGCCCGACGCCCACCGCCATGGCCAGGAAGATCCAAACAGTCAGATAACGGTCTAAGAAAGACAGTTCCTTGCCAGTGTGTTCGCTCATGGGTCGGTTACTCCTGGTTTCTGACAAATTATCCCGTCTTCCATCTCGTAAATCACGTCGAACACTTCAAGCGTGCGGTGGTCGTGCGTCACGACAATGACGCCGGCGCCGTGCTGATGGGCAACTCCCCGGAAAAGCTCCATCACCTGCCGGCCTCGATGACTGTCCAAGGCGGCGGTCGGTTCGTCGGCCAAGATCACGCTCGGCCGATTGGCCAAGGCCCGGGCGATGGCCACCCGCTGCTGCTCGCCGCCCGAGAGCATCGAAGGTCCGTTGTCGGCGCGCTCGGCGACGCCGAGTTCACCGAGGAGTTCCATGGCGCGACGCCGCGCGCCAAGACGGCCCATGCCGTTGAGTTCCATGGCCACCTGGACGTTCTCGCGCGCCGAGAGAAACGGAATCAGGTTGGATTTTTGGAAGACGTAGCCGATGTGTTGCCGGCGATAACGCCGCAGATTGACCAAGGGGATTGGCCCGTCGAGAATCGGCTTGCCGCCGATGAGAATCTGGCCCGACGTGGGCGGATTGATCAGTCCCACGGCGGTCAAGAACGTCGATTTGCCGGCCCCGCTCGGCCCCAGCAGGGCGACGACCTGGCCGCGTTGGATTCCGACCGAAGCGTCGCGCATCGCCACCACCTCGGTGTGACCGGAGCCGTAGATCTTTGTGAGTTCTCGGGTTTCGATCGCCAGGATTTCGTTCATGGCGGGCCTCATCCCATCAGCGATTCGTTTGGTTCGACCCGCATCGCTCGCCAGATGCCCAGAAAACTGGAAAGCACCGAAATCCCCAGCACGATGACGGCAAGCCGCAGCAAGTCCTCCGGGGTCAGCACCACGCGCCGAGGGAAATACGGAAACAGCTTCTGTCCCACGAGATAAGCAATCACGTAGCCCATGCCGCCCAAGACAATCGCCTGTTGAAGGATGAGGCCGAGGATGATCCGATCGGGAGCGCCGATCAGTTTTAACAGGGCGATGGAGTGCAGTTTGTCGAGCGTCAGGGTGTAGAGGATCAACGCCATGATGATGGCCGCGATGATCGTCAACAGCGTCCGAAACATCCCCAACTGCCTCCGTGATTTGTCCACCATCCCCTTGAGCAGGAGTTCTTCTTGCCCGGCCTTGTTGAAAACCGACACGTCTTTCCACGAGGCAATGGTGGCCGCCACCTTCTGGGCGTTCGCCCCGCGAGCAACGCGAACAACCACCGCGCTGATGTCCGGCGAGGCCACAGCCGGCAGTTCCGCCGTGGGACGCGCGAGTTGATCCATGAGAATGGGCTGGCTGAGAAACATGTCCTCCTTCTCGCCGCGATTATCCCGCGCGGCCCGTTCCAAACGGATGGCTTCACTGGGTGTGTCGAACTGGATCGCCTGCGAGTCCCAGACGGTCATGAAGATCATGCCGTCGCCGGCGGTGCTGGCCATGCCGCTGGTGATGCCGACGACCGAATAGGTTTCCTTTCCCAACTTGATCCGCTCGTGGAGCCGAAGACCCAGCGTCTTGTCGGCCACCATTTCATAGTGGTTCCGCCCCAACGGCCGGCCGGCCACCAACGGCAGCCACTCGCCCTTGTCCGCCGGCCAGCTGAGTCCCAGGACGGACATGCGCAGCGGCCGTCCGTCGTGTTGCCGTTGGATGGTGTGAAAGACAAATTCGCGGGCCGATTCCACGCCGGGGACCGCCAGCACGCGGTAGACGAGCGTCCGGGGCACCCGCGAAATTTCCGCGAACGGACCTCGCGTGTCGCGTTGAACGACCCATAAATCGGCGCCGATCCGCTCGACCAATAGGGTGGCGTCTTCGACCAAGCCGCGATAAATGCCTCCCATGCCCATGACGATCATCAGGAGCATCCCGATGCCGAAGACGGTCAGGGCGAAGCGGCCCAGATTGTGTTGGATGTCCTTCGCGGCGAGGTTCATCGGACCGTGATCCTCCGGCCTTCGGGAACCGTCTTGTTGTCGGCGGGCAGGACAATCGCGTCTCCCGGCGTCAGGCCCGAGATCACTTCGACAACGTCCCTGCCGGCGAGTCCGAGCGTCAGGCCACGCCACGCGGCGCGGTCCGCCCGACGAACCAGCACCCCGGGCTTGCCTTCGCGCCAGAGGATGAACTTCGTGGGCAGGACGGTCGCTCCGGTCTTTCGGGCCGTCTCGATGTAGACCTCGGCCCGTTGGCCCACGGCCCAGTTCTTCGGCAACTCCAACACGCGCACGTCCACCGGGAACTCCCGTGTTTCACGGTCCGCCTGGCGTCCCAAACGCGTCACCTCGCCGCGATAAGCTCCATCCGGCTCCGAGCGGAACACGACCCGCGCGGGCTGTCCGATGGCCACCCGAGACATCTCCGTCTCATCGACCCAGGCAGTGATCCATAATTCCTTGGTCGAAATGAGGCTCAACACCGCGCTGCCCGGAACCGCAATGTCGCCCGGGTCGCGCTGCCGCTCGACAATCAACCCGTCAACGGGGGCGACCACGATGGTATCGGCCAAAAGCGCCTTTCGGTACGCGAGATTTCTTTCCGCCGCGATCAATTGCTTGTGGCCTTCGACAATCGCCGCCTCGGCGCGGGCGACCGCCGCTTGCGCGGTTTTCCAATCGGCCGTGGCCTTGTCCATGTCGGACTGGCTGATGGCTTGCTTCGGAAGAAGCGCTAGACTTCTTAGGTGTTCCGCTTTGGTTTGCTCCAAGACGGCTAGCGCCTGGCTGCGGTCCGCTTGCAGTCGATCGAGCGTTGCCTTGGCCACCGTCGCCGAGGCTTCCGCCATTTCCACCTGCGGCTTCAATTCCACGTCGTCAAGTCTGGCCAGCACCTGCCCGGCCGTCACTGACTCGCCCATGTCCACGAGGACCTCCTGGAGGCGGCCCGAGATTCTCGGACTGACGGTGGATTTGAAATGGGCCTCCAACGTGCCCGTACCCATGACCTCGGCGACGATCTCGCCGGTGTCCACCCGATGTTCGGCAACCGACACGGGTGAAAACTTGAACCAATAGACAGCGCCGGCAACGAGGGCGACAAACAACAGGAGCTTGAAAACCCGCCATAATTGCCGGAAAAACCAAACCCAATGCCGCCGCGCCATGTTCATTCCTCTCGTATCGCCCCGCGGCGTTTCGTTCGCCAAGAATCAAGGAGCGCCAACCGTTCTCCATCGAGGGGGGTCGTCAAGGGTGGTTCTGTCTCTTGCACAACTCGTTGCGATTCACGCGAAGGATTTGCTTCAGTCGCTTGGCGTCCCCCAGGGTTCGCGAGTCTCGCGCCAGCAGCCGTCTTAGGGCGGCGAGCATTTCGCGGGCCTCGACGGGGGCGTCTTCCCCGGTCGCGCGGTAGAACATCCACCGCCCCTCCTTGCAGTGCTCGACGAGCCGGGCCTGTTTGAGAATCGACATGTGTTTCGACACGGTGGACGGCGCCAGTCCGAGCAATTCGACGATCTGGCAGACGCAAAGCTCCTGGGCCCCCAGCGCCATCAGCGCCCGGACGCGGTTTTCGTCCGCCAGTGCCTTCAAAACGGCCATGAGAGTACGCATCGGCGGGCCCTTCGTTTTGAGGTAATTACATTTCGCCATATAACGAAATATACACCCCGGCCGGCCATTCGTCAATCCCAACGGCGTATTTATCCGGCGGGAACGCAAGTGAGTGAACACGGACAGAATCCGTCACCTCGATCCCGCCCCCGCCCCCCGCCCCTCGTGCCGCCGGGTGTCGGCGAAATCGAGGAGGCTCTGGAGTGTATACCGCGGGGGATTCGAGGCCAGATAGGCCTCCAACTCCTCCAAAGTGACCCGGCGGTCGCTGGTGGCGTGGCGACCATCGATGATTTCGTGAAGTTGGCAAGCATTGGGCATGTCGATTCTCATGTCGTCAACAATGATCCAGTATTGGCCGGACGTTGACATTCCCATGCCGTTCTTGCCTGCGGTTCCTTTGGTGTTGGAAGAAAAGACCGCGTATTCGAGTCTTGCCGGTTTGTTTGAGAATCGGTAAGACCGGTGGGAATAGGTCAAACAAGTCTTTCCTCCGGTGTGCAACCGACTGCAAGAAGCCTGCTGGCGGGGCAAGTATATCAAATCCTCATCCGTCGATATCTTGGCAAACACAAAACTGCAAACGACCATTGCCAAGAGCATGGTACTCAAAGTGAACTGAAACGGCCGCCGCGTTGGCACGTAGGGTTCCGAGCACCACTGCCTGGTGGTTGGACTTCTGGTTGTCCTAAAGGCCCAGAAGGCAATAGCTGCGATGACGACTATAGCACAAAGTGACCCGAACGAGGGAAACTCGACATGGCCGCCGCCTGGTGGAAATACCTTGAATACTCCACATAAGATTAACCCCAGCGCGATCATGCCCAAGACGAGGAAGAGGCAAAACGCCCCGCATGATCGCCACCACTCGCTGCGTCGCAGAATGCCACGGCCGATGAAGATTCCCAGGACGCCAGGGTTAAGGTTAAGAACCAGTCCTCCTTTGACCATCGACAGGACAATATCGGTCGCCGAGAGGACGCCGGTAAGAATGAACAAGAAGGCGACGACCCGCAGGCCCAGCGGCGCGACGGGTTCTTCGTCGGCCGGCGGCGAAACATCCTGAACCAGCTCCCCCGTTTCGCTCATTGGATCGGACCGTAAGTTACCAGCGGCCACGACGGAGCGTGGCCCTCCACATGGAGGAATGCGCTCCGTCGCGTCCGCCGCGAACGAGAAACATTCGACAGGATGAACAAGATGAACAGGATTTATTCATGGTTAACCGTCGGTCGCGGCGATGCCGACATCTTGTTAATTTTGTTCATCCTGTCGAAAAAGAAGTTCCCGATCTCTAATCCCTCCCTCTCCCCACCAGCACCGCGCTAGCCTGCCCTTGCGGCGTGACGCTCAGATTGATGAACGTGTCGCCCGGCGGGAGCGGTCGGCCGTTGGCCACAAGAATAGGACACTCGGGATCGGGCGTTTCGTAGTTCAACACGCTGAACAGCCGGTTTTGACGCAGCGCGAGTACGCTGGCCACCAGTTCAATCATGCCGCTGCCCGCGCCTAGATTGCCTAGATGGCCCTTGGCGGTCACCACCGGCACGGGCGTCTTGCGCGAGCCGAACACCTCGACGATCGCTTGGGCCTCGGCGACGTCGGACGAGCGAGTGGCCAGACCGTGGGCATGAATATGGCCGACTTCCTCGGGCGTCATGCCCGCATCGGCCAGCACGGCGCGGAGCGCGTTGACCAGGGCCTCGCGCGGCCGAGCCGTCAGGTTGGGACCGATCGCGCTGGTTGAAGCCGCCCCGAGCACCTCGCCGTGGATCGTCGCGCCGCGCGACCGGGCCGCGTCGATTTCCTCAAGCATGATGGCGCCCGCCCCTTCGCCGAGCACCATGCCCGTGCGATCGCGGTCGAACGGCCGGCTCGCCTGGGCCGGAGCGGCGGCGGGCGAGGCCAACTCGCCTTGCTGGACGCAGTGGATCATCTTCATGTTGTGCAGTCGCGTGCCGGTCGCGCCGGCAAGCATCCGGTCGGCGCGGCCCTCGGCGATCAGATGGGTCGCCTCGCCGATGGCCATGTTGGCCGACGCCTCGCGCTGGGTAATCGAATTGTTCGGTCCGCGAAGATCGTTGTAGATGGCCAGATGGCTCGCCGGCATGTTGGGCAGATATTTCAGCAGCCACAACGGCGACATCTGGGGAATGCCCCGGCCCGGCCAGTGCTCAAATTCAAAACGACCGTCCGCGCCAAGCGAGCCGCGAATGCCTTCAATAAACTCCTCGGGCACCGAAAGCATGTAGTCGACGCCGAAATTGATGCCCGTCCGCGTCGGATCGAGCGACCCCGGCGCGATGCCCGCGTCGCCAAGCGCCAGTTGGGCCACCGCGACGCCCATCTGGCACTCGCGGCACATGACTTTGAGGCCCTTGCGAATGGCCTTCTTCTGTTCGTTGTCCAGGGGGCCGAAGCATTCGATCTTGCCGGTGAACTCGGCGGCCTGGGCGGCGAACCGGACGGGCAGACCCGCGGCGCCAGGGTCCGTCAAAAGACTGACCCCGCTGCGGCCCGAGACCAGGCCGTCCCAAAGTTGCTCAATGGTGCTGCCCAGCGGACAAATAGCCCCCATGCCCGTGATGACGACGCGACGTTGCTGATGCATGGTGGAAAGGGATTTAGGGATTTAGGAATTTCAGTAGTTACAAGTTTGGGACAATCCGTAGGCCGGGTCGTGACCCGGCAAGGTTCTTGCTCGGGACTATCTGTCGCCGGGTCACGACCCGGCCTACGGTGATTCGGCGAATTTGGAACTACTGGATTTGGGGATTTAGGGGTAGAGTTAGGATCGGCTTATCTTCGATTGGAACACACCTTTTTACCAGATGGGCTAGGGGCGGCCTAGGGGAGAACCGAACCACCGTATCTGGTGGAGGGGCAATGGCTTGCGGCACGGGCCGGTTGAGTGGCTGGGGACCAATGGCATCAAGGCTTGAAATCGATGCTCCGTAGGTGCTGAGCAAGAATAGGGTTGTTCCAAGATCGAATTTTCCCTAGCCCAGGCGTTTACGCCTGGGACGCGGGACAAAAAATTTTCGGTTTTTCCCTTTCGCCGCCTTCAGGCGGCGGAAAGAAAACCTCGGCGGCGCGAGACGATCCCGTGAACGGGGTCTGAAGGAAAAGCACACGATATTATGATTTCTCTTCCCTGGCGTAAACGCCTGGGCTAGAGAAAATCGCATCGCGACGGAGCGTGAAAAGTATAGCCGCTAGTACCGCCCGCGGTACGTTCTCGCCTCGCGTAGAGAGCCGTCGGTCGCGGGCGCGGCGGGCGGGGCCTCTTGCGGCTTGCTTTCGACCATCACCAACAGGTCGGCTCGGCCCGACTCGCCTCCCAGTCCCAGCGGCAGGCTGTTGACCAGCGTGGTGGTCGCCGTCGCGGCCGGCTGGGCCACCAGGCCCATGCTCAGCACGAGCACCTGATCGGCCGGCCAGCGAAACCGCTCGTGAAACCGGAAATAACTCATCTGCGGCACTTCAATCTTGGTCCGCTGGTTCGTCCCGGTCGTCGCGGGCACGTCGAGCAGCACGGGTATGGTCTTCTCGACCTGGGTCACGGTGCATTTGATCGTCGCGTCGATCGCCTGGGCGTCGAGCGTCAACAGCGGACAAAACTCCAGAGCCAATCCTTCGTCGATCTGGCCCATGTCCGGCTGAAAACCGGGCCAAACGTCCGGGCGAATCACCACGTCGCGCACGTAGCTCTTCGGTTGCAACAGATTGACCATGCTCGATTGGCCGTTGTGAACCATCAGATACGGAGAGCTGTGCTCGCGGTAGTCGCTCCGACGTCGCAGCTCGGCCAACAGCACCGCCGCGTCTTCCTTGCGCAGCACCCAGGCCTGCACGCCCGGCGTCTGCACGGCGACCGGATGGAGCAGCGACTGGGCCTTCGCGCGCCAGTTGGGATGATTGACCGAAACGACCCGAAGCCCGAAGGCGTGGCTGTCGGCCTGATTACCCACGAACCGGTTGACGACGCCGGCGACGATCGACTGGACCTCGGGCGTGTGATAGACCCGCAGCGCGCGCGGCGTCGCGCTGAGACTGCTGACCGTTTCGTTGTGCCAGACTTCGTAGCCCGTCTCGCGGAGAATCCAGTCGATAACGGCCTGTTCGGGCCGCTGGGTCGTGGTCACGCGGGAGGTGTACGGGCTGATGTCGTATTCCTTCCAGACTTGGCCGCGATCGGCCGGAAAATTGGCGCTGGCCAACTGGACGGCGCCGGAGGAGTTCGCCGACGAATCGGCCCGCACAACGGAAGACTCCGTGGAGGGGCCCGGCGGGAAAAGGATGCCCGGTTCGGTTGGAGGCCCGGCCTGGTTCGGTTCGGCGGTCGTCGAGACACCGGACGAAACGCCTTTCCATTGGGACGGCGGGGATTCGTCGCCTCGGGCCGGGGACATTGTTAAGAAGAGGGCAGCCGCGAGGGCTGCCGCCAGGGGGGCAGTTCGTACCATCCTTCAGCCTCCTTGCCGAAGTGCATATTGCGACCGATCGGTGCAGAGAAACACCGGGGCGGTAGTATAGGCGAATCGGCCGAAACGACGCAAGAGCGATAAAACGGGGGTTTGCCATCGGGGTGCATGTCAGCTTTTGCATGGGCTTTGAAGGCTGGAAAACGGCGGTAGGAGATTTTGCATTACTTCGGTTAAAATGGGAGGCATGAAGGCGCGCAGGGAAGCGTTTGCCTGGAGTTTTGCCCTGGAGTCAATGTCA
>DATECS010000286.1:0-2245 GCA_035286785.1 Thermoguttaceae bacterium | reverse complement strand
GGCCGAAAAACGGGACAGTCCCCTGGCCGAATGGGACAGTCCCCTGACCAAACGGGACAGTCCCCGAGTGAAATGAACCCGCGAACGATTCTTCTCATCCAACTCGATCACCTGGGCGACGCCATCTTGAGCACGGGCATGATCCGCGTGCTGCGTCATCGTTATCCGGAGGCCTCGATGGAAGTGCTCACCGGCGAGTGGAATCGGGATTTATTCGCCGCGATGGACGAGGTGGATCGGGTCCACGTTTCGCGGTTGAACCGATTCTCGCGCGGCGGACGTTTCGGCTGGCCGGCAGCCGTGTTTTGGTGGGGGTGGCGGCTGCGGCGTCGACGGATCGACCTGGGCATCGACGTGCGTGGCGAGTTTCCGCTGGCGTTGATTCTCTGGCTGGCCGGCGCGCGTCGGCGGCTGGGTTGGGCGGCCGGCGGTGGCGGATTCCTGCTGACCGATAGTCCGACGTTTGTTCCGAACCGGCCCGAGACCGAGTCGCGCCGCGCGTTGCTGGTCGAGTTGGGCATCACGGTTGATCGGGCCGAGGAGTTGTGGCCCTCATTGCGATTGTCTGAAACAGTAAAAATGGACGTTCAACGGCGACTGGACCACGAGGGGCCGCGGCGGCCGTTCGTCGCGGTCCACGTCTCGGCCGGCACGACGGCCAAGCAGTGGCCTGTCGAGCATTGGCGGACGCTCGTCGGCCGGTTGATTGTCG
Organism: Thermoguttaceae bacterium; assembly: GCA_035286785.1. Classification (GTDB taxonomy): domain Bacteria; phylum Planctomycetota; class Planctomycetia; order Pirellulales; family Thermoguttaceae; genus UBA11386. The sequence goes on along the minus strand of DATECS010000286.1, from coordinate 1,533 downwards.
AGCAGGGGATTGAAGTCGCATTGGTCGGAAGCCGTGCCGATCGTCACCTCGCTCGGTCGATCCTGGAAGGAAAGGACTGGCCGGGCGTGTGGGATTGGACGGGCCGGTTGAACGTGGTCGAGCTGGCCGCCTTGCTCGATCGGGCCGAGGCGGTTGTCGGCGCCGACTCGGGGCCGGTCCATCTGGCCACGGCCGTCGGGCGGCCGGTCGTCGTGCTACAGAGCGGCACGAACACGCGCGAGCAATGGCAGCCGCGCGGCCGTCGCGTGACGGTTTTGCGTCATCCGACGGCTTGCTCGCCGTGCCATCGCGAGCGTTGTCCGATGGCCGATCATCCGTGCATGAGGCAATTGAGGCCCGACGAGGTCTTCGCGGCCGTCGTCGAGGCAGTCGCAAAAGTAGTCGAGACGGATCGAAGCACAATGGGAGTGAACCATGATTGCCCCGTGGCGTGAACCAGAGACTGCCGCGCCGCCGCCTCGCCGTTTGCACGAGGCGCGAGAGTATCTGGCTAAAACTCTGCTCGAACAACCGGCCGAGGACCGGGGTCCGGCCGTGACGCCGTGGAAAGCCTGGGCCGTGGTCGGCTGGATGACGCTGGTCGTAGGGATCTACGCGGGGTGCATGATGGGTTGGTGGTAATCCTGTTTTTTACGATACCTCGGACGACAGAGACGCGATGGCCCTGCTTGAACAACTCCTCTCGCTCTTGACCCTCGGGACGCTCATCCTGGCCGCGTACGGCGTCGGGCGACCGGTCGTTCGCGCATTGAAAGTAACCGAACAGGACGTGCTGACCGCGACCGTCTGGAGTCTCGCGATAGGTCTTGTGATTTGGGGCACGGGACTGGGTGTGTTGGGGCTTGTGGGCGGGTTGAATCGGCCGTTGATCGTGGCGGCCAGTCTGGCTGCTGCGTTTTGGGGACTGGGTGAAGCGGTCCGCGCGTGGCTCGATGCTTATGGCCCGGCAAAAAAAGTCGCCGGTGAAGCGGAACTTTTCGACGACGACGTTGCGATTCGTTCGGCGCCGCCCGAGTGGTTGCGGCGCGGCGTGCTGATCCTCGCCATGGTGGCCGCCGCCGGTTCGCTGGTCGGCGCGCTGGCGCCGCCAACAGCTGGCGATGCGATGTGCTACCACTTGGAACTGCCCAAGCGGTTTTTCGACGCGGGCGGACTCACGTATCTGCCGTATCACGACAATTCGACGTTTCCGCTCTTGGTCGAGATGTGGTACCTCTGGGCCATGGCCCTCGACGGGCCGGTCGCCGCGCAATTGGTCCACTGGGCCGTGGGCATCCTGTTTGCCTTGGCCGTGGTCGTGCTGGCCCGGCCGATTTTACCGCGTCGCTGGGCCGCGTTGGCCGGCGCGATCGTCCTTCTTACGCCCGGCGTGACCAACCAGATGACGGCCCCCATGAACGACGTGGCGCTGGCCTTGTTCACCACGCTTTGGTTGGCGGCTTGGTGGCGGGCGGTCGTCGGCGAAGAGGGCAGGGGGTGGCTCGTTTTGGCCGGAGTGGCCGCCGGCGGCGC
>DATECS010000285.1:0-22947 GCA_035286785.1 Thermoguttaceae bacterium | reverse complement strand
AGGTGGTCGGTTACATGAGTACGGCGTCCAACGCGCGGCAACGTCCGCCAAGAATGCTCGATGACAAGCCGGCCGTTGGGCCGGGCACGACCGTCTACGTGTGCCGCGGCGAGACGTGCGAGTCGCCGGCGGTTGGCCGCGAGGCGGCGATTCGCACCTGGGACAGGCTGGCCGGCGGAAGTTTGGTGGAGACGTAGGGATGGGCGAATACGCTCACGCCTTCGTGGACCACAAGGGGGAATCGATTCTCATCGAGACGCTCGGCGAGCGCACGTGCCAGGGACTGATCGACATGTACCGTGCCTACGAGCCCAAGGATTCGTTTGACGGCCTGCCCCCGATCAAGGACGCGGCCTGCGTCGAATGGGTCCAGCGGATGTTTCAGACGGGGATCAACCTGGTCGCTCTGTCTTCCGACGGAAGCGTCGCGGGTCATGCCGCCATCTTCCCGATGAACCGGCGGAAATGCGAGATGCTCATGGCGGTCGCGCCGCGGTTTCAAAACATGGGCATTGGGACCGAACTTTCGCGGCGGAGCATCGAGCTGGCGAGGGAACTCGGTTTCGAGCGAATGTGGCTGTCCGTCGAGTCACGCAACGCGCGGGCGAAGCACGTCTTCAAGAAGTGCGGTTTTCAAAGCTCCGGCGACGAGGACCCGCGAGACGCGGAGATGGTTTTGGAGTTGACGTAGGATGCGTGCGGGCATGCATTCGCAGGCCTGAATTCACACGACATGCCAGGCGAGTGTCTGGGCAGCCCAGGCGACGCTGTTGCCCAAGGCGTGGAGCGTCATCGGGACAAGGATGCTCCCGCTCTTCAGATAGGCCCACGCGAGGATGAATCCGGCGACGAAGTTGTCGGGGCCCGGATTACCGTACGTGAAATGGATCGCGGCGAACAAACTCCCACTCAGCAAGATGGCGCCAACGGGTCCGAGGATTGCTGTGGCTGGAACGCAGATTGCGAATCGAAAGATCAATTCTTCCACGAGGGGTGCGTAGAGACACATCGACAGAAGACGAACCACGACATGGTCGGGCGGCGTTTTGTGGATGGAAATGGGGAGCCCCATCGCATGAACGACGTCCGTGCAAATCAAAATGATGACCAACATGGCGGCCGCGATAAGGACCGTGAAACGGACCCAGTAGCAGATCGGCTGGATTGGCGTAAGACGAAGGCCCAGCGATTCGCGACTGACGTTGCCGGGCAGCACGAACGCGAGCAGTACGAATGCGGCCAGCACCGCGCGCAAATCGAGCCACCAAGGTTGGACGACCCGTGAAGCGCTGCCAAATTCAAGCAAGACAACCACGACGGCCACCACAGCGTAGACGACGCACAACCTACGCTTGCCTCGCAGATCCAGGCCGATAGGGGTCTTCATGACGGATTCCGGCTTTCGCCCTTACTTATCGACGGAAAGAATCACGCCGGCTTCTTGTCCCCGCCCGCGCGGGGCGTCCGTCGACTGGTTCATATAATGGCGTTGATGGGCCGCCAGACTCAAGCGGCAGCCGTTGCGGATGTGGGTCGCCATGACCGCCTGGGCGTCGGCCGTGTCGCCGCGACGAAGCGCATCGAGCAGCCCGCGATGCTCGTTGTGCGTTCGGGCAATTTCCTGCCACGGATTCACGTCGAAGGTGTGGGCGATCACCGCCGTCACGCGCCGCAATCCGGCCACCGTTTCGAGCGCCAACCGATTGCCCGCCGCGCGGAGCAATGCTTGATGAAACGCGGCGTCAATCTGGCCGTGACGGTCGGTCAGTTCTTCGTCGTGCCCGCCGCCGTGCTCTTTCTGGATCGTCTCGCCGATTCGCACCATCTCGTCAAGCAGGGTTTCCATTTCGTCGAGGACCGAAGCGGGCAGCTTGCCGACCACCTTGGCGATCGCCGCGCATTCAAGCGTTTCGCGCAACTCGTAGACGTCCTCGATCTCGTGGCGGTCGATCACGGGCACGCAGACGCCCACACCGGCGCGAAATTCGAGCAGCCCCTCGCTCACCAGGCGAGTCAGGGCCTCGCGAACCGGCGTGAAGCTGATGTCCAGTCGCTTGGCCATCACCCGATTGCTTAGCCGCGTGCCGGGCGCAAGCTGCCCGGTGAGCAACCACCGGCGGATGTGGTCATAGGCTTTGTCGGCGAGTTTTTCGGGCATCGAAATACCGCTGGATCAAGGAAAAGAAGCGTTACCGCGTCGAGGTATTACTATTATAACACATTCCTTTCAGGAGAAAGGATGCCGCTATTGGGTTTTGCGAGCCTCGTCACGGCGTTTTCGGATGGCGGCGGCCGCCTGTTTCGAGGCCATGCGGAGTGCCAGATTGCGGCTCCTCTGGCCCTCGCGGAGCAGCCGGAGGCTCTTGTTCGTTCCGCAATCGCCGAGCAGTTGCACAATCTTGATATGGTCCCAGGGAGCCAGCGTGGGAAACGCCTCCAGAATGGCGTCCTCGGCGGCCGGACCGAGACGACGAAGGCATTCGAGGGCTCCTTCTTGACTGTTCGGATCCTTTAATTCCTTGGCTACCGGCCGTGCGGCACGCGGATCTTTTAAATCGCCAAGCGTCCGAAAAAACACTGCCCGATTGCCGATCGAGATTTTGTCGGTTTCGAGCAATTCAAGCAGCACGGGCACACTGTATTTTCCAGCCCACAACACGAGGCCCTTGATGCACTTCTCCTGGTCGATGAAGTGTGATTCGAAAAGGAGCGAACGAAAATGGCGGGCAATCATTTTTCGAGTTTCGGGCGAGGTGACACGCGACGGATCGGCTTCCGCCATCGCTTCGATCGCTTTGTTGCGAACGAAGGGGTCGTCGGACATCATGCGTTCGGCCATTTTTTCAAAGTAGTCGGGATCGTCAGGTTGGGGGCCTTGACGCTCCGCTTTCGCCTTGGCCCGTTCCACTTCCACATGACGCCTGGCCTCTTCGCGGACCTTCTGCCGTGCCTCCTGTTCACGCCGAAAATCCGCCCCGGCAAGGCGGTGCTCCTCTTCGTCCGAGTTCGCCCGCGCGCCGAGCTTGCGGCGGTCGATTTCGATGACGATCCGCCGCTGGCCCGCGTCTTCGAATTTGATCCTCCCAAAATCGAGCGATTGTACCAGAGTCTGATAGTCGTCGACCGGAGCAATCTCGGCGCTCAGAATGTTGCCGGCCCGAAGCTCGACCAACCGAAGGTTGGGGACCGCCGGCTTGAGCTTGTCAAAAGCCGACTGCTGGAGCGAGGGGGGGAGATTCTCGAAATCGATAAGAACGGTCCGCTCGTGCCCGTTTACCTGGAGCATCTCCGAAACCCCATTGAGGTATTCATGGAGGTTTTGGAGTGTTTCTCGCGTTGTCGGGACAGTGGCGATCATCGCGGCCGCGCCGTGCTTGTGGTATTCGACGGCGGCCACTCGCGTCACTTTCCAGAACTCGATGGGAAGCCCTTGGATCGCGTAGACCCGATCCAGTTGCGATTTGACCCTTGCGGCGGCTTCCTCTTGTTCTCGCTTCAGCCTTTCGAGGGTTTTCTTGGTGGTCCGCACTTTGCCGTACTTCTGATCGAGCCCCGGCAGACTTGCCAGAATGTCGTTCACCACCCGGAACGTCGCTTCCGTCCTCGGAACGGCCTCCCGAGCCGTTTGGGCGTCATGCACCGTCTCAAGCGTGTCGGCAAGTTCGTTCTGGGCCGTGTTCAGCCGCTCGACAGTCGCCAGTGGCTCGGGAGTTCCACAACCCGTCAGGACCAGCAGCAAGCCGTATGGCGTAAGTGTTCGAAGAAACAAGAAGCGACTCATAGAGAGATCTCCCGCTGATGAGATAAGTGATAGTCCCTTCTTTTAACCTGCCGCGTCCCGTGTAAATGCCTTTTGTGCCGCCGCGTAAACCTCGCGAAGCGCAACCCCCCGTCGCTCCGCGATCCGGCGACACGATTCGTATTCCGGGGCAAAATCCGTCCGCCCGTCGGGCAACCGGCGAACCTTGCCCTCGATCGGACCCCAGGCGGTCGTCACCTCACATACCTCGCGCGGCAGACAACGCCGCTGGACCAACTGGCGTCGCACGCCCAGCGTGGTCGTTTCCACAAAGAAAATGCCTTCCAGCGCGGCAACGTCCTCCGGTCGGCACAACGCGGAAATCAGCACGCCGGGCCGGTTCTTCTTCATCCCCACGGCCGTGGTCCAAACGTCCAACGCCCCGGCCTCGCGGAGCCGCTCGACGCAGTAGCCGACCCACTCGCCCGGCGTGTCGTCCAAATTCGTTTCGAGCAGACAAACTTCCTCCGAACCGGAAAGCGACTCGGACGACGGAACTGGTTCCACGGCCAGGCCGATCAACACCCGCAGCACGTTGGGTTGCTCGGCCAGGTCGCGCCCCCCTGCCCCGCAGCCGATCGTCTGGAGCGTCATGGCCGGCGGCGAACCGAAACCCTCGGCCAGCGTGGTCACCACCGCCGCGCCGGTCGGTGTGGTCAGCTCCGCCTCGACCGTCGAGCCGGCCAGCGGCACGCCGCGAAGCAACTCGGCCGTGGCCGGCGCCGGCACGCTCACCAGCCCGTGGGCCATCTTGATCCGGCCCGAGCCGGTCGGAATGGGTGAGACGACGATCCGCTCGACGCCCAGCAGGTCGAATCCGAGGACCGCCCCGACCACGTCGGCGATCGTATCGACGGCCCCCAGTTCGTGAAAGTGGACTTTGTCGATCGGGATACCGTGAACTCGCGCCTCGGCCTCGGCCAGACGGCGAAAGATTCTTTCGACCCGATGCTTTTGCCCCTCGTCGAGGTCGCCCCGCCCGACGAGTTCGAGAATCTCGGGCAGGTGGCGAGCGCGGGCCGCCGGCGAGGCGTGAACAACGACCTGGGTCGCTCGAAACCCGCACCGCCGAACCTCCGTGGCCGTCAACCGGCAGTCGCCCAGCTTGAGCGACCCGAGAACCTCGTTCAGTGCGTCGATCTCAACCCCGGCGTCCACCAGAGCGCCCAGGATCATGTCGCCGCTTACGCCGCTGGCACAGTCAAGATAGGCAATCCGCATGTTTCCACCCTATGGAGGTGTTTGAGTGTGTTTGGGAATTGCTATAAGGTCCATAATCCCCATTATGCCACACCGGCCTGGCCAGGACGAGCGGGGGAACAGCGAGGTTGACCGCCGGGGAGCCTCCCGCTAAAGTACCGCGCATTTCATTATCCCTGCAAAAGGGGACTGGCTCCGTTGCCTCAAGGTCGGTATCCCTTCGAAACAGAATTGCGGCAACGGTGCCTGTCCCCTTTTGCGAAGCGACGATGGTGTTGAAACGGGTTCTCGGAATCCGAAAGCCGTTTTTCAGCGGATCGGGTCAAATCGCATGATCACCAACCTGAAAGGGCCGGCCGTGGCCACGGTTCGCCCCCACGCTCTCGACCTTCCAGCCCGAATGCGCGTCTTGTATATTTCGACGACGCATCGGACGGGCGGCTGGCTGGCCGAGGCGTTGGCGATCGACAGCGCGACGACCGTCGACCTGGAGGAGGCGGCCGGCAGCGCGGCCGGACTGGCCCGATTGCGCGACGAGGTGTTCGACGCGGTGCTGGTGAGCCATCAGCCGGACGAACTCGACGCGATGGAACTGATCGAGGCCTATCGCACGGGCGTGGCCGACGCGCCGATCGTCGTACTCGGCGCCGAAAGCGAACGGGAAATGGTCTCGCTCTGCCACGAGCTGGGCGCCGACGCCTATGTTTGCGTCAACGCGACCACCACGCGCAATCTGCTCTGGGCCCTGGCCCGGGCGATCGAGCGCCACCGGCTGTCGAGCGAGAACCAACGGCTCGTCCAGGGGCACCAACGCCGCATGCAGCAAGAGCGCGATGAAGCGGCCCGGCTGCTCGATCAACAACGCGCGTTGGTCGGCGACCTCGATAAGATTTACGGCGGCGCGGCGACCGTGGATTCGCCGGACGTGGATGACGAGGACGCTTGCGGCCGGATTCCACCGCCTGGCAAACGGCGCGCCGTCGCGCTGCCCGCCGAACTCGTCGACCACTACCGCGAGTTGCTCCGCGCGCACGTCATCATGGGGTCGGGCAACGTCGCGTCCGAGATGAAGCGGCTCGCTCGGTTGCTCATCTCGGTCGACATCACGGCCCGCGAAGCAATGGAACTTCACTTGCACGTCCTCGAGGAATTGATCCAAGGACTCGGCGCAAGGAGCACGCGCCACGTCATGATCCGCGCCGACCTGTTGGCGCTGGAAATCATGATGCACCTGGCCGAGGGCTATCGAGCGCAATACCGCCAACGAGTCCATCCCGACGTGCAACGCTGCCTGCCGGGCTTCGAGGGTGCGACGCCCGCGGCGTTTTAGAGGATGAATGGAATGACCTATCGGACGCAATGGTGGGTGGGTTTTTTATTGATGGGGCTGGCGATTGCCGCCGGCGCGGCATGGCTGACAACGTCGCGCGGCGGAAGCGACAAAAAAACGACGGGCCATGCATCCCTCGCGCCGCCCACGTTCGACGAGGCGATCCAAGAGGCGTCCAACTATCTGGCGAGCCACTGCGACGAACGCGGCCGTTTCACCTACCTGGTCAATCTCGACCCGAAGATTCACGTTGTGCCTCAATACAACATCATTCGCCACGCCGGGGCCGTCCATGCCCTGGCCCTGAGCCAACGGCGTCATCCAAACGCCGAGACGCGCAAGGCACTCCTCCGCGCTGCCGGCTTCCTGCGCCGGGCGGCCGTGGGACCGGTGCCTGGCGAGACGGACATGATAACCGTCTGGTCCACTCCCGAGATCGACGGTCAATCGTCGCCCACCGACTCCAAACTGGGCGGGGCGGGCCTGGGACTCGCGGCCTTGGCGAGCGTCGAGCAAGTCGTGCCCGGCACGGCGTCCTTGGAGGAACTTCGCGGACTGGGACGCTTCTTGACCTTCATGCAAAAACGCGATGGCAGCTTCTACTACGCCTATGAGCCGGGTTCCGTCGGACGCAACAACTTCGGGCAATGTCTCTACTATCCGGGCGAGGCGGCGTTGGGGCTCATGATGTTGTACGAAATGGATCCCCAGCCGATCTGGCTCGAGGCGGCGGCCCGAGCAATGGCCTATCTGGCGCGTCTGCGTCGCGGCGACGACGTGGTCGAGCCGGACCACTGGGCCCTCTTGGCGACGGCCCGGCTTTGGCCGGTTTGCGACCGATGCAACCCGCCGCTGCCGCGCGAGATGCTGCTGGAACACGCCAAGCAGATTTGCCGACGAATGTTGGACGACCGCCCGGACTGGTCCAAGGAGACGGTCCGCTGGGGATGTCTGACGCACGACGGCCGAACGTGCCCCACGGCAACTCGCGTCGAAGGTCTCGCGGCGGCGTTGACGTTTCTGCCCGACGAAGAGGCGGCCCTGCGCGAAGAAATCCGCCGAGCGGTCGGTCCCGCCGTCGAGTTCCTGCGGCGAAGCCAGATCCGCCAGGGCCCATGCCGTGGAGGAATTCCCGGCGTGGTGGCCAGGGACAAACCTTGGGCCGGCTTGCTGGAAAAACCCGGCGAAACGACCGAAATCCGCGTGGACTACGTGCAGCACGCCCTAGGCGGAATGATCGAGTGGGAGAAGAGGGTAGGTCAGGCTGTGCCTGACAACTCGAATCCGTAGGTCAGGCTGTGCCTGACAACCACTCCGATTAGCCACAAGGTTAGCCACAAGATACACAAAAAGGCACAAAAACCGCTTCAATCGGGAGACTCTTCGTGCATTTTTGTGCTTTTTGTGGCTATCAGAGGTGACTCGAATGTTGTCAGGCACAGTCTGACCTACTGGACTGGACTTGATAAACAAGGGTGATTGGCGGATACGGGAAGAGGGGGCAGTGAGGGAAATCTCACTGTAGGTAAACCGCGTTTTCTGAAAAAATCCGTGGGTTGTGGTAATCCTGTATAGACATCCTCCCCAAGGCATTAGTACACTACGCCGCTTTTCCATTCGCTGTCTGACTCGGGGGCACGGAGCCGGGCATTTCAGCGACAGAAACCTCAAAAGGAGGAACTGCCATGCGTCCTTCAGCGATTCTCTTCGCCAAAACGTGGGTATTCGGCGTCGTGTCGGCACTTGTGCTCCTCGCGTTTTTGGCGGCGGCTTCGTCGCTCGCGGAGGCCGATGATGCCATGCGAACCAAGGGCGTCACGTCGCCGACGGTTTCGTCGGAGAACCCGACGAGCACATTTCGGATGACCGCGGAATCGCAAGCCGCGACTCCGGCGCCCGCCACGCCCGGCGAACCCACGCTGGCGGTTCCCGAGGACCGTGCGGCGCAACCGCCGGCGACTCCTCCCGCTCCTGCTCCTGTGTCCACGACCACGACGACAGAGCCGTCCACGGCAACGTCGGCGGCGAAGTCAACGGACACGCTGGAACCGATCGCCGAGCCCGACCCGACCGTTCCTCCGAAAGTCGACACGGCCGGTTTCAACGGCGTCGTGCCCGGCCGCAGCACGATGGCCCAGGTGGCCAAGCAATGGGGACCGGCCAAAGAAACCCGCGAGCAGGACGGCGTGACGATCCACCGTTACGTCATCAAACCGTTCGATCAGGTCGAACTCGTCGCGTCGGGCGACAAAGTGGCCTCGATCGTGGTTCGTTTCGAAAAAGCGTTTCCGGCCAAAATAATGGCCGAGCAGCTTGGGCTCACCAACATTCGTCCCGTGCTCGTCTCGAACGAACTCGGAGACATCCTCGGCCAGGCTTTCCCCGAACAAGGCGTGATGTTCGCCTTCCAACAGGGCAAACAGCCGGGCCAGCCGTCGATGCAGGTCTCCCAAATCGTCCTGGAACCGGTCGCGGCCGATCCGTTCGTGCTCCGCGCGGAGACGAACCTGGCGACCAATTTCAAACAAAATCTGCACGATCTGGACGAAGCCATCAAGCTCGCGCCGAACCACGGCCGGGCCCACTGGCTCCGTTCGCGCGTGCTGGCGGCGATGGGCCGCTCGGACGAGGCGGTCGAAGCCAGCCGCCGCGCCATCGAAATCGAGGGCGACAACGCCCGATTCCGCGTGAGCCACGCCCAGATCCTCAGCCAGGCCGGGGGCCTGCACGAAGAAGCCGTCGCCGAGACGGCCCGGGCAATTGCCATGAGCGACTCGCGCCCGCACGTCAAGGCGCGGGCGCAGTGCCTGATGGGCGACCTGCTGGCCGACGCGCCGGAGCCGGATTGGGCCACCGCGTTGAAATTCCACATGGCGGCGGTCAAGACGGCCGAGCCTCTCGCCGCGGACCGCCACCCGGCCGTTCGTCTGGCCGCCAAGGAAGTGCTGATCGACGCTCATCTCGGCGCGGCCAACGACATCGCCTGGGGACGCTTCGGCGGCAAGGAAAAAGCCGTCGCCGAATGGACACGCCGCGCGTCGGCGCTGACCGATGAACTGATTGCCAGCGACGGCGGAACCAAGGAACATCAGTTCCGCGTCGCCAGCCGGACGCTCGGCGCGCTGGTCGGCTTGCAGGGCAAAATGGACCCGACCGATTGGGTCCGTGAAGCCGTCCGCGTCGGCGACGAAATGATCGACGCCGCGCCCGAGGCCGATGAAAAACAGCAGATGCGCTGGGAACTCGGCATGGCGCTGTTCAACGCCGTGCAGATCTATCAGGCTCGCAAGCAACTCGACTACGCCTTGGAATGCGGCCAGGAAGCCACCGCCTATCTGGAGCCGGCCAAGGAAGCCGCGCCGCTGGCGCCGGAGCAGCAGTATTTGTTGGGCCGTCTCTACTTCCGCCTCGGCGCGATCCACGCCGTCAACCGCGGCGATCACGCCTCGGCCGTGGCCTGGTTCGACAAAGCGGCCGGACTGCTCGACGCGCCCTTCTCGAAACGACCCGACGCCGAACTCGGCCGACAAGGCGAAACGCTCGTCAGCATGGGCGTGTCCTACTGGGAAGCCAACCAGCAGGACAAGGCCATGCAACTAACGCGAGGAGGTCTGGCCATGATGAAAGAATCGGTCGCCGCCGGCGCCATGACCGCCGGCGCCTTGTCCGTGCCCTACGACAATCTGGCCACGATGCAAAAACACCTGGGCCACGCCGAGGAAGCCGAGCAAATGACCCAACTGGCCAACGACGCCCGCACCGCCCGCGAGCCCGCCAACCAAACAAGCACCGCGAAGAAACCCGGCGAAACCATCCAACGCTGAGCGGCAGGCGGATGTCTGCAATAAAATGTCTGCAATAAAATCCGAGCCGCGACCGTAAGGGAGCGGTTGTTATTCGGTGAGATCACAACCGCTCCCTTACGGTCGCGGCTCGGATTCTACAAGCTTGTTCCTAGGTTCCTCCATGCTGGCTCGATGGTTTCTTTGGTTCGTGGCCGTGCAGTTGGTCGAACTGGCGTTGCTCTTCTGGATCGCCCAGCAAACGAATTGGCTCTTCACCATCGGCCTGGTTATCGTGACCGGCGTGCTGGGCGCGTTGCTCGCTCGACATGAGAGACTTCGGTGCTGGCGCGCCGCACGCGAAAAATTACTCCGGGACGAGCTGCCCACCGACCCCCTGCTCGACGGCCTCTTGGTCCTCCTGGCCGGCGCGCTGTTGATCATGCCGGGCGTGTTGACCGACGTGGTGGGCTTTGCCCTGCTCGTGCCGCCGAGCCGGCGATATGCCCGGCGACGACTGGCCAACTGGATTCGCGCCCGCTTCATGGTCGGCCGGCCCGGAGCGTCCTGGAACGCCTCGCGCGACGAAATCATCGACGTTCGGGTCCTCGACGATAAACGGAACCAATCCGACTGAGAGCCTATCCGAAAACGGGGACTGGCTCCGAACTCAATGTACGCTACGTTTCCTAAAACGATTGCCGTGAGGTGCCTGTCCCCGTTTTTGGATAGGCTCTAAACCCGCCCTCCATGCCTCCCCCCTGGCCCGCCGACGGTCCCGCGTATATACTTTTCGCATGATGAACCCCATGCATTCCGTCGAGGCCCCACGGCCGTTGCTGCCCTATCTGCGTCTGGAACGCGACGATCTGATCGCGCGCATCACCGCCGTCCGCCGGCGATGGGGATCGCGCCTCTTGATCCTGGGCCACCACTATCAGCGCGACGACGTGATCGCGATGACCGACCTGCGCGGCGACAGCTACAAATTGTGCGAGCTGGCCGCCGCCAACGAACAGTGCCGGGCCATCGTCTTCTGCGGCGTCCATTTCATGGCCGAGACGGCCGACGTGCTGGCCAATCCGCCGGCCATGATCGCCCGTCGCGGCGGCCAGCGCGTCGACGTGATTCTGCCCGACCTCGCCGCCGGTTGCTCCATGGCCGATCTGGCTAACGTCGAACAGGTCGAGTCGTGCTGGCAACAATTGGCCCAAGTGATCGACGTCGATCAGGTCATGCCGGTCACTTACGTCAACTCGTCGGCCGGGCTGAAGGCGTTTTGCGGCCGTCACGGCGGCATCGTCTGCACCTCGTCCAACGCCGCGGCCGCGCTCGATTGGTCCTTCGCGCGGCGCCAGCGGGTACTCTTCTTTCCCGACCAACACCTGGGCCGCAACACAGCCGGCGCCATGGGCATTCCACTTTCCGAAATGCCCGTCTGGGATCCCGAGCAGCCCGCGCTGGGCGGCAACGACGAAGCCGCGCTCCGCGCCGCCCGCGTCATCCTCTGGCGGGGCCATTGCAGCGTCCACCAGGTTTTCGAGCCCCAGCACGTCCGCGAAATCCGCCGCCGCGTGCCCGGCGTCAAGGTGATCGTCCATCCCGAGTGCGCCCGCGAGGTAGTCTCCGAGGCGGACGGGACCGGATCGACCGGCGCGATCATTCGTCAGGTCGAAGCCTCGCCGCCCGGCACGCGCTGGGCCATCGGCACCGAGCTGAACCTCGTCAATCGCCTGCGAAACGAGCATCCCGACCAGGAGATCCACTACCTCGCGTCAACCGTGGGCGTCTGCCCGACCATGTACCGGATCGACCTGTCGAACCTCTGCTGGTCGCTCGAAAACCTGGACGCCGGCACGCCGGTCAACGTCATCCGGGTGGACGACGAAACGGCTCACGGAGCGCTGTCGGCGCTTCAGCGAATGCTCGAAGTGAAGTGAAACGCCCCGTTCGTACTCATCACGCTCCGCGTGATGTCAGAGTAGACGTAGAGAAGACACCGCCCATCAGAATGATGCGGCAACACTGAAGACTTTGCGCTATGATTTCCTCTAGCCCAGGCGTTCACGCCTGGGGAATGAAGAAAAAATAATCGTCTTTTCCTATCAGCCCCTTTAGGGGCGTTGGCGGTTCTTGATGCCCCTAAAGGGGCCCAAACCCATTCATGAAAAAATCATCTCTCCCCAGGCGTGAACGCCTGGGCTAGAGAAAATAGACAGTGCCCACCCTACCGGATCAGCTTGCGTGACCTCACGCGGAGCGTGAGGAGTACGGCCGCCTACGGATTCGCCTCCGGCGGCATCTGATCGGCGCCGCGTTCGCCGGGCGGCCACTTCGGCGCTTCGCTGGCGCCTTCGCCCGCCTGATCCGCCTTGATGTCGAGCGCGTGGCGATCGCCGTTGCTAAAGGTGACTTCAACGCTCGTCAGGCCCCACTTCCCATTGATCATCTGGGATTCAGAGCTTACCTCGGCCGTGCCCTTCGGGCCGGAGACGGGCACATCCACTCGCGCCGTGGCCCGATTCCCCGAGGCCACCACCTGAACGCTGACCTGCCAATCGTCCTGGATGGGCTCGCCGAGTCGCTCAACAACCGTCGGGTCGCTCCGGACCGCTTGGAGCGTCAACTGATAAGGTTCCGAATCCTTCATCACCTTAATGCCGAAGTAGACCACGCCCGTGCAAATCCCCGCGCAGGCAACGCCTCCCCCGACAAGCACCAAGAGCAGAACCCACCACCAGTTCCGCCCGAACCAACCCTTTTGCGGCCTGGACGGAGGAACCGTTTGTTGAACGTCGAATTGGGACATGACGAATTCCTCCTTATCGGGCGTTTGATGCGGGCGGATGGAAAATGATCTCGGGCCGGCGGCCGCCACGAACTCGGCCGTGCGGTTCACACCAACGCAAATCATACCCCATCGGGCGAGGACGTGGCAATCCCATTAGGGAGCGGGGTGCCGGAAAATACCGTAGGCCGGGTCGTGACCCGGCAATGTTAACACCGAGGGCTTTTCGTATCGCCGGGTCACGACCCGCCAACGGTGACACCGTTTGTTCTTTTCAACGCCGGGTCGCGACCCGGCCTACTTCTTGCTCACGCGCCAGCGCAGATAGGCGTCCAAAAACTCCTGAATATGGCCATCCAGCACGCTATGAAAATTCCCCACCAAATGGCCCGTCCGCGCGTCCTTGACCCGTTGATCGGGATGAAGAAAATAATTGCGGATCTGCGAGCCGAACCCCACCTTGGGCATCAGGTCGTACTTGGCGGCCTGCTCCGCCTCGCGCTTCTCCTCCTCGACCCGGGCAAGCCGCGCGCGGAGCATTTTGAGCGCGGTGGCCCGATTCTTGTGCTGGCTCCGCTCGTTCTGGCATTGCACGACGATGCCGGTGGGCAGATGGGTCAGCCGAATGGCGCTCGACGTCTTGTTGACGTGCTGCCCGCCCGCCCCGCTGGCCCGAAAAACGTCCTCCCGGATGTCCTCGTCGTTCAACTCGATTTCGACGCTGTCGGCCACCTCGGGCGAGACGTCCACCGCGGCGAAACTGGTCTGACGCTTGCCCTCGGCGTTGAAGGGGCTGATCCGCACCAGCCGGTGCATGCCCGACTCGCCCTTCAGATACCCGTATGCCATCGGCCCGCGCACCGCGATGCTCGCGCTGTTGATGCCCGCCTCGTCGTTGTCCTGGCGGTCGAGCAGTTCGACGTGGTAGTCCTGCTCCTTTGCCCAGGCGATGTACATCCGCAGGAGCATTTCAGCCCAATCGTTGGCGTCGGTCCCGCCGTCCCGGGCGTTGATCGTCAAAATGGCCGCGTTGGAATCCAGCGGACCGTCTAACAACGCGCGGAGCTCCAGCGCGTCCAACAGCGATTCCATCCGTTCGATTTCGGCCGGCGCCTCGGCGGCAAACGATTCGTCCTCGTCGGCCATTTCAATCATGGCCGCCAGATCGTCGCCCGCCTTGACCACTTCGTCCAGCGGCTTGAGCACGGTATTAACGGCCTTCAGCCGGGCAATGGTTTCCTGGGCCGCCTCCTGGTTGTTCCAGAAGTCGCCCTCGGCCATCCGTCGCTCAATCCCTTGCGCCTCCGCTTTCTTGCCCGCGTAGTCAAAGAGAGTCTCGCAGTTGGAGGATCCGCTGCTGGATGAGTTCGGCGCGATCGGTGAGGTCTTTTTCCATGAGAGGGTTCGGGGATTAGGGATTGGGGATTGGAACGATACACAATTATATCGGGCGGCGGCGGGGCGCAAAGGTGGACAGTCCGTAGTCCGTAGGCCGGGTCGTGACCCGGCCTACGGCTGTCCAGTAGTCCCCGCCCTACTCGTGCCGCAAGGCTTCAATCGGGTCCATCTGGGCCGCGCGAATGGCCGGGTAGAGGCCGAAGATAATCCCGATCGTGACCGAAATGATGAAGGCCAGGGGGATCGAAAACGGCACGATCACCGGCTGGACGGTCTGGATCACCGGCGGAAGTTGCTCCATGACCTCGGGCACGGCCGTTTCCAGGCCCTTGCGAATGGCGTTGATGATCGGCCGGCACGTCAACCCCCCGAGCACCCCCGTCAACCCGCCCACGATCGACAGCGAAATGGTCTCGATCAGAAACTGACGGATGATGTCCAGCCGCTTCGCGCCCAACGCGCGTCGGATGCCGATTTCCCGGGTCCGCTCCGTCACCGTGGCCAGCATGATGTTCATAATGCCGATCCCGCCGACCACCAACGACACGGCGGCGATGAGTCCCAGGAAAAGAATAAACATCATCCGGGTCGTCTTGGCTTGCTCCAACAGTTCCAGGGGGACCGTGACTCCGTAGTCCTCGTCGTCGTGATACTGGGCCAGCGTGTACTTGATCAGATCCGACGTTTCAAGCACGTTGGCGATCTGGTCGATGCGAAACGTGATCTGACTGATCTCGAGGATCTCGCCCTCGAACGAACCGCTTCGCGTCGTCAAAATGACGTCGCCGATCCGGTTCCAAAGCGTCGTGATCGGGATGTAGACGTCGTCCTTGAAATCCTGGCCCGCCAGCGAACCGCCGATGCCCGACGTCGGGTCGCGCTTCTTCATCACGCCGATCACGCGGTAATAGTCCTGCTCGATGCGGACCGATCGGCCGATCGGGTCTTCGAGCGGAAAAAGCCGATGGGCCGTTCCCGCGGCGAGCACGCAGTAGTTTTTTCGCCCGTGCAAATCCGCGTCGGACAGAAATCGTCCGCGTTCGACGAACAACTGCGTGACCTCGGCGTAGTCGGGCGTGCAGCCGACGAGCCGGCCGTCCACCGTCCGCCCGTGAAAACTGAAACGACGCCGCAATTCGCGGATGGGCAACGCACGACGGATCGTGGGAAGGGTCTCCCTGAGTCGCTCGAAATCCTCGCGAGTCAGGCCGTAGGGAATCAGGCCCATCCCTTCGCCCGCGGCTTCCGAAGGCGGCTTGATCGAACGGACGATGACGTTGTTGGCCCCCAAACCCTCGATCTGCCGTTGGGCCTCGCGACTGATCCCCTCGCCCACCGCCAGTAGCCAAATCACGCTCGCCACGCCGATAAAGATGCCCAGCACGGTCAAAAGCGACCGCAACGGATGCAGCGCGAGACTCTTCAAGCCGAGTTGCCAGGTTCGGAACCAGTGGGGAAACATGGGGAGTCGAGAGTCTAGGGTCGAGAGTCGAGAGGGATTGGGATTTCAGTAGTTACAAGTTTGGGACAATCCCGTAGGCCGGGTCGCGACCCGGCAAGGCTCTTGCTCGGGATTATCTGTCGCCGGGTCACGACCCGGCCTACGGTGATTCGGCGAATTTGGAACTACTGGATTTCGGGTTGGTGTTGTTTTATACATGGCTCGTCGATGGTTGCTCTCGCAGCCGCTGGTCGGAGTGGATTTCACCGTCGCGCAGACGGATGATGCGGTTCGATCGGTTGCCGACGTCCGGCTCGTGGGTCACCATGATGATCGTCTTGCCTTGGCGATGGAGTTCTTCGAGCAACAGCAGGATTTCCTCGGTGGTGGCCGAGTCGAGGTTACCGGTCGGCTCGTCGGCCAGGATGTAGTAGGGATCGTTGATCAAACTCCGCGCAATGGCCACTCGCTGCTGCTGGCCGCCGGAAAGCTGGGTGGGGCGATGGCGGAGCCGGTCGCCCAGCCCGACCATTTGGGCCAGTTCCAGACTGCGGCGGCGAGTGCGGCCGTCGAGCCGCCGCTGGTAGTGCAACGGAACCTCGATATTTTCGAGCACCGTCAATTGCGGAATCAAGTTGTACGACTGGAAAATGAAGCCGATGCGCGAGGCGCGAATTTCGGACAGCCGATTGTCACTCAACCGCGAAATATCGTCGTCGCCCAAGAGAACGTGGCCCGCGGTCGGCCGGTCGAGACATCCCAACACGTTCAACAGCGTACTCTTGCCCGAGCCCGACGCGCCCATGATGGCCAGAAAATCGCCCTCGGGCACGTCGAACGACACGCCGCGCAAGGCGTGGACCGTTTCGCCGTCCATGACGTAGTCCTTGACAAGCCGGTCGATCCGGACGGCCCAATTCATGGCCGGGCCCCTTGCGGCGGCGCGCCGGGTCCGCCGGGCCCGCCCGGCCGTTGGCGCATTATGTCCTTCACGGCGTTCCATTCGTCGCGGGTAATCGCGCCGTCGGAGTTCTTGTCCACGGTCGAGAAATACTGTTGCATCGCGCCCGGCGCTTCGCTCTTCTCGATCTTTCCGTCGCCGTTCTGGTCGAGCTTCTTGAAGGGGTCTTCGGCCGGAGCCATGACGCCGGGTGTCTTTTGCTCGGCCACGGCCGTCGGCTTCTCGCCAACCGGCACGGCGTCGGGAGCGGCAGCCGGCGCGGTCTTTGCCCGGGACGGCTTCTTGTCGGGCAGCTTCGGCAGATTGACTTTGTCGCGATAGTCGAACGCCGCGAGCACGATCTGGTCGTCTTCGCGGAGACCCTCGCGGAGAATCACGAATTTTTCGTTCGTCGAACCGATTTGAACTTCTTGCGCGCGGAAACCTTTCCCCTCGGGCAGGATGCAGTAGTGATGTTCGCCGTGCTCGAAAACGGTCTGCACCGGAACCAGCAAAACGTCGTGTTGTTCCTCAACCTGAATGCGAACCTCGGCCGTCAGGCCCGGCTTGAGGTCATCGAGCGAGCCGAGAATCTTGACGAACGTCTCGTACTCCTTGACGTTGGCCGCCCAGAACGACGTGGGCGCCGGGTACTCGTTGACCCGCTCGACCACGCCCTCGAATTCGCGGTCCGGGAAAGCGTCCAGCCGGATCGTGGCGGGCATGCCCTCGCGGACCATCGTGATCTTCGCCTCGTTGATCTTGGCCGTGACTTGCATCCGCTTCGGGTCGGGCAGGCGGATGATCGACTGGCGCTCGCGGACCATCGTACCCTCTTCGATCACGATGTCCTGGCCGCCGTGACGCCGAAATTCATTGGCGTAGACGACCTGGCCCGCGGCCGGCGCGAGGATCGTGCATTTATCGACCTGGCTCTGGATCAACGCGAGCTGGTCGGTGTCGATCTTATGCGTGGCCTTGGCCGAGTTGAGCCGTGCCTGCACGATGCTGATGCTGCTGTCGAACTGTTTGACCGTTTTGTCCTTGGTGAATTCCCGTAGAACCCTCAGTTCGAGATCGGCCGATTCGCGGTCGAGCTTGGCTTTGGCGACGGCGATGCGATCGGTTTCCACGCGCAGCTCGGTGACGTAGCCTTTCTTGGCGAGTCCTTCGCTGTACTTGAGATTCTGCAGCGCCTGACGCTCGGCTTCTTCCGCGACGAATTTCTTGTTCTGAATGAGATTTTCATTGAGGATGTAGAGCCCTTGGAGATATTCGCTCTTGGCGATCTCGGCGGCGGCCAGGTCGTTTTCGGCGGTGAGCACGGCCGCCTCGCTGTTGCTGCACGTGATCTCCTGCTGCTTTCTCTCGTTCTCCAGCGCCGACTTGTCGAGGACCACCAGCTTGTCGCCAGGCTGGACGTAAGTCCCCTCGGGAATGAGTTCGAGAATCGTGATTCCGCCCATCCCGCGCGACTGGACCTCGCAACGGATCTCGACGTTGCTGGCGCTTTCGACTTCGCCCCGCTCGTTGATCTCGTGCAGAAATTCGCCCCGCTTGACCGTGTGCAGAAGTGGCCCCTTCGTGCTCGGCGCCCAGTCAACCTGCTTGGCCATCAACCAGGCGACCAGCCCACTAGCCGTCAACAGGGCGAGAACGACGATCACCGCGCGTGTGGAGAAACCGGCGCGATCAAAAGGGCGTGTTCGTCGCATCGGAAATCTCGGGGTGGACGCCAAAGGCGGGACCGCACGGCGGCGCAAGGTTGCGGGGATGGGCCGGGCCACGGCCACCGACGCGACCGCCGACAGCCATCGGTACATAGTTCCATTTTAGTCGGATTGGACGGCATTGCCAGTTGTTGCCCCCCACGTCAGAGGCATTATCGTGGTCTTCAAGTCGGTAAAAAAACATCGCCCCGCTGGGTTTGTCAGGCTTGGATTCTCTTGCGCACACCCGCTGTGCCCGATACTATAGGTAGACTGCTAGATTGATTGTAGGCCTTCTTGGCCATGCCGTACCGTCCACCGGTGCGGCATTTTTATGCGCGGCGTTGTCCGGAAGTAGGCTGGTCCCTCCGTGCCGGATACCTAACATCACTGGAGAGCAAGCTTCCCGGAGGGCCACGCTCCGTCGTGGCCGCAAGTGCCCAGCCCCGTTTTCAGATAGCCTTTCAAAAGCTCGTCCGCTGCCCCGCGACGCGCCGCGGCCGCTCGGCGAAATCGGGCAAAACTTCGCCGGGCTGGATCAACTCGGGCGCGTCGGGTCCCATCTGATCGAGATCCGTCTCGAACGAATCCTCGTCGATCCACATGCCCCGCTCGTCGAGCTTCATCGTGCCCAGGTCGAAGGCCAGGCTCAACCGCTGGGCCTCGTAATCGACCCAGACGCCGAGGAAGTTGTTTTGCTCGCTCAAAAGGTTGTTGATCGCGTCGATCACGTCGCGCGCGGCCACGTCGCTCAACCCTCGCTGCACGGCTGTGGGCGGTTTGTGCAGCATTTCGTATTGCTTCAAGTCCACCTGACTGGCCGCCACGTAAACGGCCGCGCGTCGCTGCTCGAAATTGATCTGGCCCAGCCGGATCGCGCGGAGCGTCGTTCGCAGGGCCCGATAAATCTCGTCTTCGTAGGTATAGTACTCGCGCCGCGCGCGTTGGTAGTCGATCAATGCCGTCCGATAACGGTTTCGTTCGGCCAGCCGGGTCAGCGGCGCGTCGAACTCCAGCCCCACGCGGAGCCGGCCGTTGGTGCCCCGAAACCGGAACGGATTGCCCCCAACCGTGCTCAGGTCGCCGCTGAAAACGATGTCCAGGTCGCTTTCCAATTCATTGGCCACCACCTCGATCTGACGCCACTGGTCGACCAGCGCCGCCCGGGCGTTCGCCCAGTCGCGGCGATGAGTCCGAGCAATTTCCAACGCGGCGGGCGCTTCGAGGTCCAACGGCTTGAGCGTGACCGTGTCGAGCCGCGCCTCGGCCTGGTAGAGCGACAACAGAAGCATCTCGCCCGAGAGCCCTTCGACGATGTCCTTGAGCTGCTCGCGAAGGGCTATTTCCTCGGGCCCGGCGTCTGGAATTTGCCCGGCCGTGCGCTGTTGGTAGTCGGCCAGCTCGTCGAATGTCTTTTGCATGGCGGCGTTGAGTTCGGCGAACCGAGTCTTGAGCCCCGCCACGCGATTGTCCAACAACGATGTGTCGACGATCGTCGGATCGGCGTCGCCTTTTTGGAACTCGGTCCGCTGGGCCAACCGACGGAGATGCTCCCGGCGGGTCGGCAGTGCCTCATCCAACCGCCCCATGTCCGCCGTGACGTTCTTGATCTGTTCGCGGCAAACGGCCACAATCGAGTCGATCCGCTTGACGTCCTCGCGCAACACGGACCCGCGTTCCGGGTCGCGGAGATTGGCCAACAATGTGGTCACTTCGTTTTGCGATTCGGTCAGCCGCGCGTCGATCAACTCGAACCGGTCGAGCAACGGATCTTTCACTTCCACGTCGATTCCCGGCGGAAGTCCCAGCAGGATCTTGTAGACGTCCAGCGCGTTGGCATACTGATTCTGAAGATCGAGCAATTGAATCTGGGCCTGATAGTATTGGAGCCGGGCCTGTTCGACCTGGAAGTAATCGACCCGTTCGGCCAGGTAGAACGCCCGAAGCTGCTCGAGGCTGTCGCGTAGCGACACGACGTTGGCCCGCTGATTGCGGATGAGCACTTGCTGACGCAACAGGGCCATGAGCCCGCCGACCGGACCGCCCCCGCCGGGAGTCAGGCTCCCGAGCGTAATCGGCCCGGACGAAGGGCCGGAGCCGGGATTGCGGCCCGCGACGATCTGAGCGTAAAACCCCCGTCGAAAACGCTCCATCTGGCGGATATTGGCCAACAACGCCCGTTCCGAGTCGGTCAACGCTTCCATCACCACGGCACGGCCGCCGGCCCGCAACAGCGGCTGGATCAACTCGAAATTCAACAGCGTCGTGCCGTTGTAGTCGTCCGGGCCCGCGAACTGCCAGACCAGCGAGTTGGCCGCGCCGATCACAAATTCGCCGCCCGTCGTGGATAGCTTGTGCATCACGACGTCGGTGTCGGTCGAGAGGATGCTCTGCGAACTGCCGCCGGCGAACGCGCGGCCTTGGGCGTCGAAAAAGGTGTCGTTGCCGCCGAAAAATTGGGCGTCGAACCGGAACCGCTGAAACGTGACGTCCAGGGCCGACAGGTAGAGGTTTTCGAGCTGCGTCTGATAGTCGGGCGAATTGCACAGGGCCAGTTGAACGGCCGCCTCGCGATCGAGCACCAACTGGCCCTGCTCGTCACGCGGCAAATAGGCTTGCCAATTCGGATTTTCGACGAACCCCGTCTTGCCGTAGCAGGGCCAGCCCGGCCAACCCCGCTTGCCGTCCACGCAATGCATCAGACGTTGCGAGACCGGATCGTCTGGCGGCATCGGCGGGCAGTCGGGTGAAAAAGGATCGGCCATCCGCGATTCCGATGGCGGCTGGATCGAATACACCCCCTCCGCGTCGCCCACCGCCCGGGATCCCTGGTTTTCGAGGCAGTAAACCTCGCGATCGGCCTGGTTGCGATAGAAGGGCCGACCGCAGCCACCCGTCAGAATGGCCGCGAGCAGCACGCACGCGACCCCAAGAGGGCCCAAACGACCCAAAGGTGGTTGGCCATTCCAAGTGCTTCGCGATGGGGGAGCGTTTTTCATGACAGGCCGTGGCACGTACCGTTCCGCTCTATTGGGTGGGTTCTCGGCGACCCATTTCTGGTCCAGCAGGCCACGATCTGTAGGGTGGGCACCGCCCACCACAAGGTGTTGTGTTTTGGTGGGCGGTGCCCACCCTACAAAAATCACTGATAAGCCCGGCCCGAGGGATCCGTGTCCGGTGGCGACCGCGTAGCCCGCAAAATGCGTCCAAAGTACCTTGGTTGCACGTAGCTTCGACCTGGCCACGGCAGGGACTTTAACGGTTATGGAAACTGGGGCTTTTGTAGGCGATTTTGCGGACGCACGGAGGGGTGGTTAAAATGGGCACTATGTGCGTAAGTTAGTAGACAGCAAAACCTTGACAACGCCGCAAACTCTGAATACGATCAAACTTGGGTTTGATCCCTGCCCCGCCCGGTCCCGCGGCGATACGGCGGTCCGGAAGCGGGGTCGAGACGAGGCATCCCAGGGCCGACGACCCTGGAACAAAACACCCCAGCGAGTGCCGCCGGGACTTCGGACGGAACACCCTCTTCCCTCGGTTCGAGACGCTATGAACATTTGGAACAAGGTCCTCCTCGGACTGATCGCCGTCGCATTGTTGCCGCTGGTCTACTTCAGCCTCGTGGCGCTGAAGACGCACGAGCACTGGCGAAGCGTCGCGGTGAAAATCGAGAAGCAGATCGACCCCAACGACCCCAACGCTCTCCCTGCCCAGATCGAGAAGATCAAATACGGCGATCCCGCCGACGAGAGCGTCGAGTCGCTCCAGTCGGTTCGGATCGCGTTGTACAAGTACTACGTCAATCGCGGCCGGATCTGGCGCAACTGCGCGTTTCAAGGCGTGAAGGGGGATGGAGTTCTCGTCGGCGTGAAGGCGCCGCCCGAGGCCCTCGAAATCGTACCCGACATGGTCCTCTACGCCTTTGACGAGGCGTCTCCCGCGCAGGGCGGCTGCTTTCTCGGCGAATTCAAGGTGAGCGGCGTCAACAAGGACGGCGGTCAGGTTCAGGTCGGCCTCGAACCGACGATGCGTCCGTTGCCGAAGGCACTCGAGCGGATCAACTCGGGCAAGGGAACCTGGACGTTGTGCGAGGTCATGCCCAACGACGCCCACGGCGTGTTCGCCGGCATGACGAAAGAACAATTGCAGGCCATTCTGCCCGCCGCGGTCGTGGACGAATACCTCGCGGACGGCAAGGAAGGCATGGAGCGAAAACTCCGCGACTATCACGTTCTTCTGAAGGAAATCGACCGCCAGGAAACGCTGTTGCTGCAAGAGTTGGAATCGGCCACCCGGCACGAGCAGTACATGCGACTGGCCCTTGAAGACGCGAAGCGGCAGGAGCGTTTTTCCCAGGCCGAACGGGCCTCGCTCACCGCCGAGTTGAGCAAGTCGGCGGCCGAACGCAAGGCCGCGCTGGCCCACGAGGAGTCGCTCGATCGCGAGTTGAAAGAGTTGGCGGCCAAGGCGGCCCAACTGATCGAGGACAACCACAAGGTGGCCGAGGAGATCGGCGCCATGCAGTCGAAAATGACCCGCCAGGTGGACCGCCGCACG
>DATECS010000284.1:0-8690 GCA_035286785.1 Thermoguttaceae bacterium | reverse complement strand
CATGTCTCTCTTCGACGCCGAGGAACAAGCCAATCGGGCCGAGGCCCTGCCGCTGGCCGCGCGGATGCGGCCTGAGCGGCTCGATGAGTTCGTCGGCCAGGAGCATTTCCTGGGCGAGGGCAAGCTGCTGCGCCGGCTCCTGGCGGCCGATCGGCTGGGGTCGGTCATCTTCTACGGTCCGCCGGGCACCGGCAAAACGACTCTTGCCCGGCTCCTGGCCGCCGAGAGTCGAAGTCACTTCTGCCAGATCAGCGCGGTCGCCAGCAACGTGAAGGAGCTGCGCGAAGTGATGGCGGCGGCCCGCGATCGGCTCTCGACCGAAGGACGCAAGACGCTCCTGTTCATCGACGAGGTCCACCGGTTCAACAAGGCCCAGCAGGACGTGCTGCTGCCCGACGTCGAGGACGGCGTGGTCATCCTGGTCGGCGCGACGACCGAAAACCCGTTTTTCGCGATCAACAGCGCCCTAGTCAGCCGTTCCCGCGTGTTCCAGTTCGAGCCGCTTTCGGTCGAGCATGTCAAGACGCTCGTGCGCCGCGCGCTGGCCGACAAACGCCGTGGGCTGGGCGATTACGACGTGCGACTGCACGACGACGCGCTGGAATTTCTGGCCGAAGTGAGCGACGGCGACGCCCGCCGGGCGCTGTCGGCGTTGGAGGTCGGCGTGCTGTCGAGCGAGACCCGGCCGATCGAGTTCACTCGCGCGTTGGCCGCGGAATCGGTCCAGCGCAAGGCGATCCAATACGACCGCCAGGGCGACACCCATTACGACTCGATCAGCGCGTTGATCAAAAGCATTCGCGGCAGCGACCCGGACGCCGCGCTCTACTGGCTGGCCCGCATGTTGGAAGGCGGCGAGGACGTGCGTTTCCTCGCCCGGCGGCTGGTGATCCTGGCGAGCGAGGACGTGGGCAACGCCGCGCCGGAGGCCCTGCCGCTGGCCGTCGCGGCGGCCCAGGCGTGCGAAATCGTGGGCCTGCCCGAGTGTCAATTGAATCTGGCCCAGGCGGTCACGTACTTGGCCTGCGCCGCCAAGTCGAACGCCGCGACGATCGGCATCGGCGAGGCCCGGGCCGACGTCCGCGAGGGGCGCATCCTGCCCGTGCCGGTCCACCTGCGCGACAAGCACTACGCGGGCGCGAAGCGGCTGGGCCACGGCGAGGGTTATCAATACGCCCACGACGCGCCCGGGGCGATCGCGGCGCAGGACTACCTGGGCGTGGACCGCGAATACTACCGCCCAACGGACCGAGGTTACGAGCAGGAACTGGCCCGGCGACTGTTGGAGATCCGCCGCCGATTGCGCGAAGGTCGCGGCGAATAAAGGCGACTCTCATGCCGCCCGCAAGTGTGCCACTGGCTATGCCAGTGTTTTTTCAATGGGACGTCAACTCAATCCCACACAGGCAAAGCAAATGACGCCCGCGTGCAAGCCGGCCGATTCATAGACCACCAACCGGCCCAACGCACTGGCGGAGCCAGTGGCACTCGATGGTTTTTTAACTTTTATGACAGTGGCACCCTGGCGGCAAGGGCTTTGGCACGCCGAGCATGATGGACTACCTCGACGTCCGGCGATACGACCCGGACGACGACGCCCACCGTCGTCTGGCCGAACTGAGCCGCGAGGCGCATCGTCTGGCGGCGAACGACCAGGACACGACCGAAACGCAGCGAGAGATCGATCGACAGGCCGCTTTGCTGTGGAGCTTGGGCACGGACGAACTCGCCGCAATTACGGCAAGGCCGTAGCGACGGTTGCCCACCTAACAACCCGTCGCGCGAGCGACGCTACAGCGATTCCCACCGTCCACCTCACAACCCGTCGCGCGAGCGACGCCATGACAATAGCCGTGGGTTTCAACCCACGGACCGAATTCCCCCACCGAGCCGCGCGTCGCGTAGCGACGCCAGAAAAACGATTCCCGACTAATTAATTCCGCCTTAATCCAAGGCGGGATGGGCCGGAACGCTGATGTCGATCACCAGTCCTTCGACGTACTCGGTCCTTTCGAAGCGTCGGGATTCGCTTCTCCTTCACTTCGGCTGTGAAGATCCATTGATCTAGGACATCGCCACGTTTTTTCCCGGAGACGCGACAACCATGTGAGAATGAGTCCACTTACCAGACAAACAGGAGGAATGCAGTGAAGCACTGTAACGAGCCAGAAACTGATCCACCAGATCTCTGGCGTTACACGTGTGTACTTGCCGTGTTGCCGGGCGCGGCGGAAAAAACTCCCTATTCATCCTTTTCGCCCTCCAGTCGCTTCGGGGCCTTGGTCGGCGGCAGGAAATTATCGCCCGTCACCACGCTTTTCCCAGTCTTCTGTTCCAGTTCGAGCCGCGCCTTGCGGGCAGTTTCAGTCGGTTATATTTTGTAACCGACTCACTCCCCTCCTTTTTCAGTCGGTTTTTCGGCACCTTCCAGTAATTGCGCGCGGCTTGATAATCCGGTTGCTGGATCAACGCCGCCACAATGTCCACCACGGAGAAATACCAAGTCTCCGCTTTCTCGTCATAGATGCGTCGGATTTTGAAGTTTTCAAAAACGGCCAATGCGTTGTCCTTCGTCATGATTCGCCTTCCAAATATCGACCATTTGGCGACGGTTCAAATCCCCAAGGCCGTCTTTCCGCGCCCAACTGGGCAATCCGCGGACGCTCTTTCTTACTCATCGCCCGCCTCCTTCCCCACCTTCCCCTCGCTCGCCTTCATCGGGCGGACTATCGATTCCATGAACGCGATCTCACTCGCGGAGAGGCTGTATTTCGCGTAGAGGTTGTTGTCCATCCACTGCCTGCTCCACTTCTGGGTTGGCACGAAGGTGAAGGATGTGGAAAAGGATATGGAAAAAGTATGTGGAAAAGTTGAGGGAAGAATGTGTGCGGAAATACAGTGGAAACGGTTCCTGACACCTTTTCCCGCCCCTTTTCCCGCGAGAAGATGCGCCACCTTGGACCGCCGAAGCGGCCAACTTAGCAGCGCAGCAAGCATGACATAAAGGACCACAAAACCGAAGATTGAGGCTACTGTGTAGACGAAGTACGGCATGCGATAATCTCAAAATTCCTGGATTTGGATTTCTCCCGGAGACGCGACAACCATGTGAGAAGGAGTCCACTCACTAGACAAACAGGAGGAATGCAGTGAAGCGCTGTAACGAGCCAGAAACTGATCCACCAGATCTCTGGCGTTACACGTGTGTACTTGCCGTGTTGCCCAAAATAGTAATCGTCGCCAACCACTTTTCCAAGGTAAGGATGACCGCCGAGGAATACATTGAATATCATGAAACTCACTATCAGCCAGATCAGAAAACTCAGTGCCGCTGCTAGGAGCAGCATTGTGGCGGTCTTCTGTAGGAGACTATTGTTGGATCGGAGCACTCTGAGAGCAAGCCAACCAACAAGCAACACCACCAACAGAAGTATGATTACTGCTAGAACGAGTGTCATGTAGTGTAAGATAAAATGCATATCCTTTTCAGGAAGCAGAGTCACCATAAGAAACACTATTCCAGTTATTCCCGCCGCGAAAAGATGTGCCACCTTGGACCGCTGAAGCAGCCACTTTAGGCACCTAAAAAGAATGACATAAAGCACCACATAACCGAGAATTTCCGCTACCGTGAGCACAATGTGCGTCATGCGATGATCTCAAGCAAAACAATCACTGATAACGAGGATTCACCAAAAGGCGAGCCTCGCATCACCGCTCGACGCAACGCCTCGAGCTCGGCGTCGCTACGACGTTCCTTCCGCGGCCGATTTGCCAGGTTCGTCCACCTTCTCACTCCCGTGCGTCGTGTGCGAATGGTAGTCGGCGTTCGAGAGATAGTCGACGATGTCGGTCGAGTCGCACCAGACTTCGCGCAGAAACTCGTCGCGCAACACCTGACGGACGGCGAATTTCTGCTCCCGATTCAATCGGCCGTAGTCGGTGATCGTCTGGACGATGTCGTCGTCGCTCTTTTCGAGCTTGGTCAGGGCGAATCGCGTGGCGAGTTGGAAGGAGTTGATCGCCGCCAGGCGGAGGCCCACGTCGGTCTGGGCCATTTCCAACTCGACGAGCACGAAGTCGCCGTAGTGAGGAATCGCCGCGCTGTCGCGCCGGGCCGGCACGAAACCCGACGCCGCCCGGAGCATCCACCCTTGGCCGTCGTTTCGCCAGGTGGCAATGACCATCGTCTTGTCGCAGATGACGTAGCGATTCGCGCGGCTCAGCCGTTCGAGAAACACCTTGCTGGGCAATCGCTCGGTGGCCGGGTTCATGAAGATGATGGGCGTCGGTTCCTCCGGAGCGGGAATCTCGATCGGACCCTTGCACTTGGGGCAATTGCGGGTCTGGCCGGCCAAGCTATCCTTGGCGTCCAACGTGGTGCCGCAACCGGGGCATTTGACGCGAATCATCGGCAAACTCTTGCTGTTCGATCACCCAAAGCGTGGACGCCCTTACCCCCAATTTAACTTAGCCGGGTGGCCCTCTTGTGTCAACGGTTCGGAGCATGGCCCAAATGGTTCCTTCAGAGGCGTAGGTCAGGCTGTGCCTGACAACTATCTGGGATTGGGCTTCTACTGTCAGGCACAGCCTGACCTACTCACTGGGCATGGCCCATTCAGCCCGTTGGTGGGGTGACGGTTGCGGGTTATGGTTATGTTTCGTAAAATTTATGGGTTACGGTGTTGGGCGAGCCTTTGCGGGGGCGAACAGAAGAGTTCTCTCGCAAGGCTTGCATCAACCGAAGCGATTACGTGGATGCGCGCGCGCCTCGGCGGCGCGGGCGATGTCGTTCCATGAAAACACAGGGCCGGCCGGGGACTGACGCCCCCAATGCGTCGCGCGGGCTCGGCATGATGAATGGCTCCCCCGTGGAGCCTCGGTCAAGGATCGACGTGCGGTCTTTTTTCGGAGGGAGCTTGGATACCCGTGCATCTGGCTAAGCCACCTGGATCGTTGTCCAGTCGTTCCACCCTCGTTGACCTCGTGCGTTATCGAGCGAGGTGCCAGCCGGAGGGTACGGCCTTCGTCTATTTGGTCGACGGCGAAGACGAGCAAGTCAGTCTGACCTATCGGGAATTGGACCGCCAGGCTCGGGCGATTGCCGTGCGGCTGGTGTCCGAGGGGCTGGCCGGCGAGCGGGCCCTGCTGCTGTACCCGGCGGGGCTGGAGTTCATCTCCGCGTTTTTCGGCTGTCTCTACGCGGGCGTGGTGGCCGTGCCCGTGTATCCCCCGCGGCGCAACCGTTCGTTGGATCGGATCCAGGCGGTGGCCGACGACTGCGCGGCGAAGGTGGCCCTGTCGACCGATCAGGTGATCCAGCGCGTCGAGCCGCTGATCGACGAAACGCCCCACCTGAAACAGCTTAACTGGCTGGCCACGTGCGCCATGCTCGACGGCTCGGGCGAGGACTGGCGCCCGCCGGAGGTCGATGAGCAGACGGTGGCTTTTTTGCAGTACACGTCGGGCTCGACCGGCGTGCCCAAGGGCGTGATGCTCACCCACGCCAACCTATTGCACAATTCGGCGCTTATTTCCTACGCCTTCGAGCACACGCGATCGGGATCGGGCGTCTACTGGCTGCCGTGCTATCACGACATGGGTCTGATCGGCGGCATTCTTCAGCCGGTGTACCTGGGCCGGCCCAACGTAATGATGGCGCCGATGTCGTTTTTGCAGAAGCCGTTGCGATGGCTCCGCGCGATCACGCGATTCGGGGCCACGACCAGCGGCGGGCCGAATTTCGCCTATGACCTGTGCGTCCAGAAGATCGGGCCCGAACATCTCGACGAGCTGGATCTGAGCGGGTGGCAGGTGGCGTTCAACGGGGCGGAGCCGGTCCATGCCGAGACGCTCGATCGGTTCGCCGAAAAATTCGCGCCGTGCGGATTCCGCCGCGAGGCGTTTTATCCCTGCTACGGTCTGGCCGAGGCGTCGTTGATCGTCTCGGGCGGATACACCAAGCATCCGCCGATCGTGCGGCGGTTCGACACGTCGGCGCTGGTGCGTGGAAAGGCCGTGGAGGTGGGCGAGGCGGCTCGCGGCGCGCAACGGCTGGTCGGCTGCGGCGGAACGCTGGCCGACCAGGACGTCGTCATCGCCGATCCCGAGACGCTCTCCACGTGTCCCGAAGGCCGGGTCGGCGAGATCTGGGTCCACGGGCCCAGCGTGGCGCACGGCTATTGGAAACGGCCCGAGCTGAGCGAGGAAGTCTTTGGGGCCCACTTGGCCGACACGGGCAAGGGGCCGTTCCTCCGCACGGGCGACCTGGGGTTCATCGACCGCGGCGAGTTGTTCGTCACCGGCCGGATCAAGGATCTCATCATCCTGCACGGCGTGAACATCTATCCGCAGGACGTCGAACAGACGGTTCGCCGTGCCCACAAACGGCTCAGCGCGGGCTCGGGCGCCGCGGTGACGATCGAGGAAGACGGCCGCCAGAAGCTGATCGTGGTCCACGAAATCGAGCGGCGCAAGCAGGGCCACCTCAACGAGGTTTTCGACGCGATCCGCCGGGCCGTATCGGCCGAACACGAGATCGGCGTCGAAGGAATCCTGTTGGTCCGCGCCGGCAGCATTCCGAAAACCTCCAGCGGCAAGATCCAACGACACGCCTGCCGCGACGGCTATCTCGACGGCTCGCTCGAAGTGGTGGGAAGCTGGAAGCTGGGCGACGGCGAAGCAATGGCGCCGATTGCCAGCGCGGCGACCGAACCGATCGCCGAAGAAACGCCCGACGACGAGCCGTGCGACTCCGAGGAACCGGCCCGTTCGCCGAGCGAGTCCCTTCGACCGGCGACGATGGCCGCCGTCGGCGCGCCCACTTCGAAAAACGGCCGCCCGAAGTCGGTCCCCAAGGACGCGTCGAAGATCGTCGACGCGGTGCTCGAGGAAGTTCACGCCGTGGCCAAGCAACGGGCCGCCGGGTTGACGCTCGATTCGCGGATCACGGAACTGGGACTCGATTCGCTCGAACGGATGGAGATTCTCGCGGCGCTCGAAGAGCGATTCGGCGGACGTTTTCCCGAGGCCATTTTGCCCGACCTGGAAACGGCCCGTCAGGTGGTCGAGGCGGTCCAAACGCACCTCGGCGCGGAGCCCCGGGCAAAACGCCTCGTGTCGCCCGGCGCGGCGATACCGAAGGAAAATTACCAGATCGCCAAGTTCCCGGAGTACGTGCAGTTGCGCCGCAACCTCGACACGGCCGAGGCGATGGGCCTGGAAAACACGTTCTTCGCGGTCCACGAAGGCATCACGAGCGACCGCGCCATGATCGGCGGACGCGAGTACGTCAATTTTTCGAGCTACAACTACGTGGGCATGTCGGGCCATCCGGCCGTGATCCGCGGGGCCCAGGACGCCGCCGCCAAATACGGCACCAGCGTTTCCGCCAGCCGGCTCGTCTCGGGCGAGAAGGACTTGCACGGCGAATTGGAACGCGGCTTGTCCGATTTTCTGGGCACCGAGGCGACCGTCTGTTTCGTCGGCGGGCACGCCACGAACGAGACGGTCATCGGCCACCTGCTGGGGCCCGGCGACCTGATCCTGCACGACGCGCTGGCCCACAATAGCATCCTTCAGGGGGCGATGCTCTCGGGCGCGCGGCGTCGGTCGTTCGCGCACAACAGCTTCGAGGCGGCCGAGGAGATTCTCAAGGACTGCCGGCGCGATTACCGCCGGGTGTTGATCGCCATCGAAGGCGTTTACAGCATGGACGGCGATTATCCCGACCTGTCGCGGTTCATCGACCTGAAGCGGCGGTACAAGGCCCTCTTGATGGTCGATGAGGCCCATTCGATCGGTACGCTCGGGCCCACCGGGCGCGGCATCGGTGAGCTGTTCGGCGCGCGGCGCGAGGACGTCGATATTTGGATGGGTACGTTGAGCAAAACGTTCGGCAGTTGCGGCGGGTACATTTCGGGGTGCAAGGAACTGGTCGAGTATTTGAAGTACACCGCGCCGGGATTCCTCTACAGCGTCGGGCTTTCCCCGCCCGCGGCGGGCGCGGCGCTGGCCGCCCTGCGGCTGTTGGAGGCCGAGCCGTGGCGCGTCGCGCGGTTGCAGGAACGCAGCCGGCTCTTTCTATCGCTGGCCAAGCAGCGAGGATTAAACACGGGCCACAGCAAAAATTCGCCCGTGGTGCCGATCATCCTGGGAAACTCGCTTCATAGTCTGCAATTGTCCGGCGCGCTGTTCGAGCGGGGGATCAACGTCCAACCGATCCTCTACCCGGCCGTGGAAGAGAGCGCCGCGCGATTGCGGTTCTTCATCACCTCGGAGCACAGCGAATCGCAAATACGCATGGCGGTCGACGCCGTGACCGAGGAACTGGAAAAAATGCACCCGGAATACCTGACCCAGGCGCTGGGGTCGTAGCGTCTATTTAGAAGAGAATCCCTCGAATGATTCGGGGGTGGTTCGTCAACTGGAAGTTTTTACGTCACCGAGGTGAAGCTTGCTTACCGAGAGAGAGGTATCGCGCAGTTGGATCAAACTGTTCCGCGCGAAGGAGTACGACAACGAGACGTTCGAGAAGGCCGAGCTGTTGCTGGAGGAATTGCGTCCGGAGAACCCGCTGAGGCACCGCCTGGCCATGGAACTGCGGGAACTTCGCAAGATGCACACTCAACAGCGGCACTGATCCGTTCGGCATCGAAACGCCGCCACGTTCAAAAGCGAAAAAGGCCCGG
>DATECS010000283.1:0-3375 GCA_035286785.1 Thermoguttaceae bacterium | reverse complement strand
TCCCCGCGCCTCGGCCAAAAGCCGCTGATAAAACGTCAGGTTGTGGATGGACAAGAGAATCGGGCCCAACATCTCGCCCGCCATGAACAAGTGACGCAAATATCCCCGGCTCCGGCGGCAGGCGGCGCAAGGGCAGTCGGCCTCCAGGGGCCGCGCATCCCGTTCGAACCGAAGATTTTTCAGCCGAAGCGGCCCTTCGTCGGTGAAAGCCAAGGCGTTGCGGCCGTTTCGAGTCGGCATCACGCAGTCGAACAGGTCCACCCCCCGGCCGATTGCCGCCAGGAGATCCTCTGGTCGGCCCACCCCCATCAGATAGCGGGTACGCTCGACAGGCATGGCCGGAGTGGTTTCGTCGAGCACTCGATACATTTCCTCGGGCGTCTCGCCCACGCTCAGCCCCCCGATGGCGTAGCCCGGCAGATCGAGCCGGGCCAATTGCTCGGCGCATTCGATCCGAAGCCGGCAGTCGAGGCCGCCTTGGACAATCCCAAAGAGGGCCTGATCCGGCCGGGTCGCCGCGTCGCGGCATCGCCGGGCCCAGCGAACGGTCCGCTCGGTCGCGTCGCGGACGACCTCGGGCTTGTTGGGCAAGGCCACGACGTGGTCCAGGGCCATCGCCACGTCGCTGCCCAGACGCTCCTGAATGGCCACGGCCCGCTCGGGCGAGAGTTCGAGCAGCCGGCCATCGATGTGCGAGCGGAAGACGGCGTGTTCCTCGGTGACTTTGGTCATCTGGGCCAGGCTGAAGAGTTGAAACCCGCCGCTGTCGGTCAGGATGGGCCCGTCCCAGCCCATGAAGCCGTGCAGACCGCCCAGCTCGGCGACGACGTCCTCGCCGGGCCGCAGGGCGAGGTGATAGGTGTTGGCCAGCACCATTTGCGCGCCGGTGGCCCGAAGCGGCTCAATTTCAAGCCCCTTCACGGTGGCCGCCGTGCCGACGGGCATGAAGGCGGGCATTTCGACCGGGCCGTGCGGCGTGTGAAAGACGCTCCGCCGAGCGGCACTGCCCGCATCGCGATGCCGCAACTCAAAACGAAAAGCGTTCATCAACAGAGAACCCACCACGGAGGCACGGAGAACACGGAGACTCTTTTTGAAACCACAGATGGACACAGATGAACACGGAAAAGGAAGAAATCTATCTGTGTTTATCTGTGTCCATCTGTGGTTCCTTCCTCCGTGCCTCCGTGGTGAATGTTTCGCGTGAGAGCGTCAATCGCCGCGGAGCTTCAGGCTATGCACGGTCAGCTTTTCGCGGACTTCGTTCAAGCTGGTCACGCCGAAGTTTTTGCACTCCAGCAGGTCGTCGCCGCTCCGCCGGACGAGCTCGCCGACCGTCGTGATGCCCAGGCGGATCATGCACTTACGGGCACGCACCGAGAGGTTCAGATCGGAGACGGGCCGGTTGAGCATGGCCTGTTCGTCGGCCGAGAGATTCTCGGGCTCGAAAATGTCGGTCACCGCCTTTTCGGCCGCTAGTTGGCCCAGCCGAAGCCCCTTCGACGTGAGCATCTCGCGGATTTCGATGAGGCTCGTTTCGCCGAAATTCTTGCTGGAGAGCAGCTCCTGCTCGGTGCAACTGCACAGGTCGCCCAGCGTGCGGATGTTCATTTTTTGCAGGCAATTGCGGCTGCGGACCGAGAGCTCGAAATCCGTGACGGGGATGCCGAGCACCTGGCTCATCCGGTCGCGGTTGCGCGCCGCGTCCTCGTCGTAGTACATGTCGCTGGAGGCCTGCGCGTCTTTCAAAAACAGCGCGGCCCGCTCGTTCATCGGATCGACTTCGAGCACCCGTTGATAACACTGGATGGCCAGTTCGTACTGCTCGCGGTCTTCGTAGACCAGCCCGAGATTGATCAGCGAGCCGACGTGAGGCGGAAACCGCTTGGCCGATTCGCGATAGAGCTCCAACGCGCGGTCGTCGTTTCCGCGCCGATCGTTTTCCATGGCCAGGCCGAACATCGCGCCGGAATGGGTTCCGTCGGCTTCGACCGCCCGCTCGTAAAGCCGGACAACCTCCTCGGGATTGCCGCCCAGCACGGCCACGGTGGCGCCGCGTTGATAGAGATACTCGGCCGTTTGTTCGACGGCGCCGGAAAGCTGATCGAGCGTGGCCAGGGCGGCCTGGGGGTCGCGCAGCCGACGCTGGGCCTCGGCCCGGACCAGGGAGCACTCGTCGGCGCCGTAGCCGGCCTGCTGGGCCAATTGATAGCAGTTCAGCGCTTCGTTGTATTCCCCTAAGGCGAAATGGCTCTTGCCCAGGTAGAACTTGGCCAAAGCCCCGCCGTCGCTCGTGCGGAGCGTCTCGACGGCGTCGCGATAGCGGCCCAGCAGATATTGGCACGCGCCGAGGCGGACCTTCTGGGCCGGGCTGAGGTCGTCCTTCGACCCGAATTCGGCGACCGTGTCGCGGAGCACGGCGTATTGCGAATAGCCCGACGCGATGGCGTCCTCGATCTGGCGGATCTCGCGAGGGCCAAACGTGCCGTTGAAAACCACCAATTGCTTCAGGTCGACCTGCAAGGTTTGCACCATCGCGACGGACTCCAACTCATAAGACGTACCACGCCGGTGGGTTTACACATTATCCGGCGTTCCAAGAGCCAGCGAAGGGAGTCGAACCCTTAACCCCCGCATTACGAATGCGGTGCTCTGCCGATTGAAGCTACGCTGGCGCAAAACGACCCCCTGGTGGCGAATTAAGAAAGCCTAAGAAATATGGGGCGAACAGTCAAGGGGCAATGGGGTAAGATTGTATACCTACGCAGTCATGCATGCGCGAGTGGCCATTATGGGTGGCGTGGCGTAACACCATTAGCAGCCCTGGTGTGAGGAAGAGGGCAGGTTTGCCAACAGCAGGCTGCTCGCCTTATCGATTTATCGGTCCGGCTCTTCATTTGCCAGTCGAGCTAGTGTAGTGTCTCGCGCGGATGGTGATTTATGGGCGTCATGCTTGCTAAGCGAGCGTAGCGAGACAGCAAGCATGTTTGCCGCCGTCTCATGCTCACGGCAAGCGTGGGCATGGCACCCATTTTGCCGACACTACGCAACATAAATGCCGTCATTTCCGAGACACTACACTAGCGCCCAAGCAGATCCACGTACGGGAAAGCCCAGGGCCAATCAGTTTTTCACAATGGAGGTGATTCTTGCCGTCGGTTACACGAAAACAGCAGCAAAAATGGCAACAGGAGCTGTCTCCTAAAGCCCTATTTTGAAAAACTGATTGGCTCTGGGGTGCATGTCAGGGTTTGTAGGGTTTTATGCGGCGGCGACAAGGGGATGGCGGAGGCGTGCATAGCCGGGCCGGGTGGCAAGGTGGTCCGCAAGTCGGTCGTCGTCGCACAACGCCGCCGCTCGGACTTGGAGAATGGC
>DATECS010000282.1:0-3883 GCA_035286785.1 Thermoguttaceae bacterium | reverse complement strand
AGCGGGACATGAACCCGGCGGTTTATGAAGCCTTGTCCGAGGCGGGGCGGCTTGCGTTGGGCCCCGACGCGAGGGGGCCGTTCGACCGACTTGCCTCGGGTTACGTGCCGGGCGAGGGGGCCGTCGTGTTCCTGTTGAAACGGCTGGCCGACGCGCGGCGCGACGGCGATTCGATCCGCGCCATCCTCCGCGGGGTCGAGGCGGTTCATGATCAGGAGGCTCCCGCCGGGCTCGCCGAGTCCCTGCGGCGGTGTCTGGACCATGTCGGTCTGCCGCCGGCCCTGGCCATGACCGATGCCGCCGGACTGCCCGACGAAGACGCCGCGATGGTTCAGGCCGTTCAGGATTCGTATGCATCAAACCGGCGTGACGGACCTTTATACTTAGGTTCCGTGGTTGGGCAAATCGGCCACGCGGGCGGCGCGTCGGGGGGTGTTTCTTTATTGTCGGCCCTGACGGCACTGGAGGAGGGCACGTCGCCGCCTACGTTCGGTCTAGTGGAACCCAGTGCGGCGTTGGCCCGAAATCTCGTTGTGGTGCGAGCCTTGACCCGGGGCGAGCCGCTCGATTTTCAAGTGTCCAAAAATCAGCGGACCGGCTTGGTGATCTCGCTGGACAAGGGGATAGCCTACGGCACGTTGATCGAGAGCCATGGCGGACGACCAGGATGCGGCCACGAAGCGATCTCCAGCGGAATTGCATTCACCCACAAACCTATCCATATTACCTAGCCTACCATTCTTCACATACTGTCAGAATGTCGTATTTTGTTCATTGTTTCACCAAAGTTTCCAAATTGCACACTAATGGCGGTTCGCAGTTTACCATAGGTGGCATTTATTGCGATTCAAAGGCAGAACTGGCATTTATTTGGTGCAGTTGCTTTGCCATCGTGACGGCGTTTTTCGTTCAGAGCTGTTGACGTGGTGTTTTACGCTACTTGGATAGTTGACAAAAAGATAATGCTTGCCGAGAATGGACAACTCGCCACAAATGGGAAATTAAGGGGGCTTGGGCGAAACGAAATGAACACTCTCGGTTGCCCTACAAGGATGGCGCGTACAATACGGAGCCCGAGGTTACGGATCACGAAAACCTGTCACGAGCCGGCGCACCGATGCTGAACGAACACGGATATCGACTCCAGAAAGCAACAACCCCTTCCACTTCATCGGGCGACGCCAAGATCGCGTTGGGCTCCGGGCCATTGAGTCCGACGGCCTTGTGGGACTTCGCTCAACGGGCTTTGACGCCCGGCGAACGGTTGGGGATCGACTTCTCGTCCGAGGGCATCCGACGAATCCGCGACGCCTCGAACCTGCTGGCCAAGCTGATTGAAGCCGAAGAGCCGGTTTACGGGGTCAATACGGGCTTCGGTCATTTCGCCAACACGGTCATTCCGCCCGAGAAGATCATCGAACTCCAATACAACCTGGTCCGGTCCCATTGCTGTGGGGTGGGCGAACTGCTCTCTCGCGATATCGTTCTGGCCATGTGGCTGATCAACCTGAACACGATCTGCCAGGGACACAGTGGGGTGCGGCTTGAAACGATGCGGGCCATCACCAAGATTCTCGAGTCCGGCATTTTGAGTTGCGTCCCTTCGCAGGGGAGCGTGGGCGCGTCGGGCGACTTGGCCCCCTCGGCCCATGCCACGCTGACCGTCCTGGGCGAGGGCCGATGCACCATGCCCGAGGGCGACGGTTTCGTCGAAATGCCGGCCGAAGAGGCGATTCGCCGGGCCGGTCTGAAGCCGGTCTCGCTGGGGCCGAAAGAGGGGCTAAGCCTGATGAACGGCACGGCCCTGACCACGGCGCTGGGAGTGAAGGCGTGGTACGAGGGAAGCCATCTGCTGGACGTGGCCAACTTGGCCGCCGCCATGAGCATCGAGGCCCTTGGCGGCTCGCGGAACATTTGCGCCGAGCCGACGCTCCGGGCCCACGGCCACCCGGGCACGATCCATTGCGGCCGGGCGTTGGCCGGGTGGCTCGGGGATTCGTCGCAGCTTTCGGCGTTTCACATGGACCGCTTCCACGTCCAGGATCCCTATTCCTTGCGATGCGCTCCCCAAGTCCATGGGGCTATCTGGCAGGAGTTGCAGAACTCTGCGACCGTGCTGGAACGCGAAATCAACGCGACGACCGACAACCCACTGCTGTTCCCCGACGAAATGATGGCCCTGTGCTGCGGCAATTTCCATGCGATCTATCCGGCCCGGGTGAACGACGCGCTGGCCTCGGCGATGGCGACGCTGGCTAATATCTCGGAGCGGCGGATCAACCTGCTGATGCGGGCGCCCCGAGGCCACCTGCATACGTTCCTGATCGACAACGGCGGCGTGAATTCGGGTTTCATGATGGCCCACGTCACGGCCGCCGCGCTGGTGAGTGAATGCAAGTCGCTGAGTTTCCCGGCGAGCGTCGATTCGATCCCCACCAGCTTGAACCAGGAAGATCACGTGTCGATGGGGCCGATCGCGGGCATGAAAGTGAACCGGATCGTCGAGAACCTTCGCCGCGTGCTGGCGATCGAACTGTTGACCGGGGCCCAGGCGTTCTTTTTACTGCGTCCGCGGCGTCCGGCGCCGAAGCTCGGAGAGGTCTATCTGCGGATCCGCGAGTTCGTTCCTCCGCTGAAGAAGGACCGCAACCTGTCGGACGACATTGAACTGGTGGCCGAAAAGATCCGCACCCGCGAGATCCTGCCCGAGAACGGTTCATTCCCCGAGACGGCGTAGCGGATTTTTTCGCCACGGAGACACGGAAGGCACAAAGTTAGGAACCACAGATGAACACAGATACACACAGATAAAGATCAAGAAATCTATCTGTGTGTATCTGTGTTCATCTGTGGTTTCAAAAAGAATCTCCGTGCCCTCCGTGTCTCCGTGGTGATATTTCTGGTGAAAGATCAAGCTAGGCTGGATGCGCTGATATGTATTCTCTGGAGGCGGGGCATGTCCACGAACCGCGGGTTGCCGCTTGACATGGCTCCCGATGCGATGCTCGCGGCGATCGACGCCTATCGCGGCACGATCGTCGATCTGGACCATGCGCTGGTGGTGGGGCCCGGCGTGTTCGCCGCCAGCCGGGCCGCCTTGGCCCAGCGAATGCGCGCGTCGGGGTTGCGGCCGGCCGATCGGGTGATCGTGGCCGTGGGCAACGGGCCCGTGTTCATTGCCGTCTGGGCCGCCGTGCTGGCTGAAGGCGGCTCGCCGCTTTTGGTTCACGTCGAGTCGCCGCCGGCCGAATTGAAGCGGATCGCCCAGCGGTTTCACGCCCGATTCGTCGTGACCGACGCGCGGACCGAGTCCGAAATGGAAGCGGTCGGCGCGCGGGCATCCATCCTCTCGTATGACCTTTGGGCCCGAGCCGTTTGGGCCGATTTTGGCGATGCAGTCGCCGCCGAGAGCGGCGATTTTCTGG
This sequence comes from Thermoguttaceae bacterium, assembly GCA_035286785.1. Lineage (GTDB taxonomy): Bacteria > Planctomycetota > Planctomycetia > Pirellulales > Thermoguttaceae > UBA11386. The sequence continues at coordinate 458 of DATECS010000282.1, read as the reverse complement.
AACTGCCCGGCGTACCGTTGCATCCCACTTCGGGCACGACGGGCGAGCCGAAAGTGGCGGTCCGGCCGGTCGCCACGGCGATTGCCGAGGCGCGGCACTACGTCGAGACGATCGGCATCGACGCGGCCGACACGCTTTTGGCCGTCGCGCCGATGAGCCATGCCTACGGACACGGATGGTACGTCATTACGCCGATGGTTACGGGCGCGAACCTATTGACGATGCGGCGGTTCAAGGCAAAAACCGTTTTCGAGGCGTGCCAGCAGCACGACGTGACGGTGCTGCCGGCGGTGGCCTCGATGCTCGATACGCTGATGTTCGGGGCCGGCGATCGGCTGTTCGATCCGCGGCGGCGAGTGATCACCGGCGGCGCGCCGACGACGGCGCGGACGGTGGCGAATTTTGAAAGAGTGTCCGGCGTGCTCGCGCGGCCGTTGTTCGGCACGACCGAGGCGGGG
>DATECS010000281.1:0-10237 GCA_035286785.1 Thermoguttaceae bacterium | reverse complement strand
GTCCGTAGTTCGTGGTCCGTAGTTCGTGGTCCGTAGTTCGTGGGTGGTGGGTGGGACGGGCGGATCTCAAATTTGAGATTTGAGATCGTGGCGGCTTTTTTCCGTCCCGCGACCTTCGCCCCGCATCTCATCCTGCCTCTTGACCCTTGACTCTGGACCCTTGACTCTGGACTTTTCCCTCTCGACTTTCATGAAACGCATTCTCATTATCGGCGGCGTGGCGGGCGGGGCTTCGGCGGCGGCCCGGGCGCGGCGGCTTTCGGAAGACGCCGAGATCGTGCTGTTCGAACGCGGCGAGGCGATTTCGTTCGCCAATTGCGGTCTGCCGTATTACATCGGCGGGGCGATTACCGATCGGAAGCGGCTTCTGCTGCAAACGCCCGAGGGGTTTCGACGGCGGTATCACGTCGACGTGCGGACGCGGACGGAAGTCGTGCGAATCGATCGGGCGGCGCGGCGGCTGATCGTCCGCGACCTGAAAAACAACCAAGAGCGGGACGAACCCTATGATGCCCTCGTGCTCAGTCCGGGGGCCGAGCCGGTGCGACCGCTGATTCCCGGCTCCGACGCGCCGGGCGTGTTCACGTTGCGCAATCTGGCCGACACCGACCGGATCAAGGCGGCGGCCGACCGGGCCGGCGAGGGCCGCGCCGTGATCGTCGGCGGCGGGTACATCGGGCTGGAAATGGCCGAGGCCCTGCGACGCCGCGGGCTGGACGTGACGCTCGTCGAGTTGGCCAAGCAGGTTTTCGTCGCGGCCGATCCCGAGATGGTCGCGCCGCTTCATCAGCAGCTCGAATATCATGGCGTCGATCTGCGGCTGGGCACGTCGGTCACGGAAATTCACGCGGACGACGGCGGCCTGCGCGTCGTGCCCAGCGACGGCCGCGCGGTCGACGCCCGGCTGGTGATCCTGGCCGTCGGCGTGCGGCCCGAGACCACGCTTGCCCGCGAGGCGGGGCTGGAACTGGGCCCGACCGGCGGCATCGCGGTGGACGAGCACATGCGGACCAGCGACCCGGCGATTTATGCGGTGGGCGACGCGGTCGAGGTTCGCCAGTTGATCGACGGTACGCCGGTGCTCATCCCGCTGGCCGGACCGGCCAACCGCCAGGGACGCATCGCGGCCGACAATATCCTGGGCCGCCCGAGCGTGTATGGACGGACGCAAGGCACCGCCGTGTGCAAGGTGTTCGACCTGACGATCGGCATGACGGGACTCACGGAGAAATCGTTGCGGCGAGCGGGACGCGCGTATGAAAAAATCTACGTCCATCCGTCGAGCCACGCGGGCTACTACCCCGGCGCGACGCCGTTGAGTCTCAAGTTGCTGTTCGATCCTGAAAACGGCAAGGTGCTCGGCGCGCAGGCGGTCGGGGCGTCGGGCGTCGACAAACGGATCGACGTGCTGGCCGTGGCGATTCGCGCGGGCCTCACCGTGCGCGATCTGGCCGAGCAGGAGCTGGCTTACGCGCCGCCCTATGGTTCGGCCAAGGATCCGATCAACTATGCGGGCTTCGTGGCCACGAACGTGCTCGACGGCGACATGCCGGTGTGCCACGCGGCCGACGTGGTTGCGCCGGGCGAGAATCAGTTGCTCTTGGACGTGCGCACGGCGGCGGAGGTCGCGGCCGGCACCATTCCCGGGGCGGTACACGTGCCGCTGGACGAGCTGCGCGGGCGGATGGGCGAGTTGCCGCGGGAGAAGGAGATTCTGGCATTTTGCCAGGTGGGGCTGCGCGGGTACCTGGCCACGCGGATTCTCATGATGGCGGGATTTCGATGCCGCAATTTGTCGGGCGGGTACAAGACGTATCAGGCCGTGGTCGGCATGTTGCCGATCGAAGAGGCCCGGCCGCGCGAAGTAGTGGACGACGCGGGCGACGTGAAGAAAGGTGATCCCATGCCGGGAGTTGAATTGGAAAAGGAAAACGGGGCGGGCAACGTGGCCAAGGAAGTGGACGCCCGCGGATTGCAGTGCCCAGGCCCCATCATGCGGCTGGCCGAGGAAATCGCCCACGTCGAAGTAGGCCGGGCCGTGGGCATCTCGGCGACCGATCCGGGATTCCGGCCCGACGTGGCCGCCTGGTGCGCGAGCACGGGCCACGAGCTGCGGTCGATCGAGCCGCAAGGCGCGGGCTGCCGCGCGGTGGTGGTGCGCCGCGAGACGCGGCCCTCGTGTGAAACGACGGCGGTCGGCGCGGCGGCCCGACACAAGACAATCGTCGTGTTCAGCGGGGAGTTCGACAAGGCGATGGCCGCGTTCATCATCGCCAACGGCGCGGCCGCGATGGACAGCCGTGTCACCATGTTCTTTACGTTTTGGGGTCTTAACGTGCTGCGGCGCGAGGAACCGGTGGCCGCGAAGAAGAACCTCGTCGAGCGGATGTTCGGTTGGATGATGCCGCGCGGGGCAGGGCGGCTGAAGCTGTCCAAAATGAACATGGGCGGGGCCGGCCTGGCGATGATCAAGGGCATCATGCGCCGCAAAAACGTCGCCTCGCTGCCCGATCTGATCGCCCAAGCCCAACGGGCCGGCGTGCGGCTGGTCGCCTGCACGATGAGCATGGACCTGATGGGCATTCGGCGCGAGGAATTGATCGACGGCGTCGAGGAAGGCGGGGTGGCGATGTATTTGCAGAACGCGGAATCGGGGAATGTGAATCTGTTTATCTAGGGATTGGGGATGAGCTGCGTAGGTCAGGCTGTGCCTGACAAAAATTGTGACTCATTTAGCCATTCCGTCAGGTCCGTCAGGCACAGCCTGACCTACGGATGGAAATTACGAACTTCGAATCCGCAATCCCTCATTCGTCCCCCTCTCCCTCTAGTTGACCCTGCGGTTTTCAACGGGTAGACTGCTCTTTTCGCCTCGCCGTGGCGAAATTCCAGCCGATTCCTTCACCCGGACGTGTTTTCATGAGCAGTGCGTCGCATGGTCCTTCCGCCGAGCTGCGTCATTGGCAACGCCGCATTTTCGCGTCGGTGTGGATCACGTATTTCGCGTTCTATCTGTGCCGTTACAACATGCCGGTCGCCAAGATCGCGATCGGCGAGACGTTCGCGTTCGACAAGACGAGCACGGGCAAAATCCTCACGGTTTGGGCCATCTTGTACGCCATCGGCCAGTTCGTCAACGGGCAGTTGGCCGACCGATTCGGCACGCGGCGCATTGTGACGCTGGGCATTTTCGGCTCGGTCGCGATGAACCTGGCCGTTTTCGGGCTGGTGTTTTGGGCCGATCCGGCGACGACGAAGGCGTCGTTGGTCCACTGGGGGTTGATGATCTTCTGGGGCGCCAACGGCCTGTTTCAGGCGATGGGCTGGTCGCCGATGGTCCGACTGATGACCCATTGGTTTCCCATCGAGGGCCGCGGCCGGATCATGGGCGTGTTGGGCACGTGCTATCAGTTCGGCGGCGCGGTGGCGTCGTTGTTGGCGCTGTTTTTCACGGGCTATTACGTCACCCGGTTCGGCGGCGATTGGCGGGCCGCGTTTTGGGTGCCGGCTGTGTTGTTCTCGCTGGTCGGGTTCGGTTTTTTGCTCGCCGTGCGCAACCGGCCCGAGGACGTTGGGCTTCCGCCCGTCGGCGCCGACGATGCGCCGTCGACCGCCCACGGCTATCCCGAGGGCACGCTTGCCGGCAACATCCTGCGAACCGTGCGGAATCCGTATCTCTGGATTGTCGCGGGCTCGTTTTTCATGCTCGACGTCAATCGTTATGGGTTCGTCAACTGGCTGCCCGACTATTTGAAAGACGCGCCCTGCGCCGACGCGGCCCCGACGTTTGTCAGATACTTCAAGGACGTGATGAAGCTGTGCATCCATCCGCTGGCCGGCTCGGCCGGGGCGATCGTGGCCGGCTGGGCGACCGACCGGTTCTTCGGCGGGCGGCGGGCGCCGGTCATCGCCGTGCTGCTGGTCCTATTGGGATTGTTCACGTTCCTGTTCCCCTTCATCGACTGCGGCAACACGCCGCTGGTGGTCGCGGTGGTGGCGATGATCGGATTCTGCACCTATGGGCCGCACGTGCTCATGGTCGGGCACGCGGCCCAGGATTTCGGCAAGAAGTCGGGCGCCGCCGGCGCGGCCGGATTTATCGACGGCATGGGCTACATCGGCGTCGGTCTGGCCGGCGTGGGCGCGGGGGCGATGATTGACGCTTACGGGTACACAACGACATTTCTGGCGTTCGGCTGGGCCGCGATCGTCGGCGCGGCGCTGGCCGCGATCATCTGGCACGTTAAACCGACGTCGTGAACCACGCACGTTTTAACGCAAAGACGCAAGGACGCAAAGAAATAAGCAGGGTACGTCGTGACACACCAAAGGAAGAAAAAACGGTGCGTCCAGACGCACCCTACAAATCTAATCCCCAATCTCTAATCCCCAATCCCTCTTATGAACGCCCGAGAACGAGTCGCCCTGGCGCTGGACCACAAACAACCCGACCGTATCCCGATCGATTGTTGGACAACCGGCGTGATTGATCAAAAATTGCTTCGTCATTTCGGTTTTTCGGACCGAGAGGAATTACTGCAACATTTTGACGTCGATTTTCGGTACGTGGAGGGGCCGAAATACGTCGGGCCCGAGCCGACGGTCCATCCCAACGGCAGCGTCGAGGACCATTGGGGCGTGCCGCGGGTGCTGGTCGAGGTCGAGGCCCAGGACGGCACGAAGTCCTCGTATCGCGAGGTCCGCGATTTTCCGCTCAACAAGGCCACGCTCGACGAGATCCGCAATTATACGAAGTGGCCCGACCCGGATTGGTTTGATTACACGTGCGTCAAGCAACAGGTGGCCGCCGCGCGCGAGACGGGCAAAGTGGTCGTCTTCATGGGCGACCGAATGAATCGTTGCGCGCAGCTCAAACCGGCCATGTATCTGCGGGGGATCGATCAGATTTTTTACGACCTGGCCGTTGAGCCCGAGATCGCCGAATACCTGTTCCGGCGGATCGCTGATTTTTATCTTGAATACGCCCGTCGCACCTTCGAGGCGGCCGACGGCGGGATCGACATCTTCATGATGGGCGACGATTTCGGCACGCAGAAAGGCCCTTTCATGTCGCCCGGCATGTGGCGACAATTTTTGCAGCCCGGTTTCGCGGCGTTTTGCGAGTTGGGCCACAAGTATGGCATGAAGGTGGCCCATCATTCGTGCGGCTCGATCAAGCCGATCATTCCCGACCTGATCGACTCGGGCCTCGATATTTTGAACCCGTTGCAGCCGGACGTGGTGGACATGGACCACGCCGAGTTGAAACGGATGTTCGGCGACCGGCTCTGTTTCCACGGGTCGATTTCGATCCAGAAAACACTGCCGTTTGGCACGCCGGACGACGTGCGGAACGAGGTCCGGCGGCGCATGGAGACGCTTGGCCCCAACGGCGGGTTCATTTTCTGCACGGCGCACAACATCCAGGCCGACACACCGATTGAGAACATCGAGGCGCTGTTTGAGGCGTATCATAAGTTTGGGCGATATGTGGAGTAGGGATTTGGGTATTTGGGACCGGTGAGGGAGCGATCGTGACGCTGGGTGCCTGGGCCATAGCGTAGCGGTGGCCCAGATTGGCAAGTTCAACCAAGCATCCGTAGGCCGGGTCGCGACCCGGCAATGCGGACGCGGACGCGCGGGGGAGCGATCATGACGGAGCAGATGGCTCGGCGGCCCATTCGATCGCGCGACACGGCCTGGGCGCATTGCGTCGCGGCGACCCTGGCCCGGTGGGGTGTGCGACCGAATTGGATATCGTGGTCGAGCGTGGTGGCCTCGGCAGGTGCGGGCGCGAGTCTGGCGGCGGCTGGCCGTGCTGACGGAACGGTGGGCGTTGTCTTCTTCTACGTCCTGGCCGCGGCGCTCATGCAGACGCGGTTGTTGTGCAACCTGCTCGACGGCATGGTGGCGATCGAAGGCGGCATGCGGTCCCGCTCGGGCGAGATATTCAACGACCTGCCTGATCGGTTGGCCGATCCGTTAATTTTCGTCGGGGCTGGCTACAGTATGGCGGGCCATGTTCCGCATGGGGTGGCGCTGGGTTACGTGGCCGCGATGGGCTCGCTGCTGGTGGCCTACATTCGCGTATTGGGCGTGTCGGCCGGTGCGTCGCAGTGTTACCTCGGGCCGATGGCCAAGCCTCACCGCATGGCCCTGCTCACCGCGGCGGCGATCGGCTCGGCGGTCGAATGGTTCTTTTGGCAGCGCGGCGTAGTCATGGCCGGGGCGCTGGGGCTGGCTGTTGCCGGTGAAGCGGTGACAACCGTTCGCCGCGTCGTTCACATTGTTCGAGAGCTGGAATCGGCATGATCATGCAGATGGGTTGCCACGTGGTCCATCGCTTCAAGGATGGGTTGCATCTCCGCCGCCGGGCGGACAACGTCGAGTTCATTCCCGTCTACTTGAACAATCTCAACCGCATTTTGCCCAAGGGCGAGTTCCTGCCGCTACCCCTGTTGGACAGCGTCTTGTTTGGGTCACCGCTTCCGGTTCTTCCAGACGAGCCGAAGGCGGCGTTTCTCGATCGGGCTCGCCAGTCGCGTTTCGACCTGGATCAATCATGAATTCCTTCGACCCGCATCTCGTCTATATTGTCTCGGGCCTGTTTGGCGTGCTCGTGTTCGCCTCGATTGTTGGCGGGGTGCTTCGCCTGACAGTTCGCAGCGAATCGGGTCAAGTAACAATTCGCAACGTGAACGCTCGGATTCAGTCCTGGTGGATTATGTGCATAGTGTTTGTCGCGGCCACGCTGTGTGGCCGGGTGGGCTCGACAATCCTATTCGCGCTCATGTCGTTTCTGGCTCTGCGCGAGTACATCGCGCTGACTCCCACGCGAAGGGCCGACCACCGGCCGCTGTTTTGGGCGTTCGCCGTCATTCTGCCGGTACAATACTATCTGGTGTATCTGGGCACGTGGTATGGAATGTTTGCCATTTTCATTCCAGTCTATGCATTCATCTTTCTGCCGATCCGCCAATTGATGGCCGACGACTATGAGGATTTTCTCACGCGGACCGCGAAGATCCAATGGGGCTTGATGGTGTGTGTGTATTTTGTCAGCCATACGCCGGCGTTGCTGTCGCTGGAGCTTCGTGGTTTCGAAGGCCATCCGGCGGCGCTGTTGTTCTTTTTGACGACTGTGGTCGAGTCGAGCGATGTGACGCAGTACGTCTGGGGCAAGACCTTGGGACGGCGAAAAGTCGCGCCGAACGTGAGCCCGAACAAAACGGTCGTCGGCCTGATTGGCGGCGTGTTGACGGCCTCGGCCATCGGTGCAGCCCTATGGTGGGCGACACCCTTTTCGCCGTTGGCGGCATTCGGCATCTCGCTGGCCATTACCGTCACCGGCTTCTTCGGCGGCTTGACCATGTCGGCGATTAAACGAGACTCGGGTGTCAAAGACTATGGCACTCTGATTCGCGGTCACGGCGGAATGATGGATCGTATTGACTCGATCTGCTTCGCCGCACCGATCTTCTTTCACTTGGTGCGGTATTTCTACACGGAGTGATCGAACTGCGATTCGTTGTCCCACCTGCGAGTGAGGGGTACGGATTGCTCGCGTCGCATCGGGTCGTCGCATACGCGGCGGGTGTTTGGTATAATGATTCAGTATTCTCCCCCGGTCGGGCACGTTCCCAACCTCGCGACTCCAACGTGCGTTTGTCTGTCCTCCCCGAGCCGCCGCACTCGCCTTCCTCGAACCGAAAGGTTGCACGTCATGAAAAAGTTCCTGTGCTTGGTTCTCCTGTTTCTGTGCAGTGGGGCGGCCGCGCTATCGTACGAAAAGGCGCCGGCGGCCAAAGGACCAATCAACCCGCCGAACAGGCGATGGACGGCCACGATCGAGCGGCTCGCTCCCGAGCGTCCCACGGCCGAACCGAAGACGGCCCGGCGCGTTCTGCTCTTTTCGGTGGCGACCGGCTACTATCACGCGGTCATTCCGCACACCGACGCAGTCGTCAAAATACTCGGCGAGAGAACCGGCGCGTTCAAGGTCGTCCAGAGCGACGATATCGAGATGTTCACGCCGGAAAAGCTCAAGGAGTTCGACGCGGTGGTGCTCAACAACACGTGTCCGATCGACCCGGGGCGCAACCTGTTTCTCGATGTGCTGCAAGGCAAGACGCGGGACAAGCAACTAGGCGCGAAATACAAGAGTCTCACCGAGAAGCAACGCAAGACGCGGGCCGCCGAGCTCGAAAAGAACCTGATCGATTACGTCGCCTCGGGCCGCGGCCTAGTCTGCATCCACGGCGGAATCACAATACTCAACAACTCGCCCGCGTTCAGCGAGATGATCGGGGGGAGTTTCGATTTTCACCCGCGTTTACAGGAAGTGACCCTCGATCTGGTCGAGCCCGGCCATCCGCTTGTGGCGGGTTTCCAGGGCAAAGGCTTCCTCCACGTCGACGAACCGTACCTGTTCAACGGAGCGTACCCGAAGAAAAACTTCCGGCCGTTGCTGCGGATGAACGTCGAAAAGTTGGACAAGGCCGCCCGGAGCGACCCGCGCGTGACGGGCGACGTGCGTTACGTGGCCTGGATCAAGCCTTATGGCAAAGGCCGCGTGTTTTACGCCGGGCCGTCGCACCAGCCCGAGAGTTTCGAGACGGCCGGCATGTTGCGGTTCCTGCTCGACGGCATTCAGTACGCGCTGGGCGATCTGAAGTGCGACGATGCAACAAAGTCGAGAGACTAGAGTCAAGAGTCGAGAGATCTGGAACCGAGCCGCGACCGTGAGGGAGCGGTTGAGTACAAACACGGCGTACCAAAATAGCGGTTATCGTGGCCGGTTTCGGCGGCGTTCCTTCTTGCTGCCTAGACGGATGCGTTTGCCCTTCGAGTTTCGGCGTTCGGTCCGCGTCTTGGGCTTCTTGGGCGACGGAGTTTCGTCTTGGGGTTTCTCGCGATTTTTGTCTCGTGACTTGCCGCGGGGCTTATCTCGGGTCTCGCCGCGGGGGCGCGACGGTCCGCGGCGCTGTTGATTCTTCGCGTCAAGCGGTTCGCGCGTGGGGATCAGGCACTCCGGGCCGCCGCCGATTAGGTCGGTCCGACCGAGGATTTCAATCGCCTCGCGCACCAGCCGGTAGCTCTCCGGCCGATCGTAGAGCAACAACGCCTTCTGCATCCGCCGCTCGTGCAGCCCGCGCGCCACGTAGACCTCGCGGCCCGTCGCGGGATCGATGCCCGTGTAGTACATGCATGTGGCCGCGTCGAACGGGCCGGGCAGAAATTCCTGCACCTGTTCGACGGCGTGGCCCGTGCGCTTCAGAAACAGGGCCACGTCGAGCATTGATTCGAGCGTGCTGCCCGGGTGGCCGGCCATGAAGTAAAGCACCAGCGACTGCCGACGCCCGGCCGCGTGCGATACCTCGGCGAATTCCCGGGCAAACGCCTCGAAACACTCGATCGGCGGCTTGTTCATCAGCCGCAGAACGTTCGGATCGACGTGCTCGGGCGCCACCTTGAGATGCCCTCCGACATGATAGCGGGCCAAGTGGCTCATGTAGGCCTTGCTCCGCCGAGCGAGGTCCATTCGCACGCCGGAGGCAACAAAAACCCGATTTACGCCAGGCCACTGTCGGGCCGCGTTGAGCAGCCGGATCAGCGGTCCATGATCGGTCCGCAGCAGCTTGCACATTTTGGGGACCAGGCAACTCGCCCGACGACATCGGCGCTCGACCTCGGGCCGCGAGCAGCCCATCCGATACATGTTGGCCGTCGGTCCGCCGAGGTCGCTGATGGTGGACGACGCCGCGCCGCGCCGCTTGTCGGCCACGCGATCGACCTCGGCCAGCACCGATTCCTCCGACCGGCTCTGAATAAGGCGTCCCTGGTGGACCGCCAGCGAACAGAACGTGCAGCCGCCAAAACAGCCGCGCACGATCTGAATCGAATCCTTGATCACTTCATAAGCCGGGATCGTCTGGGGGGCGTAGCTCGGGTGGGGCCGCCGCGTGAAAGGCAGACCATAGACCGCGTCCATTTCCTCGGTCGAAAGGGGCATCGCCGGCGGATTGACCACCACCGTCTCGCGGCCGTGTTTTTGGACCAGCCGTCGGGCGCAATGCGGGTTCGTCTCCCGATGGATCACCCGCGTCATTTCGACGAACGCCAACTTATCGGCCGCCACTTCTTCGTAGCTAGGCAGCACGATCGTGTCTACGTCGGGCGGCGTGATTGTAGGGTGGGGCGATCGACCGTCCCGCCATTCGTCATCTTCCATCCGACA
>DATECS010000280.1:0-17685 GCA_035286785.1 Thermoguttaceae bacterium | reverse complement strand
CCGCCTTCCGTGGCCGTCGCCAGCCGAAGGGCCAGGCGGCAGGCCTGACGGAATTTGGTCAGGTCGAGTTGCTCGCCCGTCGTATGGACGCCGATCTGGCCGGCGCCCAGGGTCACGGTGGGAACGCCTTGGGCGCTGAGGATGTTCGCGTCCAGCCCGCCGGAGGAGATTTTTTTGACCGGCTCGCCGCCGAGGGCCCGGACGGCCGCTTCGCAGGCGGCCACGGCCGGTTCGTTTTCGGCCAGTCGGAACGATTCATAATCGAGTTGCGAGTCGATCTCAACCCGGCCGCACCGGCCGTCGTCGCTTCGCACGGTCTTGGCCGCGTCGCGAAACGCTTTTTCGATGGCCGCGACGATTTTCTTGCGGAACACGGGATCGTGGCTTCGGGCCTCGGCGCGGACCAGCGCGTGGGGGGTGACGACGTTGGTGGCGTCGCCGGCCTGAACGATGCCGACGTTGCTCGTGCCGGTCTTGGATCCCTTGCGGACCAGGCCGAGCCAACCATCGCGGTGCAGATTGGCCACGGCCAACGAGGTGATCGTGATGGCGCTTACGCCCTTTTCGGGATTCATGCCGGCGTGGCTGGCGCGGCCGTGGACCTCGATGGCCAGGCGATAGGCCCCGGTGGCGCCGATCGTGAGATGCTCGAATTCTCCTCCGTCGAAGTTGGCGCCCATCCGCGGCTTGCCCAGCAGGCTGAAATTGGCTTGCTTGATTCCTTGCAAGCCGACTTCCTCCTGAACGGTCCAAAGAAACGTCAGCGGCGGATGGGGCAGACGGCGCTCGACGACCTCCAGCGCCGTGGCGAGCACGATGGCCACGCCGCCACGATCGTCGCCGCCCAGGGCCTTGTCCTTTTGGGCCGGCATGAGGAGGTTGCCTCGCGCGACCGGCTTCACCCCGACGGCCAGCGGCACGGTGTCCATGTGGGCCGAGAACATCCGTCGGCCCAGGCCCCGCACGGCCGCCGGACCCTCGCCCGAGAGCCGGCAGACCAGATTGCCGACCTGGCCCGGTTTCGGCGTGTGTCGATGGGCCTGGTCCGCCTTGACGGCCGACCGCGGCACACCCGCTGCGACGAGCCGGTTCGTGACGTACTCGGCGACGGCCTTTTCCTCGCCGCTGGGGCCCGCGATGGACAACAACTCCAGCAGAATTTTTTCGGCGCGACGCAGATCAGGCTCGATGGGACGAGCCGTGGAAGCCGCATCGGAAATCGTGGGTCGCGTTGTCTTGGTTTTCTTCATGGCTCGGCACCGGGATGGAGGAACAGGGGATATCAATCGGCCGTTGCGGGTCGCTGCAATGGCCCCATCCTAAGCAAATTTCCAAGCCTAGGAAAGTAGGCAACGGTGGCCGGTGGGCATGCCACCATACCAACCCGAGCGCAAGCGAGGGCAAAGACGTTGGTCTGCCCTTGCTTGCGCTCGGGTTGGTATTGTGCGACGCGGCCGTTTATACTGGTAGTCCGTCCCATTTCATTTCCCGGATTTCAGTAGTTACAAGTTTGGGACTACTGGATTTCCACTATCGCGTATTGACGCTTCCATGCGAATTTTTCTCGCCGGCATCATGCAGGGTTCGTTGGCCCACGCGGCGGTCCACGACCAGGACTATCGCCGCCGCCTGAAGGAGCTTCTGGCCGCGCATTTGCCGCGGGCCCAGGTCTACGACCCGTTGGCCAATCACGCGGGCTCGATCGGCTACGACGACGTGACGGGCCGCGAGGTCTTTTTTCGCCACAACGAGATGTGCCGGGAGGTGGACGTGCTCTTGGCCTTCGTGCCCGAGGCCTCGATGGGCACGGCGATTGAAATGTGGGAAGCCTACCGGCACGGGGCGGCCGTGATCACGATCAGCCCGCTGGCGGTGAATTGGGCTGTTCGATTCTTGAGCCATGCGGTCTACGCCGACCTGGCCCGGTTCGAAGCGGACCTTTGCTCCGGCCGCCTCGCCCGGCGCATCGCGGAGATCAGGGAAACCGCCGAGATCAATAGAACCACGGAGAGTAAAAAAACCGAGCTGCGATCGTAAGGGAGCGGTGGCGTGGCATGGCCTCGCTTGCGCGAGGCTGTCCTGGAACTCCACGCGTGCCGCTGCTTGCGGAACACCCAAGAACGCGGGGATTGCGTCACGACACTGCTTGCCGGAAAGTCTTGCCGTTCCGGAAAGTCGCAAGCAGAGTGGCACACTCTTTCGCCCCACCCACCGCTCCCTTACGGTCGCGGCCCGGTTGAGCGTTGCGGCTTGGTGGAAGTTCCCGGCGTTTGGTTGATTTCGATGGAGCCGAATCCGCCGGATTGGACTTGCTTGGTCTTGGGCCAGAAGCGGATCCATTGAGTTGACAGCCGCCCGCCCTCTTTCTGGCGAAGCAGCGTGGCGTTGGTCCGTCCGTCGCCTTGAAGGAACATGACGCCCTTGCTTTCGTCATAGCTCATCCGGGTGCCGAAGGCGGCGTAGTCCCGGCCTTCGATCCGCGTGTTGCCGATCGCTTCGAGTTCGACCGAAGACTGCTGCCCGATCGGCGAGGGCATTTCTCGCACGGTCAACTGGTCGGTCGTCAATTGGCCGCCGTCGGGGCCCCAGGCGTCGGGATTGTCCTCGGGCAGCGTTTCCTCCCAGGATTCGACCGGCCCGAAGATCGTGCGGATCTGGCCGTGGAACGTCAACTCGTGGCGGTGGATGTTTCCGGTCATGCCTTCCAGAAAGCGGACGTGCAAATAGGTTAAAGTGTCCTTGCTCGCGGAATTATTGTCGGGCCCGGGCGGCTTGGGATTCTTTTGCAGCCCGGTCAACCCGGTCCATCGGCTCATTCCGCCGGCGGAGCGGACCACGCTGCGGACCGCGCCGGGCCCGGCGGCCGTCAAGTCGCCGCTGGTGTTGTTGACGACGAGGTTGACGGCCTCGACGAACAGATAGGATTGCTGGAGCCCCTGTTTGAACGAGCGGGTTTCCATCCACACTTTATCCTCGCCGCCCTTGCTTTGGCAGCGGAGTTCCTGGAGGTCGACGTCGGCCGGGTTGTCGAGTTTTTCGCCCTCGGTAAATCGGATCATGCGGTCGAGCGTGGCTTCGATCGTGTCGGCCGAGAGCTGCTGGAGTTGCGAGACGGCGCGGACCTGACCCTCGAACCGCGCCGTGCGGCCGTCGAAGCCCATCCGGTCCCGCCAATGGACCCGCATGGGACCGGCGTCGTCGGTGGGCCGGTTGTCGATGCCGCGCTGTTTCATGGCCGGAAGGTCCATCCAGCCGGCCCCTTGGATGTCGAGCCGGTTGGTTCCGCCGTTCACGTCGATGCTCGCGCCGGAGAGAGCCATCTCGCGGCCCGTGAATTGGGCCGGAGCGCCTTTGACACTTACTGTCGCGTAGGGTTTTGAAGCATCCTTGACGTGGATCAGTTCGCCGCGCACGACGATCGGTTTGTCCTCGGGCTTGGCCGTTTGGGTCTCGACCAGCTCGACCCGATCGCGGACAGTCAATTCGTCCATGTCGGCTTTCGATTTATCGAACAGGACGCGCGCCTGAAGCAGCCGGCCGGTGACGTGAAAATGACGGTTCGGTTCCGCGCCGTTCGACGCCGCGTCGCCCGGCGCCGACGGTCCGCGGGACGTCGTGCCGTTGGACGCCGTTTCCTCCGGCGACGACGACCATCCTTCGGCGGACGTTGCGACCGGGTCAGTTGCCTTCGGCTCGAACCAGACTTGAAGCTGTTCGATCGCGCCCGAGGCCCGCGGCGAATCGAGCCGGACGTTGGTTTCGGCGCCCAGCCGGTCGGGCTGCATGTTGACGCGTTGGGAGCCATTGGGCCCGGGACGCTCAAAGAAATAGAAGTGAATCTCGCCGGCCGAAAGTTGCCCGAGGCCGCCGTAGAGCAACTCGGCGCCGCCGGTAAGCGAGATAACCTGGTTCTGTTGATAAGGCCGCACGCGCAGTTCGCCATTCCACCGGGCCGTGAAAGGTTGCTCCAACTGGTCGCCGGCCTCGGCGCGGATCCAGCCCGGCCCGGCCGCCGCCACGCGGCCGATTTGCAAGGGCGGCTCGGGCGACGCGTAGTGGAGGCATCGCGCCTCGATGCGGTTGCCGCCTTGGCGGAGGAAGACGGGCATCGTCTCGCCTTCCATGGCGACGTCCTTGCTCACCAGGTTGTATTCGATCCGCTCGGCGCGGCCCTCGGCCGACTCGCTGGGAACCAGGAAGACGACCGGCCGGCCCTTGGCCGCCAGCCGGCACGGCTGCAATTGGTCGAGATTGGCCGATTTGGCGGGCGAACGACCCGCGACGGCGCCGGACGCGGGAACCCCGCCGCGCCGCGAGAAATAGATCGCCAAACGATCGCAGTTGTTGATTTCGTCCGACGGGCCGCCGGCGCTTGGCGTGCTGATCACGGTCACCCGGTCGTTGAACGTGGCCTCTTGGCGAACGGCGTCGAAACAGAACTCGCCGGCGCACGCGATGTCGACCGGCACGCCGTCCGCCGCGCCGCTCTCCGAGCCGTTCGCACGATCCAAGTTGCGACCGTCAGGGAGCGGTCCTTGCGGCGATGGTTTTTCTCCCGCCCCCGCCAGCGATTCGAGCGACATGCTCCGCTTGGGCAACTGCAAGTGCAGACGATCAAGGCTCGCCAAGGTGAACGACTCCAGTCCGCCGATGTTCGGGCCTCGCTGCTGGCCGACGGCGTCGCCGGGCAACAGGCGGATGACCAGGCCCCGGCCCGAGCCAAAATTCGGCCCGCGGCGGAATTCCACGGGCGCGTCGGTGGTAATGCGCTGCTCGCTGAGCTGCACGTCGCGGGTCGTCACGAGCAGATCGTCGCTTGTGTCGCCGCTCCCGCCCGCGCTTCGGATCACAATCGGCCCGTCGAGCCGGCCGCTGATGAGCCGGCCAATTTTCGCGCGGCCCAGGTCGAACCGCTCGTCGAACTGAAGCAACGCGCCGTGGAGCGCTTCGAGCACGACGGCCTGCTTGAGTTGTTCGGCCGGCGTCAGGTTCTTCGCCTGGGGAAGGAGGACCACGGCGAAGGGCCGAATCTCGACCCGGGTGTTGTCCCGCGGATCGGGCTGATAGTCGCCGATGAGCAGTTTGACGCGGTCGCTTTGAAGAATTTTCGGATTATTGAGATACGGCGAGCCGGGTGGAAAAAGAACGGACAGTTCGGCCACCTGTCGGCTGGTCTGCGTCTCGCCCGACGGAATCGCGCCCGTGGAGGCCCCCGCCGAGCGAGTTTCGTCGATCGACGGCTCGATCAACGGGACGGCCGTCACCGCGTAGGTCGCGTAGACGACCAACACGAGAGCGAAGCTGCCGGCGATGCGCGCGAGTTGGTTCATGGCGTGCTCAGCCCACGTAGTTTCGGATCACGTCCGTCCAACGTCCTTGGGCCCGAAGGATCATTTCGATCGCCTCGCGGACCGCGCCTCCGCCGCCGGGAAGCGTGGTGACGTGCCGGGCTGCCTGGCGCGCTTCCTGGCAAGCGTCGGCCACGGCGACGCCCAGTCCCACGTAACCCAGCACCCTCACGTCCGGCAGGTCGTCGCCCAGGTAGCAGATCTGCTCGGGCCGGAGGTCCAGTTCCTCGCGGATTTTTTCGACCGCCGCGAGTTTGTCGGTGACGCCCTGGCGGAGGATGTCGATTTCGAGTTCGGCTGCCCGATCGCGCACGATCCGCGAGTCGCGCAGCGTGACCAGACCGAAGGGACGGCCTGACTTGCGCCAAAGGCAAATTCCTTGCCCGTCGCGGGCGTGAAACGCCTTGGATTCGACGCCCTGGTTGTCGAAAATCAACCGACCGTCGGTCAACACGCCGTCGATGTCGGACAGAATCAGTTCGATGGGGTGGCAGCGTTGTTCGAGGGACATGAGGGAGAGGGATTTGGGGATTTGGGGATTTAGTTAGCCGTCGAGCCTGCTCGACGTTTCCTAGCCGTCGGCGGAAGCCCACGGTGAAGCAACACGTAGGTCAGGCTGTGCCTGACGGAATGTGTCTACGCGTGTTTATTCTCTTTTAGCTACAGTCTGACCTACGTTTCCGTCAGGCACAGCCTGACCTACGTGTCATTAGGCGGCGGATTCGTATTCCTTTTCCTTGGGCAACATGCCGATGACGTCCGTAATGTCGATCATGCCCGCCGGGCGGCCTTCGGCGTCGACGACCGGCAGTTCGCTGATTTTTCGCCGGGTGATGAGTTCGACCGCGTCGGCCACCAAGGAGCCCGCCTGGACCATGACCGGCCGGGGCGTCATCACTTCGCGGATCGCCACGTCGAGCTGCGCTTCGCGGTGCTGCTCGAAGAGCCGCGCCAGGTCGCTGTCGGTGAAAATGCCGACCAGCTTGCCGCGGCCGTCGACCAACATCACGGCGCCGCTCCGTCGGCCCGGCTTGCTCACCTGGATCAGGACCTCGCGGACCGTCTGCTGCTGGTCGGCCACGCGGCACGCGGCCAGCGGTCGCATGACGTGCTGCACGCGGCTGAGCTTCTGGCCCAGTGTGCCGGCGGGATGAAATCGGGCGAAATCCTCGCGTCCGAAGTCGCGCATCTGGCTCGTGACCAGTGCCAGCGCGTCGCCCACCGCCAGCATCACCGTGGTGCTCGTGCTCGGCGCCAGTCCCAGCGAGCCGGCTTCTTCCATCGGGCCCAGTTCGATGGTGACCGTCGCCGCGCGGCCCAGCGTACTATCGTCCCGGGCCGTAATGGCGATGATCGGCACGCCCAACTCCAAAAGTGACGGCAACAGCCGCGTGATTTCTTCCGTCTCGCCGCTGTGCGAGAGCATGATCACCACGTCGTCGCGGTGGACGCGGCCCAGGTCGCCGTGGACCGCTTCGGCCGGATGCAGGCAATGGGCCCGCGTGCCGGTCGAGGCCAGCGTGGCCGTGATTTTTTGGCCGATCAAGCCGGCCTTGCCCATGCCCGAGACGATCACGCTTCCGCGGCATTGGTAGAGATGATCGACCGCGTCGCAGAAACGCCGGTCGAGCCGCTCGGCCATGGCGGCCAGGGCGCGGCTTTCCAAACCGAGAATATCGCGAGCCAGACGCAATTTCTCGAACGCACTGAGCCCGGCCGTGCCGGCGGCAGCTTCCTTACTCATCATGTTTGTCATCCTTGACATAGGCCGGGCCCGTGAGCGTCAAGACGCTCGGGCGGCAATGCGGCCAAAAAGAAGTGAGGCCGATTGTAGCCGGAATACCCCAACGGGGCAACGCAAGGTTGGCCACAAGATCGGTACGCACTCGCTCCGTGGCTGGTTTGAAGGCCAGGATTGCTCTCGACGTGATTTTGGCTAAAATAGTTGGGTTTGGAGCCATACAAAGGGTATCAGCAGGGGGTGTACCCCTTTTTCCACCCCCGCAAAGGAGCTAAACGATGATCGTCACCACCAACGACCTCTTCAAACACGCCTATGGCAAATACGCCGTCGGTGCCTACAACATCAACAATCTCGAACAGACCGTCGGGCTGTTTCGTGGCAATTTGGGAAAGATAGAAAAAAACGAGGGGCCAACCGACCCCGCCACGAGCGCCCCGTTCATTATCCAAATTTCCCGTGGCGCCCGGAGCTATTCGGACAAGCGGTTTCTCGAATCGTTGATCCGCACGGCCCAGGACGTGTTTCCCGAGGCCATTTTCGCGGTCCACCTGGACCACGGCACCGAGGAAGTCTGCTACGACTGCATCGACAGCGGATTTTATAGCTCGGTGATGATCGACGCCTCGCACGAGACGCTGGCCAAGAACATCGAAATCACCAAGCGCGTGGTCGATCGGGCCCATGCGAAGGGGATTTCGGTCGAGGCCGAGTTGGGCCAACTCGGCGGCGTCGAGGAGGACGTTCACGGCAGCGTCTGCCTGACCGAGCCTGACCAGGCTCTCGAGTTCGTCGACAAAAGCGGCTGCGATTCGCTGGCCGTGGCCATCGGCACGTCGCACGGCGCCTACAAGTTCAGCGGCTCGCAAGGGCTGCACCTCGACGTGCTCACCGCGATCCAGTCGGTCCTGCCGGCGCACTTTCCGTTGGTCATGCATGGCTCGTCGAGCGTGCCGAAGGAATGGGTCGACCGGATCAACACGGCCGGCGGCAAGCTGGCCAACGCCAGCGGTGTGGACGAGAAGCAGTATCTGCCCGCCGCCAAGCTGGGCGTCTGCAAGGTGAACATCGACACGGACGGCCGGCTCGTCTGGTGCGCGATCCACCGCGAACACTTCCGCGACAAGCCCGAGGATTTCGACCTCCGCGGCCCCGGCAAGGCGTTCATGCCGGCCTACGCCGAGTACATCATCCACAAGAACCAGATGCTCGGCTCGGCGGGCCAACTCGAAGGCGTCCGCAAGTCGCTGAAGAAGTAGACAGGGCGAAATCGACCACGGAGGCACGGAGGACACGGAGGAAAAGAACCCGTAGGTCGGGCTGTGCCTGACAGGTATTTGAGATTTCAGTAGTTACAAGTTTGGGACAATCCCGTAGGCCGGGTCGCGACCCGGCAAGGCTCTTGCTCGGGACTATCTGTCGCCGGGTCACGACCCGGCCTACGGTAATTCGGCAATTTTAGAACTACTGGATCTCAAATTTCAAATTTCAGATCCCATCCGTATTCCTCCGCGGTTCCCTTTTCTCCGTGACTCCGTGGTAATAATTCTATTCGCCGTGCGACTGTGCAAGGAGGGCTAGTACGCCGTCGACGATTTGGCCGACGGTTTGGAATTGCTCGCTCGAATCGTCGGGAATCGAAACGTCGAATTCCTCCTCGACTTCCATCGCGATTTCGATCGCGTCGAGGCTGTCGCAGCCCAGGTCGTTGATCAGATGGTCCCGCTCGGTGATCCGCTCGGCGGGCGTGTCGGATTGCTCGGCGACGATCCGCGCCACCCGTCGAAAGACGTCGTCGCGCGCGAGGCCGCCTTGCGTAGCCGGATCACTTTCTTTTTGCATGGTTGGTTCTCCGTTGTGAGAAAGGGGCGACTTCCCGCGAGGCTTGTTCGCTCTGGGCCTCGTCGATGGCGACCACGAGTTTGCGCATCGTGGCGAAGTCGGGCGTGGTGCGGCCGCGTTCGATCCGGTTGAGCGTCTCGGGCCGGACGCCCGCTCGCCGGGCCAACTCGGCTTGCGAAAGGCCCGACGCCCGGCGACGACGGATCAGCCGCGCCGCGAGCGACTGCCGGTCCAACTCGGGCCCCAGCCCGAACGCCGTTTCACCCGCCTCCGTTTGGGTTCGTTGAATCCCGGCCGCCCGGCAGAGTCGCTCGAAGTGGGATTCCCGGAGCACAACGTAACGAACGGCGTCGAGTTCGAGGGATTGATAGTCAAGGTCCGGAAGCGGTTCGTTTTGCATGGTGATTCCCGGGTTCTTTGGATGGCAATGTCGAGTACGGCGTCGCATTCCGGGGACTGGCTCATTTTTCGGCCCCGTTGGCGTTGCGCGCTAGGATACGCTTGACGGCCGAAAAATGTGCCTGTCCCCTTTTGCCGAACCCTAACGACAGGCCTTCTGTCATGGTATCGACTTTAATGAACATTGATCTTTAAGTCAATACCATTGTTTCATAAATCAATCACCGACCGATTTTTTCGTGTTTTTCACGTCTTTCGTGGTATGACTCCCGCTCCTCGGCGAATACCGTCACGGCACAGCTCTTCTTGACCCCACGTAGGGGAGTAGGTAGATTGCGTCACTGGATTCGATTGCGCGCATTTGGCATCCGCGATGCGATGGCCCCCTAAAATGGATGCAGGGGCACTTCTGGCCGCTTCTGCTCTGCGGTTTTCCTGTTTTTGCTAGGTGGTTATGGACAGTTTGGAACGAGTTTGGGAATTCATCGCCGGGTTCTTCGCCGGGCTGAGCCGGGCTATCGAACGGGCCATCACCTCGCTGTTCGGCTCGTCCAACGCCCGGTACCTGAAGCGGCTGCAGGGCAAGGTCGTCGCGATCAACGCCCTGGAGCCGAAACTCCGGGAGATGACCGACGCCGAACTCCGCGAGCAGACCGAAAAATTTCGCCGCCGGCTGGCGGCGGGCGAGACGCTCGACGACCTGCTGGTCGAGGCGTTCGCCGTCTGCCGCGAGGCGGGCCGCCGCGTGCTGGGGATGCGCCACTTCGACGTCCAGTTGATGGGCGGCATGGTCCTGCACAGCGCCAACATCGCCGAAATGGTCACCGGCGAAGGCAAGACGCTCGTCGCCACGCTGCCGGCCTATCTGAACGCCTTGCTCCCCGTCAAGATCGACGCGGAGGGCCGTCCACGCGGTGCGGTCCATGTGGTCACCGTGAACGACTACCTGGCCCGGCGCGACATGGAATGGATGGGCCCGTTGTACATGGCGCTGGGGCTCACGGTGGGCACGATCCAGAGCAACATGGACAACGACGCCCGCCAGAAAGCCTACGACTGCGACATTACCTACGGGACGAACAACGAATTTGGTTTCGACTACCTGCGCGACAACATGCGCCCGGCCGCGCGGGGCGATGTGCGCTATCCCAAATATCTCCAGCAGGTCCAAGGGCCGCTGCACTTCGCCGTGGTCGACGAAGTGGACAACATTTTGATCGACGAGGCCCGAACGCCGTTGATCATCTCCGGCCCGGCCCACGACGACGTGACCCGCTACGCCAAGGCCGACCGCATCGCCCGGCAGTTGACCGTGTTTCGCGAGGACGAGATGCGCAAGGGCGAAACCGAGCAAGAGCGCGAGGCCCGCAAAGAAGCGGCCGATTGCGTGGTGAACCCCAAGGAGCACAGCGCCCACCTGACGGACCAGGGCGTCCGCCGCGCGGAGGAGATCAGCGGCGTGGAGAGCTTCTACACGGCGGGCAACATGGAGTGGCCCCACCTGATCGACAACTCGCTGAAGGCCCATCATCTCTACAAACGCGACGTCAACTACGTCATTCAAGGCGACGAGATCATCATCGTCGACGAATTCACCGGCCGATTGATGCCGGGCCGCAACTGGAGCGACGGGCTGCACCAGGCGGTCGAGGCCAAGGAAGGCGTTCGGATCAAGGAAGAAAACCAAACGCTCGCCACCATCACCCTGCAAAACTACTTCAAACTCTACGACCGAATTTGCGGCATGACGGGCACGGCCATGACCGAAGCGGCCGAGTTCTACAAGATCTACAAACTCGACGTCATCGCCATTCCGACCAACCGCCCGTTGCATCGGCTCAACTTCCCCGACGTCATCTACCGCGCCGAGAAGGAAAAGTACAAAGCGCTCGTCGACGAAATTGAGCAGATGCACAAGTTCGACGTCCTTTGGCTCAAAGGCGGCCAGTCCTTACGCGGCCAGGTCGTCCGCGAGAGCGACGGCTCGCTGGAGTTCCAGGCCGAGGGCGAGCGTCAGCACCAGACGATCCCCCGCGACCGCGTCGAGGAAATCGAACGCCGCGGCCGTCCCATCCTCGTCGGCACCGTGTCGATCGAGCGGAGCGAATTGATCTCGGCCATGCTCGACCGATGCGGCGTGAAGCATCAGGTGCTCAACGCGAAACATCACCAGCGCGAGGCGGAGATCGTCGCCCAAGCCGGACGCAAAAACGCCGTGACCATCGCCACGAACATGGCCGGCCGCGGGACCGACATCATCCTGGGCGGCAATCCCGAGGCGATGGCCTGGGCCCAGTTGCAAGAGAAATACGCCACCCGGCTCGACGTCCCGCGCGAGGAATGGGACGCCCTGATCGCCGATATCGAAGCGCGCGAGCAGACCAAGCCCGAGGGACGCGAAGTGGCCGGGATGGGCGGCCTGCACATCATCGGCACCGAGCGGCACGAGGCGCGGCGCATCGACCTCCAGCTTCGCGGGCGCTGCGGCCGGCAAGGCGACCCGGGCAGCAGCCGGTTCTATCTCTCGCTGGAAGACGACCTGATGCGGATCTTCGCCGGCGAGTGGGTCAAAAACATCCTGACCCGGCTCGGCATGAAGGAAGGCGAGGCGATTGAAAGCCGCATGGTCTCGCGCCGCATCGAAGGCGCGCAAAAGAAAGTCGAGGAACGTAACTTCGAGGTCCGTAAAAACCTGCTCGAATACGACGAGGTGATGGACGAGCAGCGTAAACGGGTCTACGGCTATCGCCAGATGATCCTCGACGGGACCGACTGCAAGCAGTTGATTCTCGACATGGTCGATCAGCAGATCGAGCACTACTTGAAGGAATTCTTGAACCGCGACTACGGGAGCGACACGTTCACCCAATGGGCCGGCAGCGTGCTCTCGGTGGAGCTTGATCCGCGCGACTTCCGCCGCATGGAATTCGCCGAGGCCGAATCGTTCGCCCGGGACAAGGCCGAGGGGCTCGCCGAAAGCCAGGTCCACGAGGCGATCGAGGAAAACTTGCCCGAGGACGACGACCCGCGCGAATGGAACTGGGTCGCGCTGGCCAAGGTGGTGGATACTCGGTGGCGGATGAGCCTGCGCGACCGCGATCTGAAGAAAATCGGCCGGGAGAATCTGGCCGAAGAGTTGATCGAGAAAGCCCGCGCGGCCGTCCGGGAGACCGACCTGAGCCAGGGCGTGCGGTTCCTGGAGCCCGACTTCGGCGTGCAGACGGCCTGCGCCTGGGTCAAGCATAAGTTCGGCGTCGATTTGCCAATCGACGAGTATCGGGATCTCGAATACGAACCGTTTCGCCGCAAGATCGCGGCCCTGTCCCGGGAAGTCTATCACGAAAAAGAACTTGAATTCCCGATCATGGCCGGGTTGTATCACTTCACCACCCGCGACGCCTCGGGCCACAAGCGTTACGATCGCGAAAAACTGGCCGCCTGGGCCCGCGAGCGGTTCCAGGTGGAGTTGGACCTCGAGGACTTGCGTAACAAGCAGCGCGACGAAATCCGCGCCTTGTTAATCGAGCAAAGCCGCACCGACACGGAGCGGGCCCGGCAAACGCTGGAGGAGTTGAACGGACGGCTCGACGCGATGTTCCCGCCGGGCACGCCGCCGGGCACGCCGCCGGAGGACGCCCTGGAGACGGCCGCTCGCGACGGCCGGCTGCAACCGCTGGCTGATTGGATGGCCGACCACGGCGAGTGGCACATGACGGTGGACCAGATGGCCAAGCTGGCCCCGGCCAAACTGCGGTTCCACTGCGTCGAGGCGATCGAGGACCGCTACCGGCCCGAGATGCGCAAGATGGAACGCGCCTTGGTGCTGCAACTGCTCGACGCCGCGTGGAAGGACCACCTGCTGGCGATGGACCACCTGAAGAGCAGCATCGGACTGCGCGGCTACGCCCAGGTCGATCCCAAGGTCGAGTACAAACGCGAAGGCATGAAAACGTTCGATGCCATGTGGCAATCGGTCGGCGAACGGGTCACGGACCTGGTCTATCGCATGGAGCAATTGGACGAGAGTTTCGTGGGTTCGACCTGGACCGAGGCCGAAGCAATCCACGAAGAGGCCCCGTCGGCCGACGAAATCACCGACCAGCAGCAGGCGGCCATCGACGGCACCCAGGCCGACCGCAAGCTGGAGCCGTTTCGCCGCCGCGGCGAGCGCGTGGGCCGCAACGACCCCTGCCCCTGCGGCAGCGGAAAAAAATACAAAAGTTGCTGCATGCGCAAGGGGGCATGACGGCCTAGCGAGCGTTTTTTCACGACGGAGACGCGGAAAACACGGAGACGGTTGGCCGTCGAACCTACTCGACGTCAAAAAATGGAAAGACATCTTATGGCGAAAAAGGCAACATCCGCGCGTGGCGGAGCGGCGGTGCTTACGGAACGCGACAAGCGGACGCTCGGCCAATTGAGTGAATTGGCCGATTCGGTCGTCGCGGCGGCCGAGAAACGACGCGATCCCCACATGAATATTCCGACCCGGGCGCTGTCGAACGTGCGCTACTGCCGGTCGAAGAAAATTCTCGAGATGGGCGGCAACACGACGCGGCGCGAGTTGTTCAACCTGTCGCAGGCCAAGAGTTTCATGCAGACCATGCTCGTGGCCAGCGGCACGAAACAGCTCATCGACCAAGGCAAGACCACCAGTATCCGCGGTCTCTACTACCTGTTGAAACACACCATCGCGGGCACCAAGGAAGAGACGTTCAACGACCAGGCGGAATGCGATCCGGTGATCGAAGACTCCGAGGTGCTGTTGAACAGCCTGCGCGAGGAACTGCACCTGTACGCCCAGAAAAAAGGCGACATGGTCGGCGAGCTGGTCCTTACCGACCGGGGCGACGAGATCGACTGCTCGCGGATGGGCTCGGGCGGATACGGCATCCCGTCGATCGTCGAGCCCGAGGTGATCCAGTTCAAAAAGTGCGACGCGAAGTTTATCCTCCACGTCGAAAAAGACACGGTCTGGCAGCGGTTCAACGAGGATAAATTCTGGCGCAAGCACCGATGCATTTTGACCCACGGCGGGGGCCAGCCGCCGCGCGGCGTTCGCCGGCTGCTCTATCGGCTGCACCACGAGCTGAAACTGCCGGTCTATTGCCTGTTGGACAACGACCCGTGGGGATATTATATCTACAGCGTGATCAAACAAGGGTCGATCAACCTGGCCTACGAATCGCGGCGGATGGCCATTCCCGAGGCGCGCTACCTCGGCCTGCGGAGCAAGGATTTCGATCGCTGCAAGCTGTCGGACAGCGTCAAAATCAACCTGAGCGACACGGACCGCCGCCGGGCGAAACAGATCGCGAGCTACCCGTGGTTCGTCAACAAAAAGCCGTGGCAGAAAGAAATCGCGCAGATGATCGAAAACGGGTTTAAGCTCGAAGTCGAATCGCTCATCAGCAAGGACATCAGCTACGTGACCGAGGAATACGCGCCGACGCGGCTGGCGGAGAAGGATTGGTTGGATTGACTCATCCTTTGCGTTCTTCGCGCCTTTGCGGTGGAAAATCCGTCTACCGCAAAGGCGCGAAGATCGCAAAGAATCAAAAGAGACGAAAGCTCGGCACGCAAATCGGATACGATCACCAGGCACAACTAACCTGAAATGCACCCCCAAAAGGTAACTTTTGGGATTCGCTGTATTCCCGATCGCGCATTTCTTGGCTTTTCTTAGGTTACGAGCACCTTTTTTCGGAAAAGAAGAGTGGATCTTATTCCCGTCCGGGAAAATTTCGCCTGACTCGGTACTAGCCGAATAACGCCGAACGCTCGATTCAGCCCCCGAACTCCGGTCGCCGCCACCCCAGTTGGCCTTGCAGTCGCTCGACGATGGAGCTGTGCATCTGGCTCACGCGGCTTTCACTCAGATGGAGCGTCGCGCCGATTTCCTTCATCGTCAGCTCTTCGTAGTAATAGAGAATGATGATGAGCCGTTCGCTGCGGTTGAGGCCCTTGGTGACCAGCCGCATCAGGTCGGTTTTTTGGACGCGGCGGGTGGGATCCTCGCCTTTTTTGTCTTCGAGGATGTCGATCTCGCGGACGTCCTTGAAGCTGTCCGTCTCGTACCATTTCTTGTTCAGGCTGATCAGACTCACCGCGTTGGCTTCGAGGATCATTTTTTCCAGCTCGGCCACGCTGATGCTCATGTGCTGGGCCAACTCCGCCTCGCTCGGCGCGCGGCCGAACCGCGCCTGAAGCGTCTTGATCGCCTCGTTGAGCTTGCTGGCCTTCGAGCGGACGAGCCGAGGCACCCAATCCATCGTGCGGAGCTCGTCCAACATCGCGCCGCGAATCCGGGGAACACAGTACGTCTCGAACTTCACGCCCCGCGTCATGTCGAAAGCGTCGATCGCGTCCATCAGTCCGAAGACGCCGGCCGAGACCAAATCGTCCAACTCAACCCCGTCGGGCAACCGGGCCCAGATCCGCTCGCCGTTGTACTTGACCAACGGCAAGTAGATTTCGATCAGCCGGTTCCGGAGTTCTTGACTCGTGATGTCCTTCTTGAACTCGATCCAAAGCTGTTCGACGTCTTCGGATGCAAGCGTGGTGGTTGCCATGCAATCCTCCGTGATGGCACGTGTCGGCCGCCGGGCGAGATTCGTCGCGGGGCACGCCGGCAACTCGGCCGTAAGTGCGTGCCCAGGGTGCTGGGTGGCGGGATACCGGCGGGGGTGTGCCGCGAGGTGAGCCGTCGCCGCAGAAGGTGATTAAACTCGACCCATCTTCTGCAATTTGACGGCCAGGTGCCTGTTGCCGGTGATCCCACTATCGGACAAAGCGTCTCCCGGGTTGAACCGTTTTTTTTAAGGCTAAGGTTTTTACACTTTCGTTCGGGTGGATTCCCGCAAGGTGGCTCGCAGCCTTCGAGCCAGTTGGTCGAAGTCGCTCGCCAGGGGCGAGTCGGAATCGGCCGGCGTCCACGGACCCGGTGCAACGCCCAGGTGGCCGGCGCTTTCCAGATGAAAACCCAAAAAACGCCACACGGCCCGGGCAAGCCGCCCGTGAACGTCGTAGGCCGCGGCGGGTTCTTCGGTGTGATTAACCAGCGTGTGGATCGCCGGCGGCGTGGCCCGATCGGCCAGCGTTTTGATCGAGGCATAGGCGTCAAGCACCGAGGGCAGCTCGGTCGTCGTGACCAGCAGGACCGCCTCGGCGGATTCCCAAAGCATTTTGACCGACCGCGACGAGCCGTTGCCCGTGTCGACCACGACGCAGTCGAATGTGTCGGCCGCGTCGCGCGCCGCGGCGAGCCAATGGGCGTGAAAACGTTCGATCGCCGGTCCGTCGGTCGCCGTCGGCTGGGCGCCGGATACCACGAGAATTCCCTCGGGACCGGGCACGGCCACTTCGTCCAGCGCGCGACGGCCGACGACCAGATCGGCCAGGTCCATCGCGGGCGCGAGTCCGCAGAGCGTGGCGACGTCGGTTCGGTCGGGATCGGCGTCGACCAACAACACGCGGTCCGATTGCCGGGCCAGGGCCGCCGCCAGATGGACGGCCACGGTGGTGGTGCCGACGCCGCCCTTGCCGCCGGTCACGGCGATCAGGCTCGGGCCGACGCGCGGCGCGACCGGCCGCGAGCGAAGGCGGACGAGTTGGCGGAGTTCAGTGGCTTGGTCGAGCATGGGAAGGGTGAAGCAAAAAAAGTGTGAAGTGTGAAAAGGGATTGGGGATTGGATCAATTTCAAATCTCAGACCGTAGGCCGGGTTGTAACCCGGCGATGCTTCTTGCCGGGTCAAGACCCGGCCTACGGAGAACCGCGTCGCTTTACCACTCCTCGTTCATGTTTTTCTCGGACAAGATCAGGTTGGCCAGCCGCGTGGGTTCGGCCGTTTCGATGTCGTCGGGCACGTTTTGGCCGTTGGTCAGGTAGCTCACCGGCAGGCCGTTGGATTGCAAGAGCGGCAGCAGGTTGCCCAGGCCCGGGGCTTCGTCGAGCTTGGTGAGGATCATGGCGGTCGTGCCCACCGCGGCGAACCGCTCGATGGTCTGCGCGAGGCATCGCGCGCCGGCCATGCTGCTCAGGACCAGATGGACCTCGTCCGCGCCGGCCTCGGCCAGGAACGCCTTGAGCTCCTGGATTTTGATTTCGTCGCGCGGGCTGCGGCCGGCCGTGTCCATCAGGATCAGGTCAAGGCCCGAGAGCCGTTCGACGGCCTCGCGCATTTCGCGGGG
This sequence comes from Thermoguttaceae bacterium, assembly GCA_035286785.1. GTDB lineage: Bacteria > Planctomycetota > Planctomycetia > Pirellulales > Thermoguttaceae > UBA11386. The sequence goes on along the minus strand of DATECS010000280.1, from coordinate 164 downwards.
CGTCGAGACGACTTGCATGGGCAGATCGATGATGTCGGCATAGGTCCGCAACTGCTCCACCGCGGCGATGCGATAAGTGTCCACGGTGATCAGGCCCACGTTCTGTCGGCGTCGGAGCCGGTAGTTGGCGGCCAGCTTGGCGATGGTTGTCGTTTTGCCCACGC
>DATECS010000279.1:0-6999 GCA_035286785.1 Thermoguttaceae bacterium | reverse complement strand
CCCAAAATCCCAAAATCCCTTCCCCCAGGCATGGAGGCCTACCGTGGGTCGCGTCTTTTGTGTGGCCAACCAGAAAGGGGGTGTCGGCAAGACGACCACCTCGATCAATCTGGCGGTCGCGCTGGCTCGATCCGGCGGCCGGACGCTCTTGGTCGATCTCGACCCGCAGTGCAACGCCACCACCGGCCTGGGCGTGGCGCCGAGCGACCGGCACCCGCTGGTCGCCGCCGTGCCGCTTCGCCAGACGGTGGTGCCGACCTATTGCCCGCGGCTCGATCTGCTGCCCGGCAGCCGGGCGTTCCGCGACCTGGAGACGCTGACCCGAAACGATCCGCAACAGGCCGAGCGGCTGGGGGCCTATCTTCGCGGCGGGATCACGGGCTACGACTACGTGCTGATCGACTGCCCTCCGTCGTTGGGCCAACTGACCCAAACGGCCCTGGCCAGTTCGACCGAAGTGCTCATGCCGATCCAGTGCGAGTACTTCGCCATGGAGGGGCTGGCACAGATGATCGACATGATCCGCGAGGTGATCGAACGGCGGGACCACAAGCTGGAGTTCGGCGGAATCGTGCTGACGATGTACGACCACACGCTCGAACTGACCCGCGAGGTCGAGGCGGAGGTCCGGGAGTTTTTCGGCGAGATCGTCTTTGCCACCGTCGTCCCGCGCGACGTGGCGGTGAGCGAATCGCCCAGTCATGGAAAATCAGTCATCGACTACGCACCCCGCTCGCGTGGGGCCTATGCCTACGTCGAGCTTTGCATGGAGGTACTGGAAGTTGAGTAAGCAACGACGACTCGGACGGGGGCTCGAAGCGCTGCTGGGACGCGGGCCGAGCCTGGGACGGCCACAGATTCACGATCCCGAGGACGACTTCGCGTCGGACGACGACCGCGAAACGGTCACGCCGATCATGGTGAACCAGTCGCACGGCGGCGGCCTGGTTCCGCGACGCGTTGACTCGGTCGAACCGACCGACGCCGACGTTTCACCGGAAACGGCCTGGCCGACGGACGACTCGTCGGGCGACGATGACGGAGAGTCCGGCAATGCCGACGAACCCAGCTTCGCCCATGTGTTCGATGGCCCGACTGTCCCCGGCGACTCGCCTAGCAACGTCGGCACGTTTCCCGACGGCACAGCCACGCTGCTGCACGTGGACATCCACCTGATCGAAACCAATCCCTTTCAGCCGCGCAAGGATTTTTCGCCCGAGGAGCTGGCCCAGCTCTCGCAGAGCATCGAGGAGCACGGGCTGCTCCAGCCGCTGTTGGTTCGCCGAGTGGACGAAGCCTATCAGTTGATCGCCGGCGAGCGGCGGCTCCGCGCGGCCCAGGCGGCCGGTTGGCGCGAGGTGCCCGTCAAGGTGGTCGAGGCGGGCGACCGTCAGATGACCGAGCTGGCGCTGGTCGAAAATCTCCAGCGCAAAGACCTCAACGCGATGGAGAAAGCGGCCTCGTTCAAGCAATACCTTCAGTCGGTTGGCTGTACCCAGGAAGAACTGGCTAAACGACTGAAGCTCGACCGCTCGACGATTGCCAATTTGATCCGTCTGCTCGAACTGCCAGAGCCAGTCCAGGCCGCGGTACGTGTCGGCAAGATCACGCAAGGCCACGCCCGGGCGTTGCTGCCGCTGGGCGATGAAGCGCGTCAGATCGAGTTCGCTCGGCGGGTCGAACGCGAGGGCCTGAGCGTCCGCGCGATCGAGCATCTGGTCCAGGAAACGATCGACCAGGAAGACCGCGAGCCGCTTTCGGTAGCCGGCCGCGTGGGTGGCACGACGAGCCCCCGTCCGCAGAGCGAGCAGACGTCGGCCCTGGAACAGGAATTCCGCGCCGGCTTGGGCATGAAAGTCAAACTGACCCACAGCGCCAGGGGCCGCGGCAAACTCGTGATCCACTTCGCCAACCACGACGAATTCGACCGGCTGCGGCAGCATATCCTGGGTGTGCAACAGACGGCCAAGGAACGCGTGGGATGACAGGTAGGGTGCGTGCTTGCACGCACCATTCCTGTCCGGCCGAAGGTGCGTGCAAGAAGACGTAGGGTGGGGCGATCGAAGCGAGCGAAAAGGCATCCACACCATATCAACCTCATCGAGCTTCGATCGCCCCACCATGTCCCACACGCTGCTTTGGTGCGTGCAAGCACGCACCCTACGTTTTCCGCGAGAATTGCTCCCATGTCCACGTTGTCCAAGCCTTCCTGGTTGCATGGTCTCGCCGTCTATCAGGACGTGATTCTCAACGGCCAAGTCGCCTACCCTGGTTCGCGCGACTGCCGGGGCGCGTGGGACGCCATGCTTCCCCATCTGCCCCGGGCCGGCACGGTGCTTGACGTGGGGTCGAACTTCGGGTGGTTCGGTCTGCAACTCTGCGACCACTCGCTCGAGGTGGTCGTCGCCAGTGTCGAGGCCGACGACCGTTCGGCCGCCGTCCAACGCCGAGTGCTCGAATCGAATCAGGCCACGCGGATTTGTCTGCTCACCGCCCGCGCCGGGGTGGGCATGGCCCGTCAGTTTCAGACAGTCGGCCAGCGCTTCGACGCCGTGCTGTGCCTGGCCGTGCTCCATTGGATGGCCGACCATCGGGCCTTCCTGACCATCCTGGGAGCCATGAGCCGGCGGTTGTTCATCGAGCATCCAGACCCTGCCGAAGAAGGGGCCGGCGTGGAGCAGATTCGCCGGGAAATCGGGCAGATTGGCCCCTACTTAAAAACCCTTTTTCCCGACCGTCCCGTGACGCTTCTTGCTCAGCTTCCGAGCCCGCGCGACTCGTCTCTGAAACGCGAACTATGGCTGGTGGGCGAGCCGTCGGCTTGGCCCGAGGTTCCTTCGCCCGGCCTCGACGGGTCGGCGTTGATGGGAATGTCCCCAAGCTGGCCGCCGCGAAGCTGGTGGACCGACCGGCTCGGCTCGTGTGCCACGGGCAGCCAAGCATCTCACGACCCGCGAATCCTGTTTTCGCCCGGCGGTCTACGGCCTGACTCCCGACAGTCGGGTACCGATTCCCTCAGGCGATTGACCCGTCTGACTCGCCGAATCCCCGAGCATCACCTTCATCCCCCCGCGCGGCGTTGGTATCGCCGCGCCCGTCGCCTAGGTGGCCAGTGCCTTCGGGCCCTCCTTCCAAGGTAGGGTGCGCCTTCGCGTCTTTGCGTTAAAAAAAGAAGGAAACGCAAAGACGCCAAGTCGCAAAGACGCAGAGAATTGGAGAAACATGAAGCGGAGACACGAAGCTTCATTAATTTTTTTGCGTCCCCGCGTCTGGACGCACACCATCAGGCATACAAGACAGAACCTGTATTTGTCAGGCACAGCCTGACCTACCTTACTACCTTACGCGACTTGTCGGCTCTCGCCGTGTTCGTCGCCGTCGTCGTGAACCAGGCCTGGGCGGCGGCCGACGGGCGGTTGGCGGAACGAATCGACGTCGGCATTGACCGAGCGGATGTGGATGTCCTGCTGTGGGAAGGCGATTTCGATGCCCGCCTCGCGGAAGGCGCAGTCGATGCTCGTGTGCAGGTCGTGGATCACTTGGAGCCGCTTGTCCATGTCGGGCAGGAAGCATCGCACGACGTAATTGAGCGAGCTGTCGCCGAATTTTTCGAACGTCACGCGAGGGGCCGGCTCGTCGAGGATCAGCGGATGCTCGCGGACGATTCGGGTGAGCAACTCCGTGGCCAGCCGCGTGTCCGAGCCGTAAGCGATTCCCACGTTGAGCACCACGCGGTTCACCTGATCGCTCAACGTCCAGTTCAACAACCGCCCGGTGATGAATTCCTTGTTTGGAACGATGAATTCCTGGCGGTCCCAGTTGGTGATGGTCGTGGCTCTCATGCGAATCCGCGAGACAACGCCCGTGATGTCGGCAATGGTCACGACGTCGCCCACACGAACCGGCCGCTCGAACAAAATGATGATGCCCGAGACGAAATTGGCGAAGATTTCCTGCAACCCGAAGCCCAATCCGACGCTCACCGCGGCGACGAGCCACTGGACGGTGCCCCAGGTGAGCCCCAGGACGTGGCAGCCGACCAACAGGCCGACGACGATGATGACGTAGCGCGAAATGGCGGCGATCGTATAGCGAAAACTGGCGTCCAGCTTGGATTTTTGCAACAAGGTCAATTCGAGCAGAGCCGGCGCGTTCCGGACGGCCACCGCCGCCGTGGCGAACGTCAGCATGGCCAAAAACAGATCGGCGAGGCTCGTCGGCTCGGCCTGGCCGGCTGAACTCCACAATGGAACCTGATCAAAAATGCGCAGCGCCGGCAATACATCGACCCAAACCACCCAAATGCCGAGAAATCCGGCCAGCGCCAGCGAGTGTTTCACCAAGTAGCGTGTCTGAACATTGATCGTGGCCAAGTCTAATACCGGCTGGGCCGCCGTGGGAATGTCGGAAACGCCCGTGTTTTCTTCAGCCGTTTTCGTGTCGGCGCCGGCCGCCGCGCGACGTGCCCGGGCCTGTTCCATCGCCAACTTGCGCCGGTTGACCAAAATCCACCGCAGCAGCAGGCTTCGCAAGAAGATCAGTCCGAACAGGATACACACGCTGGCCACCATGCGTCCGGCCAACTGCTGGGCCGTGTAGTAATAGCCGGTCGCGGCCAACGCGGCCAACGCCAACGGAACGCACACGGTCAGCGGATACCAGAGCAGCCGCAGCCGATCGGTCCAACCGTCGTGATGGGCGGCCAACATCGCCTGATAGACGGCACCCGAATAACGCAATGCCTGCTGCACGAGAACCGCGCAGGCAATCATCGCCGCCACGAACCCCAGCCGCCCGAGCGAGTCACCCCATTGATTGTTCGACTGCGAGGCCATCGTGACCGTTACGAACACGCACGGCAAAACGGCCGCCTTGGCGATCCGCATGTACTTGCGCACCGGTTTCAGCGACGCCACGGGCCAATCAAAATGGGCTTCCGACAGCCCGCCGGGCCGGCACATCTGCTGCATCAGGTCGAGCACCAGATAGATGCCCGCCGTGAAAGCCAGCCCCACGGCCACCGCCTCGGTCAAGTCCGACGCGCCGCCCGCCACGTTCAGCCGCCAAGCGATATAACACCACGCGCCGGGCATCACCGCGCTGAGCAGGATCGTGACCACGACGGCTTCGAGCGTCGGCATGATGCTCGAACAGGTGGCCTTGCCGGCCGCCGCCCCGATTTCCGACGCTTTTCGGCGGAGTCGGCGTTGGTTCCAGACCAGTGGTCCAAAAACCAGCACGGCCACCACGGCGGGAATTGGCCGGCTTATGGCGTCACTCGCCAACTCACTACCCATGCGGAGCCACGCCTCGGGCCGGCTCAGCCAAGAGGCGGCTCCCGCAATCTGGCCCGCCGACGAAATGTTCAAGGCCGACGTGCTGTGGATCCACAGTACCCGTTCATCGATGTACTTGGCGTATTCGTTGGCCTCCTTGGTCAGTTGCTCCTCGGCCACGGCCAGGTCGACCAGTTTTTCAAAATAGCTCTTCAAATCGACGATCTGTTTGTCGACGTAGTCCTTCTCGGTTTCGAGCGCCTCGCGCGCGGCGGCTTCGAGTTCCCATCGCACGGCGCCGCGGCCGTCTTGGCCGGTCGCCTTGAGATGGTTGCGGATTTCCGCGTCGAGATTCGACAGTTCCGAACGCCGGTCCTCGGCCTCGAGCAGCTCCAATTGACATTCGCCGATCGTCGATTGGCGGTTTTTGATCGCCTTGCGATGGGCCCGCAGATCGCGCAAGTTCTCGCGTTGGTTACGGAGCAATTGGCCGATCGTGCTCGTCTGACCGACCAAGTCGACCTTCTCCTTCGTCCGCTTGACCTGGTCCTGGAGCGAGGAAAGGGTTGCCCGGGTCGCATCGAGATTCCGGCCCGTGTCGACGATCAACTTCGACAATTCCTGCCTGCGGTTGGCCCATTGGGCGTTGCGCGCGGTCAGATCGGCGATGGCCGGATGGGCCTGGGCCGCCGCCGCTTGGGCGTGATGGACCTGGGCGTCGGCTTCCTCGCGGCGCCGGCGATCGACCGCCTCGCGCCACGCGGCGATTTCCCGCGTGGCCGCGGCGATCCGCCCGGCCACCAGGTCGCGACGCAGCGGCAGCAACTCGACCCGTTTTTCGTAAGCGTCGAGCTCCTTTTCATAAGACTGCAATTCGTTTTGCAGCGTCTGACGCCGCGCCAACAGCGACCAACGCCGGGCCAGTTCAATCTCGGAGGGCGTGGCATTCGCCGGGCTCGCCTGAAGCTGCTGGTCCGTCTCGGCCAACTGCTCGCGGAGCGTCACCAGCAGCTTGGGGAGCTTCGCGCGGCGGTCGGCCCGATGCTTGGGTTCGGCTTCGAGTTCGGCCAGTTCGTCCTTTTGCGTCTTCAGCGCGGCCGTTTTTTCCGACAGATCCTGTTCAAGTTGCGTCAACCCGGCCTCGGGAACGGAGACCTCCGATTCGCACGGCAACGCGGCGAGCGCCGTCTTCGTTTTTTCAAGTTCGTCGGGCACCGCCTTGGTCATTTGCTCGTACCGTCCGGCCGACGCGGCCCAACCGGCGGCCGATTCCAAGTCCTTGAGCGTCTGCTGAAGCGTCTCGCGGACCTTGCCCTTGGCCTCTTCGTCCAGCGTCGTCGAGGCCTCGACCTGCTTGAGCCGCTGCTGCACCATTTCGACGGTCGGAGTCTCGGCCGTCGGGCGAGTCGCCGCTTCGCCTTGGCCAAAAGCGACTACGGCGGAACCAAAAATCGCCACGACACAGACAACCATCGCCCATCGACGATGGTGGGAAAGAAACAGCCGAGTTGAATGAAGAGATTGGGCAACCATACGTATCCTCCTGATACCCCGCGCTAGGCCTGCGCACCCCTATCCTTGGGTACTGTGCCACGTTCTTTATACCCCGAGCCCTACGTTTCCGACAAGCTCAAAAAGAACCCGTGAAAAACGAGCCGTGCCCGAAGAAAACCGAGCCACTATGGAGAAAAACCAAGCCGCGACCATTCAAATCCGAGCCGCG
>DATECS010000278.1:0-4842 GCA_035286785.1 Thermoguttaceae bacterium | reverse complement strand
GATCGCTACAGCCCGCAAAGCGGACTGCGGTTTCCTGAAGTGTGCGTCCACTCGGGTCGATCATGATTTTTATGGATCCACGCCATCGCCGCCACTTTGACGACCTCCTCGAACAAGTGCTCGAAGAGCTTCCCCACATGGTCCACGAGCTGATCGAAAGAGTCCCCCTCCACGTCGAGGACTATCCCTCGCGCGAGGTTCTGCGAGAAACCGGAATTCGACGCCGCGACGAACTTTGCGGCCTCTATACGGGCATCCCCCTCACCGAGCGAAGCGTCAGCCAATCCGGGAACTTGCCCGACGTGGTCACCATCTACCGCGAAGGCATTTTGGCGGCCGCCCGAGGGACCGGCGGCCGAATCTCCATCGCCGAACTCCGCCGCCAGATCCGCATCACCATCCTCCACGAATTGGCCCATCATCATGGGCTCGACGAGGACGAATTGCGTCAATTGGGTTATGGCTAGGGGACCGTTGAAAAAGGGGGACTGGCTCCGAACTGACCGTGCGAACACCACGAAAAACGATCGCCGTGAGGTGCCTGTCCCCCTTTTTCAACAAGCTGCTAGGGGGCCGCAAATCCGCTACAAACCGCCGCTCCGGTCACAATCCGGCCATCTTGGCCATCTTTGCCGGTTTGCGCCGAAAATAGAAATAGACGTACTCCTCGCGCTCCGCGTGAGGTTCAAAATCACGTCTCCAATGAGTCATTCAAGACGTCACGCGGAACGTGATGAGCATGGACGTCGTACTATCAAGGAAACCTCACCTTGCGCCGCCAAGCCGCGATCGAAATGATCCGCATCCTGTTGATCCACGCCGGGTCGTCCGACACAAGCCTTGTCGAGACGCTGTTGGAGAACGCGCGCCGTGGGGCCGTGGAACGCTCGCCGCGCTTCGATCTGACCAGGGCACGGTCCATGGCCGACGCCCTCCGATTGCTCGAAGCATCGCGAAAGTTCGACGTGATGCTCTTCGATTTTGATACGGACGAGACGGCCGGGCCCGCGGGACTGGTGCGGCTTCTTTCGGCTGCCGCCGACGCGCCGGTCGTCATCCTGGGCGATGACGACTCGCTGGCGCCCGCCGCGATTCGACAAGGGGCCCAGGACTGGATTCCCCGAAGCGATCTGGACGAGGCCGCGCTGGTCCGCGCCATCCGCCACGCCGTGGCCCGAAAACAGATCGACGTCGAGCTGCGCCAACGACTTCGGATCTTTCAGAAAACCCGGTCAGGCACGCAACGAAAAGCCGTCGAGCTCCGCGCCCGGGCCAAGGAACTCGACGTCATGAACCGCGAGTTGGACGACGTGATTTACGTCGCCTCGCACGACTTGAAGGAGCCTCTACGCGGAATCCGCGCCTATTGCGAACTGTTCGCCGACGACTACAAGCATTGCATCGACCGCGAGGGCGTGAATCGCCTCCGCGCGATCATGACGATGTGCGGCCGATTGGAAACCCAAATCAGCGACCTTTTGACGTTCTATCGCGTCGGCCGGGTGCGCCGTTCAGTCGTCCACGTCGATCTGACCGAGGTGGTCGACGGCCAGGTCGCGGCGTTTCGCGCCGTGCTCGATCGGCGCGGCGCCACCGTCCGCGTCAAGGGCCCGTTGCCCACCGTTCACGGCCATCCCGTCTTGTTGGGCATGGTTTTCACCAATTTGATTTCCAACAGCCTGAAGTACAACCGGAGCAAACGGCCGCTGGTCGAGATCGGCACGGTCGCCCATCAGCCATGCACGATCTACGTCCGCGACAACGGCATCGGCATTCCGCCCGAGCACCACGAAACCGTTTTTGAACTGTTTCGCCGGCTCCACGGACGGAAGGAATTCGAGGGCACCGGCGCGGGCCTGACGATCGTCCGCAAGATCATCCGGTCGTACCAAGGACAAATTTGGATTGAGTCGCAACCGGGTCAAGGCACGACGTTTTTCTTCACCCTGCCCGCCGCCACGCCCGAACCGACCAAACCGCCCCATTGGATGCACTCGCCGGCCAAAAGCAAGCATCCGTGAGAAATGTAGGGTGGGGCGATGATCGGAAATGTAGGGTGAGGCGATGATCGGCCTCAAAAGCGGCACGACCTTTCACCAAACGTCAAGGCCGATCATCGCCCCACCATGCAGCCCGTTGCGCTTCGGATTGACATTCCGCCCCCCTTCCCGTCGAGCCTTTCGCGCGCGACAATAACGCCACGCACCTTCGCGAGATTTTGCTTATGACTCACGCCAAACACGTCATCCACGTCGGCCACAGTCCCGACCCCGACGACGCCTTCATGTTCTACGCCCTGGCCAAGGACAAGCTGGACACTGGGCCCTACCGCTTTGTCCACGAACTCGTCGACATCGAAACGCTCAACCGCCGTGCCTTCTCGGGCGAGCTGGAACTGACGGCCGTCAGTCTGCATGCCTACGCCCACTTGGCCGAGATCTACATGCTATGCCCCTGCGGGGCGAGCATGGGCGACGGCTATGGGCCCATGCTGGTCGCCCGCGAGAAATGTTCTCTCGACGATTTAGCCGGACAAACGATCGCCGTGCCCGGCACACTGACGACCGGCTACTTGGCGCTGCGGCTGTGCCTGGGCAGCGACTTCCCCCACGTCGTCGTCCCCTTCGACCAGATTCTCGACGTCGTGGCCTCCGGATCCTATCGCAACCAGCCCATCGCCGCCGGCCTGGTGATCCACGAGGGCCAGCTCACCTACGCCGACCAGGGACTCGCCTTGGTGGTCGACACGGGTCGGTGGTGGAGGGACGAGACGGACCTGCCGCTGCCTCTGGGGGCCAACGCGGTGCGCCGCGACCTCGGCCCGCGGGTGATCCGCGACGTCAACCGGCTGCTGAAGGAGAGCATCCAATACGCTCTGGATCACCGGAAGGAGGCCCTGGATTACGCGATGGGCTTCGGCCGCGGACTCGACCCGCGCAAAGCCGACCGCTTCGTCGGCATGTACGTCAACGACTGGACCCTCGATTTCGGCCCCCGCGGCCGAGCGGCCATCGCCGAACTCCTCCGCCGCGGCCACCAGGCCGGTGTCATCCCACAATTGGTTGAGCCCGAGTTCGTCACCGGTTCGTAGCCCCGTTCGTAGTCCCGCCTTCAGGCGGCGAATTGGCGTATCGGTTCAACGATCAGAGGCCGCCTAAAGGCGGAACTACGAACATTACTCCGCCGCCGCGGCCACCGCCCGCGCAACCGCCTCCCCTACGCGCCGATCGAATACGCTGGGGATGATATGATCGGCGGTCAGTTCGTCGGATGAAACCACCTCGGCGATCGCCAGCGCCGCCGCAATCTTCATCCGGTCGGTGATTCGTCGGGCCCGAACCTCGAACACCCCGCGGAACAGCCCCGGAAAGCACAGCACGTTGTTGATCTGGTTCGGATAGTCCGAACGGCCCGTGGCCACGACCCTCGCGTACTTCGCCGCCAGCGCGGGGTCGATCTCCGGGTCGGGATTGGCCAGGGCGAACACGACGGCGTCGGGGGCCATGCTCCGCACGTCGTCCTCGGTGAGCACGTCGGCGCTCGACACACCGATAAAAACATCGGCCCCTTTCATCGCGTCGCCGAGCGTGCCGCGGACCTGCTCGGGATTCGTGTTCTCGGCAAGCCATTGCTTCACCACGTTCATATTGCCGTCGCGCCCTCGGTAGATCGTGCCCGAGCGGTCGCACACCACGACGTGACGCACCCCGACCTGTTGGAGCAGTCGCGTGATCGCCGCGCCGGCCGCGCCCGCGCCGCTGATCGTAATGCGGATGTTCTCCATCGTCTTGCCGACCACCTTCAGGGCGTTGGTCAGCGCGGCCAGCACAACGACCGCCGTCCCGTGCTGGTCGTCGTGGAACACCGGAATCTCAAGCTCCTCGATCAGACGCTGTTCGATCTCGACGCAACGCGGCGACGAAATGTCCTCGAGGTTGATCCCGCCGAACGTGGGCGCCAACAGCTTCACCGTCCGAACAATCTCGTCGGGATCCTGCGTGGCCAGGCAGATCGGAAAGGCGTTCACCCCGCCGAACACCTTGAACAGCACTGCCTTGCCCTCCATGACCGGCATGGCCGCCTCGGGTCCGATGTTGCCCAGCCCCAAAACGGCCGATCCGTCGCTCACCACCGCCACGGTGTTCGCGCGGATCGTGTAGGCGAACGAGGCCTCGGGCCGGGCGGCAATCTCGCGGCAGACCCGGGCCACGCCCGGCGTGTAGGCCATCGACAGGTCGTCCTGATCGGCCAGCGGAACCCTCGGGCATGTCTCGATCTTTCCGCCGACGTGCATGGCGAAGGTGCGGTCGGCTTGCTCGACGACTTCGACGCCGGCCAATGCGGCGACCGCGTCGCCAATTCGCCGGGCATGTTCCGCGTCGCGGGCCTGGAACGTCACGTCGCGGACCATCATCTTCCGGTCCGATTGGATGACGTCAATCGTACCGAGCAGGCCGTCTGCCCGGGCGATCGCGGAGGCAATTTCCGCAAGACGGCCGACCGCGTTCGAATAACGCAGACGCAACGTGACGCTGTACGAGGGGCTATGCTGTTTCATTGTTTCCTTCGATTTTGACAATGTAGGTCAGGCTGTGCCTGACGGAATAGTCCGTATGTATCTTCCTTCGAATTGGACGGTTGAAATCAGCTCTTTTTTGGGGTCACAATCGTAGGCCGGGTCGTGACCCGGCAATTTTTCTCGCCGGGTCACGACCTTGTCTTTACCCACAAATACCCACATCTTCACAAACCAAATATCAAAAACTCTCGGGAAAACGAGCATTCCTTGAGCCCCACCCACACAGGTGCATTGCAGTGGTGCTCGGGGTGCTAATCAACCAC
>DATECS010000277.1:0-8389 GCA_035286785.1 Thermoguttaceae bacterium | reverse complement strand
GAAAGGTCGTCGGCCAACGGGTCGTCGTCCAACAACGGCGGAAAATCCGCCTCGTCGGGCAGATCGCGGACGAAACCCTCGAGCACGTGAAGGCATTCCAGCGCGGAACCCAACTCCGGATGCTCGCGGACGACGCGATCGCGATCGATCGACTCGCCCGCGTGCAGGCGGTCGAGGTAATCGTTCAGCAACGCAAAGAGTATGTCGTCCGACGGTTTTTCCGACATGAAAACAATCCTGCGATTTCAAATCTCAGATTTCAGATTTCAGATTTCAATTCCCTCGCCCTCCAACGCCTCCTCCAGCTTTGCCAATGCACGCATCCAGAGCATCTGCGCCGCGGGACGCGAGCGGTTCATGCGCTCGGCCACTTCGGCGAAGGGGAGTCGCTGGAAGTTGCGCAGGGCGATCACCTCGCGGTAGTCCTCGGGCAGTTCGGCCAGGGCGGCGGCCACGCGGAGTTCGTTGTCCATGCGGACCACTTCCTGGCTCGGCGTCGCGCCGGGGGCGGCCGGCTCGGGCACGCCGTGCGCGAACGTGCTCGCCGCCGGATCGCGCCAGCGGACCTCGCGCCGTGCCTGACGTTTGGCCGTCCCGCGATAACAGCGGACGAAATCGGCCAGATTGTGCTTGAGAATCCCGCGGAGCCAGCCGAGCCACTCCTTCTCCGATTGACCGTCGAAACGGGCGAAATCGCGATGAGCCTCGAGCATCGTCTGCTGCACCACGTCCGAGGCATCAACCTTCGCGCGGAGCCACGTTTCGATCTGCGCGCCGGCCACCACGCCCAGGTAGCTGCGGCACAGGGCGAACAGGGCGTCGCGGCACGCCGGGTCGCCCGCGCGGGCCTTGCGAATCAGCTCGGAGACGTCTTGGTTCGACGAACGACTCACAAAATCTCCTTTTTTCACCACGGAGGCACGGAGGGGGCAGTAGAACCGTAGGTCAGGCTGTGCCTGACAAGTCCGTGGGTTGATTTTGATTTTCGTCAGGCACAGCCTGACCTACAGTTGTGTTCATTCGTGGTTCCATAAAAAAATCTCCGTGCCCTCCGTGGTGAAAATTGAATCAACGCGCTCCATCGAGGACCGGTTCGAAGCCGAGGGCTTCAATCATCTCGTAATCCGCGCTGGGCGGTTGGCCCTTGGTGGTCAGGTAATCGCCCAGGAAAATCGAATTGGCCACGAACAGGCCCAGCGGTTGCAAGCCGCGGAGGTTTTGTTCGCGTCCGCCGGCGATTCGCAACTCGCATGGCGGGTTGGCCATGCGAAACAGGACGAGCGCCTTCAGGCAGTAACGCGGTGTGAGACAATCGACGTGTTCCAAACGGATGCCCGGGATGCGTATGAGAAAGTTGACCGGCAGGGCCTCGACCTTCAATCGGCCGAGCCTCAGCGCGAGCTCGACCACGTCCTCGGGCGACTCGCCCAAGCCGACGATTCCGCCCGAGCAGATCTCCAGGCCCGCGCGTCGCACGGCGGCCAACGTGTCGAGTCGCTGTTGGTACGCGTGGGTCGTGCAGATTTTCGGATAAAACCGCTCGCTCGTGTTCAAGTTGTGGTTCACTCGATCGACGCCGCACTGCTTGAGCCGCGCGGCTTGATCTTCGGTGAGCAGGCCGGGCGAAACACAAACCTTGAGTGAATGGGCCGCCTTGATGCGGGGCACGACCTGTTCGATCGCCGCGAGGTCCGCCTCCAACGGCGCTCGGCCGGACGTGACGATGCAATAGGTTTTGGCTCCGAACTCGGCCGCCTGGGCCGCGCCGGCCAGCAGGTCGTCGGGCGAAAGCATTGCGTGGCGCGTGATCTCGGCGCGGCTTGTGCGCGACTGGCTGCAATAACCGCAATCCTCGCCGCACGCGCCGCTTCGCGCGTTGACCAGAAAGTTCAAGTGCATGCGGTTGCCGCACCAGCGGTGGCGGACCCGATAGCCGGCGGCGAGCAGGTCGAGCAACTCGACGTCGTCGGCCTGGAGGATCGAGAGACCTTCGGCGGCGTCCAGCGCGTGGCCGTCCAACACGCGATCGGCCAGATCGTGCCAGCAGCCGGCGGAGGAGGAAGTGGAAAGAAGCGTGGGCGGTGCGGTCATCGTGGAAGAACGGGGTGGATGTAATTATTTTTGTCAGGCACAGCCTGACCTACCACTACCACTTGCTATTGTCGGCATGGACGCCGGTTTGACAAGACGTCAGGCACGAGAATGCCGTGTATTTCCAGCAAGAATCGCCTAGATCCGGAATCGCGAGATGACCGTTTTCAGACGGTCGGCGTTGGCGCCGAGCTGTTCGCTGCTGGCGGCCATTTCTTCGCTTCCAGCCGTGACCTGTTCAGTAATTTTGCTGACGCCGGCCACGGCGGTCGAGACTTCGGCGGCGATCGTGGCCTGGCCGACGGTGAGTTGGGCGATCTGGCTGATGCCTTGGGCCGTGGTTTCCACGCCGGCGATGATCCGCTTGAGCGACTTGCCCGTCTGGTCGCTCAGCGCGGCGCCTTCCTCGACGCGCCGGGTCGATTCGCGGATGAGCCGGGCGATTTCGTCCGTGGCCTGGTTCGATCGCTCGGCCAGTTTGCGGACCTCGTCGGCCACCACCGCGAAACCAAGTCCGTGCTGACCGGCGCGGGCCGCCTCGATCGCGGCGTTCAGGGCCAACAGGTTGGTCTGGTCGGCGATGTCGGAGATGACCTGAATGATCTCGCCGATTTGCTTCGAGCTGTGACGCATGAGTTCCATGGCTTCGGCCGACTTCTGGACGGCGCGGCCGCCTTCCTCGGCCAGGGCCATCGTTTGCCGGGCGACATGGTCGGCGTTCGAGGAGTTTTCCTTGACCGCTTCGATCGATCGGGCCAGTTCCGCGATCGAGGCGTTCATCTGCTTGAGATTGACGCTCTGGCTCTGGGCCCCCAACGCGAGGTTCTGCGTGCTCTGGGCGATCATGTACGAGCCTTCGGTGAACTGCTCGGTGCTTTCGGTCACTTCGGCGATGATCCGGGCCAATTCCTGGAAAGTGCGCCGCAGCCCGGCGGCCAATTCGTCGACGGGCTCGTTGCCTTCGACCGTGATTTCGCCGGTCAGATTGCCCTCGGCCGCCGCGGCGACGACTTCCAACAGGCGATCCACCTTGCGGCGGAGCACCTGGGCCTGTCGCTGCTGTTCGGCCGCGCGGAGGCGTTCTTGTTCGGCCGCTTCCCGCTCGCGCCGGTGATCCGCTTCGGTTTGTTCATGCTGGAGCCGCGCGGCGTCGACGGCGATCCGCTGCTCGGCTTCGGCCTGAAGACGTTTTTGCTCGGCCCGTTCGGTTTCGGCGGCTTTTTTGCGGGCCGCGGCGTCGCGGATGCCCTGCATCATCCGGCCGAGGTCGCCGGCCATTTGGTTCAAGGCGGCGGCCAGTCGTCCCATTTCGTCCTCGCGCCGGACTTCGAGGCGTCCGCCGAGGTCGCCTTGGGCGACGGCTTGGGCAAACTCGGTGCATTTTCGAATCGGCGCGACAACGGCCGGCGGAAGGACCATTGCCAGCACGACGGCCAACAGCCCGCTGATAATGCCCGCGAACATGGCCGCGTGGCTCAGGAACCTCGCTCGCCTTTCGACGAGACGGGTCTTCTCCGCCGTCAATTTGGCCACGCGAGCGGTCAGGCCCTGCATGATGGGTTCGAGTTGGTGAACGGCGTCCTTCGTCGTTCGGAGTTCGGCCGCGAGCGTCTGGTATTCCTCCACCATTTCGTCGAAGATCGACTTGTATCCCAGCACCTCGAGCCGAGCCCGTTCGAGCGACTTCGGATCGGCCTTCGACGCCTTAATGGCCGCCAGAAGTTGGTCGAGAGCTTCGTAAACGCATCGGGCGTATCGGCTTTCTCCCCGCAGCAAATAATCCTTCTCGCAGCCTCGCAACACAGGGAGAATTCGTTCGACGTGACTTATATTCGCGGCGTCGATTCGACGGTCCATGTCGTCCAGGGCGGCGTCGATTTGATCCGTGATGGAGCCGATTCCCGCGACACGATTGGCGCCGCCGGTCGCGTCGCGCGATCGGGCGGCCATGTACCGCTGCTGAAGTTCTTGATAATGAGTAAGGTCCCGTTCGAGACTCTCGCGGGTGTTTCTTTCGCATGAACTAACGGCCATCGTTTCCCGCATCGCCTCGGCCGCCTCCCGCCATGCTTGGCCGTGCTTGACGGTCGGATCGCGCAGATAGTCTTTTTCCCATTCGCGGAGTTCGGACAACGCTTGGTTCAGATCGTCCAGGGCGTGTTCGCCCAGCGCGATTTCCGATCGTTGAAACGCTTCGCGGAGGCGTCCTTGCAGACCCGTGTTGTAGGACAGCCCGCACTTCCGCCGCGAGGCGACGACCCGATGAAACGCTTCTCCATAGGCGGACGCACGTCCGACCGCCGACGCCATTTCCTCGGCCATGTCCGCGTAGCCGGCCGCGTCGGCCGCGGCTTGAAGAGACCGGCATCGAGCGATCAGTTGCCCAAGTTTCTCGTCGAACGCGGCCACTCGCGAAAGATCTCGCTCCAGGAGAAAGTCTTTCTCCGCGCGGCGGCAATGCAACATGGACGCCTCGGCCCGCGTGATGTCGCCGTCCATGGCTACTTCGGTCCGCAACAACTGCTTAAACGCGAGGCTGGTCGCGGTGGTGGCGTATTGATACCCCATCAGGCTCGCCACAAGAAAGACGACGATCCCGCCAACTCCAATCCACAGTTTCGTGGTCAAGGACGGGCTGATCCGGCGCATGTCGAGAATCATCTCTTTTGGTTTAATCTAGAAAACGCACGTCGATCGACGACGCCAACACAACGTCCGTTCGCTTTGGGAAACGCGACGATATCCCAACAACCATAGGATACTGGGATATACGCCCAGACGACGGGTATGACGACGTTGACTTTTCGCTGCCCGCCGCGTGACTGAAAAAACGGGAAAAGAGGCTGACGAGGGTTGCTCCGACGGCAATGATTCTTCCGCCGGCTGGGAAAAAATGCCAGAACCACGCGGCTACCATGAAAAACTGCCCTGAAAAAACCGAGCCGCGACCGTGAGGGAGCGGTGGTGAATCGACAGGCATGCCACCGCTCCCTCACGGTCGCGGCTCGGATTGCCCTTGGGAGATCGTCGCCCGAATGCCCTCGTCGACGGCTCCGCAGAGACGATCGATCTGGTCCAACGAGACGCACAGCGGCGGCATGAGAACCAGCACATTGCCGAGAGGGCGAATCCAGACGCCCCGGCGGATCGCGTGCTCGCAGACGCGGAGCCCTCGTTTGGCTTCCCAGGGAAACGGCTCCTTGGTCCGCTTGTCGCGCACCAGTTCGACCGCCCCGATCAGCCCACGCTGCCGCGCGTCGCCCACCTCCGGCAGTTCGGCCAGTCGGGCCAGGTGTTCGCCCAGCCGGGCAATTTTCGGCCTCATCGCGTCGAGGGTTCGTTCCGACTCGAACACGTCGAGCGTGGCCAGCGCCGCGGCCGCGCCCAGCGCATTGCCGCCGTAGGTGTGCCCGTGGAAAAACGTCTTGCCTTCGGTGTAATTACCTAGAAAGGCCCCGAAAATCTCGTCCGTGGCCAACGTGGCCGCCAGCGGCAGATAACCCCCGGTAATGCCCTTGGCCAGGCACAGCAAGTCGGGCACGACCTGCTCGTGCTCGCAGGCAAACATCCGGCCCGTCCGGCCGAAACCGACCGCCACCTCGTCGGCGATCAGCAGCACGCCGAACTTTCGGGTCAACTCGCGGACGCCCCGCAGATAGCCGGCCGGGTGCATGATCATGCCCGCCGCGCCCTGGACCAGCGGCTCGATCACCAGGGCCGCGATACGCTCGTGTTCCCGGGCCAGTAATTGCTCCAGTTCGCCCAGGCAATGGGCCAGCAGCCCTTCGGACGAAACGCCCGCCGGCGGGCGATACGGATTCGGCGCGGCCAGGCGCAAGGGATGGAAGAGCAGGGGGCCGAACATGGCGTGAAACCGCTCGACGCCGCCGACGCTCACCGCGCCGAGCGTGTCGCCGTGATAGGCGTCGCCCAACGCGACGTAGGTCGTTTTTCCCGGCTTCGGCTCGTCGCATTGCCGCCAGTACTGAAAGGCCATTTTCAGGGCTACCTCGACGGCCGTCGCGCCGTCGTCCGAAAAGAAAACATGCGAAAGACCCGCCGGCGCGATTTCGACCAGTCGCCGGGCCAATTCAATCGTCGTTGGGTTCGACTGGCCCAGGAGCGTGACGTGGGCCACCTTGTCCAACTGTTCGCGGATCGCCGCGTCGATTGCCGGGTGGCGATGCCCGTGGACGTTGCACCACAGGCTGCTCACGCCGTCGAGATACTCGCGGCCGTCAACGTCAACCAGCGTGCAACCCTCGGCGCGCTGGATGATCATCGGCTCGTATTCGGCCATTTGGGTGAAGGGATGCCAGACGTGGCGGCGGTCCCAATGGCGGAGTTGGTCGGCGGTAGGGCGGGAAAGGATCATTGGGTTATCCAAGGGTGTCGGGGAATTCGGATTCCATGACAAAACAGAGCCGCGACCGTAAGGGAGCGGTTGTGGCTCGGTAAATGTTCAACCGCTCCCTCACGGTCGCGGCTCGGTTAGTTGCGAACATCCGCATTTTTTCAAGTCCGATTTCCGGACGGCCTCAGTCGCTATTCCGAAGTTATTTCAAAACAACAGGTTAGGGCAATCCACCCCTAACCCCGACGTAATTCCCTCTCCATCAGACAGAGCGTCATATATTACCACAGAGGCCCGGCTCGTCGAAAGACGCCCGAATTGACCTGCCCAGACAACCACGCCGAACCGGCCGGGTGCGGCGCCATGGTTTTTTGCGTCCACAAGCATTGCCGGGGAAGCGCGAGCCCGGCCATCGATCCTCGCGCCTCGATTCCCTTGGAGGAAATTCCCATGTCCCACGAAACAACCGGCGACCAGGGACCGAATCCGGTCTCTCCGTGTGAACTCCAACACCATCACTCGCAGGGACTCGTCTGCAACAGTCCCCTGATCCAGACGTTGGGCGGAGGGGCCGGCGTGATTCTCGCGATTCTTGGCCTGGCGGGCCTCAATCCGCTGGTCATGGCCGCGATCGCCACGTTGACCGTGGCCGCCGCGCTGGCCTTGCAGGGTATCGCCGTCGGCAATTGCTATTCGCAGATCGTCCAGGACGCGGGCGGAAAGCATCCCGTCATCGACATTCGCACGGGTCTGACCGCCGAGTTCGCCGCCGGCGCCACGTGCGTCGTGCTGGGCCTGCTTGCGTTGTTGGGCGTCGAAAGCGTGACGCTTTGCGCGGTTTCGGCGATCGTGCTCGGCAGCGGCGTGCTGCTGGGGGCGGGCATCGCCAATCGGTTGGCGGCCTTCGCCAACCAAAATTCGCTGCGTCACGTCTTTTTCGAGAACCTGATCACGGACTCGGTGACCGCGGCCGCCGGGGCGGAAGTCCTCGTGGGCGGCGGCGCCATTGTGCTCGGCGTGATCGCCTTGGTCGGACACATGTCCGTCACGCTCACCCTGGTGGCCTTGCTCGCCCTGGGCGCCTCGACCCTCATCACCAGCACGGCCGTGGCCGGCAAGATGGGAAGCATCTGGTCGCATCACTAAACGCCAAAGGGACCGTCGAAAAAAATACAACGACCCCAACGAACTCGGGTTGGAGTTTGCACGGCGATGAATGCTTCGTCTTGCTCGGCCCTGGCCGACGAGCCCGCGGCGCATCCCGGTTAAGCTCCAACCCCGTTCTGTTTCTTGCCAATTCGTAAAGAGGGGTTGTGTACCTCCATTGGATGAAGGATACTGGGAAGCTATCCGAAAACGGGGACTGGCTCCCGGATGTTGTAGGTTAAACATCCCGTAACCGCTAGATGTAGGGTGCCTGTCCCCGTTTTCGGATAGCCTCTAAGCGGCGTTCCCCCTTGGGAGCGGCGTCAGTGACGTTCTCGAAACGCTGGTCCGCCGCCGGACCCTATTATCCTCCATGTCCCCACGAAAAGTGAGAAGTCTTTGGCCATGAAACTCCGCGAGAACTGCGCCACGTCGTTACTTGTGCCCACGAGCATGGGCGTCCGAATCACTCCGGCGGGTGGTCAGCCTGTTCATTGCAGCGACACGTACCACATGCAGGCGACTAGCGCGGAGACCAACGTTGCGAGCATTGCGGCTTACCTCGGCATGACCGTCAAGGTGCTCACCACGTTCGTCAAGGGAAGCCCCATTGCGCGATTCATCAAGGACAATCTGGCAAGTCGGCACTTCGCCTACGAAGGACCGGAGATCGATCAAGGCGGGCCCTGGGGCTATCGGCACCAATTCAATATCGCCGACAGCGGATTCGGCTCGCGCGGCCCCCGCGTTCATAACGACCGCGCCGGCGAAGTCGGCCGGACGTTGAACGCCAAGGAT
>DATECS010000276.1:0-5852 GCA_035286785.1 Thermoguttaceae bacterium | reverse complement strand
ACGGAAACGCCCACAAGCGTTTGAAGTAATCGCCGCCCTCGTTTCCCATCGCACTTTTTGTAAAATTAACACGTATAGATGTGGGTAAACTTAAGGTCTGGACGCACCCTACGATCCGGCGTTCTCGGCAAATCACGAAACCACGCCGACCGACGAGAACCGCCGCCGGATCGCGCGGCGGAAATGGACGCTCGGGTGGCCGAGGATCAGGGCGATCGACGGGGTGTTTCCCTGGGGCACGCCCAGGCGGCGGCATAGCGCCTTGTTTCGCTGAATGATCGGCGGCGCGCCGCCAATCATCGTCGTGCCCAGTCCGAGCGACTCGGCCGCCAGCATGGCGTAGGTGCAGGCGATCATCGCGTCGGGCACGTCGGCGTAGGGCGAGTGATGAAACAGGATCACGGCCGGGGCGTCGTAAAACACGACGTCGCGGCCCGCTCGCCAGTGGCCGACGTAGGACTGGGCCAGCGGGCGGATGAAATGGCGGAACTGCTCGTACTTGGCACGGCCCAGCATCGGCCGCATGAGGGCGAGCGCCCAGGGCTTGAAGAGTTTCAAAAATCCCTCGTAGCCGCGGACCACCTCGCCGGCCAGTTCCCGCACACGGCGCCGCCCGCGGATCACGACGCAGCCGATGTCCCAGGGCGGAATACCCATCGGCGCGGTGGCGGCCATTTCGACGACGCGGTCGAGCCATTTCGGATCGACCTCCTGCTCGGTGAAATGCCGAACGCTCCGCCGCGCGAGCATCAGGGCGGCCAGCTCGTCGGGCGTCGCGCGGTCGCCGGCCGCCGGCATCGGCCGCAAATCGTCGGGCGAAACCCCGCGGCCGGTCACGCGGATACTCTCGGTCGAGCAAACCATCATGCAGTGGCCACAGGCGATGCAGCCGAAGGGCGAATCGTCGTTGACGATGATCCGCTTTCCTTCGAGTCGCAACACGTCGGCCGGACAAATCGCCGCGCACCGGCCGCACCGGGCACACGTGTGCTCGTCCACGCGGACGCTGCCGGATTCGCGATATTGGCTGTGGATGATGGGCATGGTTGTTGGACAGGATTTACAGGATTGACAGGATGGGAGGACAGACATTCCTGTCTGTCTTCACAAATTTGTAGGGTGCGTCTGGACGCACCATTGTATTCCTCGCGCTCAGCGCGAGATCTCCCATCGACCTTGAATCCCTTCAAGACATCAACGGAACGTAATGAATACGATTCCCGGTGCGTCCAGACGCACCCTACGGTTCTCCGTGCCCTCCGCGTCCTCCGTGGTGATTTCTCGGCACTAGGCTCAGCGGTTCGAACTCGATTCGTCCTTCAGCGCCGGATATTCGTACTTGCGGCTCAATCGCATGAAGGCAATGGACAAACAGAAAACGGTCAGGAAACCAAAACAAGCAGCCACGACGGTTGCCGACGCGAGAACCCCGCCGACCGCAATCACCAGGCTGCAAAGCCCCATGAACAACAAGATGAATCCGCCAATTCGAGCCTGTGCTCGACTTGCTCGAACGATTTGCGGATTCACCGCCATAACCTGATTGAGCACTCTCACGCGATCCTCGCAGGCGTCCTTGCATGCTATGCTACGCCCCACCTCGGCCAGGCAATTTTCGCAGAGCGCCCTGCCGCATGATCGGCACAGACCGATGGCCGGTTTGTCGCGATGATTGAAGCAGTTCATGAATCCCCTTTCTTCTTATCTGTGTCCATCCGTGTTCATCTGTGGTTCCCCCCCTCCGTGTCTCCGTGGTGAATTCTTTTCGTCGAGCAGGCTCGACGGCTAACATTCCGTAGCATTAAACCTTCACTTCGGCCGTGCCGCCTAGGGCGTCGGGGTAGCGCCGGCGGATGGGTTCGACGACCGTCGCGAGGAATTCATCGACCTGCTCGGGGGCGCGGCCGATGAAGGCGGACGGGTCGAGGGCCGATTGCAGGTTGACTTTCGAAAACGCTTTGTCGGCGGCCAGGCGGTCCAGGAGGTCGTTCGGCCGGCCTTCTTGTTTCACTACGGCGGCGGCGGCCTGGCTGTGGCGGCGGATGCGTTCGTGGAGGTCTTGGCGGTCGCCGCCCGCCGCGACGGCGGCCATCAGGATGTTCTCGGTGGCCATGAACGGAAGTTCGGCGGCCAGGCCGGCGGCGATTACGCGGGGATAAACCACGAGGCCCTCGGTCACGTTCTGGTAGAGGATCAACAGGGCATCGACCGCCAGGAACGCTTGCGGGACGTTCAGCCGGCGGATGGCGCTGTCGTCCAGCGTGCGTTCGAACCACTGGACGGCGGCCGTCGCGTCGGCCCCGGCAGGCAGGCACATCACGAATCGGGCGAGCGAACAGATCCGCTCGCTCCGCATCGGGTTGCGTTTGTAGGCCATCGCCGACGAGCCGATCTGGCTCTTCTCGAACGGTTCTTCGACTTCCTTGCGATGTTGCAGCAGGCGCAGGTCGGTCGCCATTTTGTGAGCGCTCACCGCGATGCCCGACAAACACGCCAACACCTGGGCGTCGACCTTGCGCGAGTAGGTCTGACCGGTCACCGGGTAGCTGGCGTCGAAACCCATCTTGCGGCAGACCATTTCGTCGAGCCAGCGGATTTTTTCGTGGTCGCCGTCGAACAGTTCCATGAAGCTGGCCTGCGTGCCGGTCGTGCCTTTGACGCCCCGGGCCTTGAGCGTCGAGAGCCGATGTTCGATTTCGGCCAGGTCGAGGGTCAGTTCGTGGGCCCAAAGACAGGCACGTTTTCCCACCGTCGTCGGTTGGGCCGGCTGCATGTGGGTGAAGCCGAGGCACGGCATGTCGCGATACTCGGCTGCGAACCGGCCCAGGCGGTCGATCACGCCGACCAGCCGCCGGCGGACCAAATGCATCGCGTCGCGCATTTGCGTCAGTTCGGTGTTGTCGGTCACATAGCAGCTTGTCGCGCCGAGGTGGATGATGGGCCGCGCGTCGGGACAGACGTCGCCATAGGCGTGGACGTGGGCCATGACGTCGTGGCGGAGTTCGCGCTCGTAGCGGGCGGCCGCCTCGAAGTCAATGTCGTCCACGTGGGCGGCGAGTTGGTCGATCTGCTTGCGCGTGATCGGCAGGCCAAGGTCGGCCTCCGACTCGGCCAGCGCGACCCAAAGCCGCCGCCACGTGCTGAACTTGCGTTGGGGCGAAAATATCTCGCTCATCTCGGGCGAGGCGTAACGAGCGATCAGGGGATTTTCGTATTGAGTCAGTTCGGACATGACCAGTCACAGTGCAAAGAAGGAAGGGAACCACAGATGGACACAGATAAACACAGATGGAGAGAATCGGAATACTTATCTGTGTTCATCTGTGTTAATCTGTGGTTCCAAAGAGAAGTTACTCACATATTGGTTGCGTCGTCGGCGCCGCCGGCGGCGAGCAGTTGGTCCATCGCGGCGGCCAGGTCGCGGTCGTGGCGGTTGTCTTGGGCATACACGCGGCAGATGCGGCAACTCACGGGCAACTGTCGGAACAAGGCCCGTTCGTCGAGGCCGCGAATTTCGTCGGCGGCCGGGTCGTACAAAAAATTCTGGCCGGCGGCCGGCGTGTGGGCGCCGGGCCGGTGGACGTGCCGCGCGGTGTCCACGCGAAGCGGCATGTCGCGCAAGGGTTTCGGCAGGTTCGATCGCACGGCCGCCTCGAACACGCCGGGGTCGCTGAACACGCTGCTCCGCTCGGGCTGGTCGGGGCGGAAGAAAATGGTCCGTTCGCAGGCCATTTTCCAGCGGACCTCGCGACGCAGGAGCCGCTGCCAGCGACGGCCCAACTCGTTCAGGGTTGGATCGTTGGAATGGGTCCACTCGTCGACCCGCACCAGGATCGACCACTCGGTCAGTCGTTGATACTCGTCGAGATGCTCCAGCGGGTTGCCGGGGAAAAAGTGTTGTTTGCTGTCGGCGAATATTTCCTCGAGGTCGAGGTCGATTGCCCGGACCGTGCGGTGGAAGTAAATGGCCTGGAACAATTCGCCGCGGACGGCCAGGAAACGAACCAAGGCGGCGAGGCCCCGTTCGTGGATCGTCAGGCCCGAGTGGGTGAACGTGCTGTAGTGCAACAGCCGTTCGAGGTCGAACGACCGGGCGCTGTAGCCCGACATGTAGGCGTCGCGGAGCACGAAGTCCATGTTGTCGATTGTGTAGAGCCCGCTGAACAGGCAGCGCAGCAGGCGGAGCCAGTCGGGGATTTTTTTCTCCGACGACCTAGGCCGGGCGATCAAGAGGGCGATCTGGTCGGGATCGATCGCCTCGTCGTCGTTCATCGCCGCGCCGGGACACCGCCGGACGCCGCGCAACAACGGCGCGAGTTCCCGGCGAATGATGTGCCCGCCGACCAGCTCGTGGTTCAGTCCGTAGTCGGCCAGATAATGGGCGTCGAAGAAATGGCCGAACGGCCCGTGGCCCACGTCGTGCAACAGGGCGGCCATTCGCAAGAGCGACTCGACGTAGCCTCGGCTGGGCGCGTCGGGACAGACCTCGCGGAGACTCGCGTAGAGCGAGGCGGCGGCGCGGCTGGCCAGGTGCATGGCTCCCAGCACGTGTTGAAATCGCGTGTGCTCGGCCGCCGGGAAGACCCACCAGGCGGTCTGAAGTTGGTGGATCCGTCGGAGCCGTTGGACCCAGGGATGGTCGATGATTTGCTGTTCGGCGACTTCGCCCTCGGGCACGCCCCCGGTAGAGGTAAACGGGATGTACCCATGGATGGGGTCGTTGACCAGGCTTTCGCGATGGAAGCGGTTCATAGAGGAGATTATGGCGAGCGGCGGGGACTACCGTCAACTGCCCTAGCGTTGGTTCACCAAGCCGACTAAACTGCGGGGGCTGGTCCATATTGGGCAAGCCCCCCAACCAGGTAGCGCCTGGCGTCGGAGATCGCGGTTTGCGCGTCCGGCGCGGGCCCTCGACTCAGAACGGCATCCCCCAGGCATTCCCCAGGAGATTCACTGTGCCTCGACTTCTTTCCCGCGTGCTCGTTGGTCTCCCTCTCGTGATGATTTTCGGTTTGCCCGCGCGGGCCGCGCAACCTTCGCTGGGCGAGCAGCTTTTGCCGAAGACGACCAAGGGGGTTGTTCTGGTCAGCAACGTCCAGCAGCTCACCAAGCAATGGGAGCAGACGCAGTTGGGCAAGCTGATGGACGAGCCGGAAATGGAGCCGTTCGTCAAGGATCTGCGCCGCCAGTTTCAGGACCGGTTTTCGCGGCTCCGCGAACGGCTGGGCGTGACGCTCGACGACCTGCGCGGCGTGCCCAGCGGGGAGCTGGATTTCGCCGTCGTGCAGCCGGCCAAGGACCAGGCCGCGGTGGCCCTGCTGATCGACGTGAAAGGCCACCTGCCCCAGGCCCGCGAATTGTTGGAAAAAGTCACGGCCAATCTCACGGCCCAAGGCGGGAAACGAACGCCCTACGAAATTCCGGGCGTGACGCTCTTGGTGTTCGACATGCCGGCCGCGGGCGAGGATCCGGAGAGTCAGGTGGCCTGGTTCCTGCACGAAGAGGACTCGCTTCTGGGCGCGGCGGACAACCTTGAGGTGGTCAAGGACATTTTCCAGCGCAAGGCGGGCAAGGGCGAGAAAGGCGACACGTTGGGCGACGTCGAGGCCTTCCGCCAGGTCATGGCCCGATGCCAAAAACACGCCGGCCCGGCCGAGCCGCAGGTCCGGTGGTTTGTCGAGCCGCTGGGCTACATGGAAACGGTCCGCACGTTCACGCCGCCCGAGCGACGCCGCAAGGGCACGACGATCATCGATGTGTTCCGCGACGAAGGGTTCTCGGCCATCCAGGGCGTCGGCGGGTACGTCGATCTCAAGGTGCAGTACAACGGGGCCGCCTACGAAATTTTGCAC
>DATECS010000275.1:0-10253 GCA_035286785.1 Thermoguttaceae bacterium | reverse complement strand
GAAGTCGGGCAATTGGGGTGGTTCTCTCGGGCACCGGTTCCGACGGGGCGTTGGGGCTGAAGGCGATCAAGGCCGGCGGAGGCATCACCCTGGCCCAGGACGAGGAAACGGCCCGCTACAGCGGCATGCCCCACGCGGCGGTCGCTACCGGTCAGGTCGACTTGGTTCTGCCGCCGGACGGAATCGCCAAGGAGTTGGCCCGCATCGTCCGCCATCCTCATCTCAGCCCGGCGGTCGATCGCCGCAAGGAGCCCGCGGCGTTGGGCGCGCCCGAGGCGTTGCAGAAGATCTTCTTTCTGCTCCGGCAAGCCACGGGAGTGGATTTCTCGCAGTACAAGCAGAGCACGGTCGAACGGCGGATCGCCCGGCGCATGATTGTCCACCGGCTTGACTCGCCGGGCCAGTATTTAAAGTACTTGCAGAAGACGCCGGGCGAGGTTCTGGCGCTGTTCGACGACATGCTCATCAGCGTGACCGGTTTCTTTCGCGAGCCGGACACGTTCGACATGCTCCACGAAAGGGTTCTTCCCGAGATATTCAAGGACAAGGGCCCCGAATCGCCGATCCGTATTTGGGTGCCGGGTTGCGCCACGGGCGAAGAGCCCTATTCGGTCGCCATGGCGCTGTTGGAGTACATGAACCAGCGCGGACAGCACGCGCCGATCCAGATTTTCGCCACCGACATCAGCGAGACGGCGATCGAGCGGGCGCGGACGGGCAATTACTCCGACAGCATCGCGGGCGACGTCTCGGAAGAGCGGCTACGGCGGTTTTTTGTCCGGTCGGGCGCGGGATATCAGATTTGCAAGATGGTCCGCGACCTGTGCATCTTCGCGCGGCAGAACGTGGTGAAAGATCCCCCGTTCTCGAACCTCGACCTGTTGAGTTGCCGCAACCTGTTGATTTACCTCGGCCCGTCGCTCCAGCGCCGGGTGATTCCGACGTTCCACTACGCGCTGAATCCGGGCGGCTATTTGTTGCTGGGGCGCTCGGAGACGGTCGGGCCCTTCGCCGACCTGTTTTCGCTGATTGATCGGGAGAAGAAGGTTCCGATCTATGCGAAGAAAATGACGGCCACGCGGTTGCCTCCCGAGATGATTCGGTCCGAGGCCGTCGTGGTTCCGGAGGACTTCGACCGGCCGGTGGTCGCTCGGGCGGTCGCGCAGCGCGACCTGGAGCGCGACGTCGATCGGCTGCTTTTGCGGCACTATGCTCCGCCCGGGGTGATTGTGAATCAGGACATGGAGATTCTCCACTTCCGCGGTCAGACGGGGCGGTTTCTGGAGCCGGCCTCGGGCGCGGCTTCGTTGAACCTGCTGAAAATGGCCCGGTCTGGACTGGCCATGGATCTTCGCGCGACGATTCACGAGGCGCGCAAGGAGCATCGCTCGGCGCGCAAGGACGGTCTGCACATGGCGGCCAACGGCGACTCGGTGACGGTGAACATCGAAGTCCATCCGTTGGGCGAGCCTCACGGCGACGACACGCACTTTCTGGTCTTGTTCAACGAAGTCGTCCCAACGGACGCGGCGCCGACGGGTACGCCGGCGAAAGCGGCCGGCAAGACCGCGGTCCGCGCCGAGGAGGCGGAAGTCCAGCGGCTCCGCGACGAGCTGAGCCAGATGAAAACCACGATGCAGAGCATCATCGAGGAGCACGAGGCCACCAACGAGGAACTTCGCGCGGCCAACGAGGAGATCCAATCGGCCAACGAGGAGCTGCAAAGCACGAACGAGGAACTCGAAACGGCCAAGGAGGAACTCCAGTCGTCGAACGAGGAACTCACGACGCTCAACGTCGAGCTGGAAAACCAGAACGCCGAGGCGAATCGGGCCATCGACGACTTCAACAATCTGCTCCGCGCGGTGGACATTCCCGTGGTGCTTTTGGACAACGAGTTGCGGATTCGGCGATTCACGTCGCCGGCCGTGCGGCAGTTGAACATTCGCCCGGCGGATGAAGGCCGGCCGATCGGCGAGCTGAAACTGGGGATCAACGTCGAGAACCTCGAGGAGAAGACCCGCGAGGTGCTCCGGTCGCTCAATACGTTCAAGGAAGACGTTCCCACCAAGGAAAACCGCTGGTATTCGCTTCGAATACGTCCCTATCGCACGGCCGACGACCGGATCACCGGCGCGGTGCTGGCCCTGGTGGACGTGACGGAGAATCGGCGGGTGGGCGAGTGGTTGCTGGCGAAGTCGCTGGCCGAGGGCATCGTGGCCGCGGTCCGGCAGCCGCTCTTGGTGCTTGACGCCGGGCTGAACGTGGTGATGGCCAACAAGGCCTTCTATCGCGGCTTCAAAGCCAACGCCGGGGAGACGGAAGGCCGGCTGGTCTACGAGCTGGGCGACGGGCAGTGGGACAACCCGGATTTGAGGCGGCTGCTGGAGGAAATTATTCCCCGTGACGCGCAGTTCGAAGGGTTCGAGATCCTTCACGAGTTTCCTCGCATCGGGCGAAAGCATTTTCTGCTTGACGCGCGGCGGCTGGACCAGGAGAAGGACTTGCCGTCGTTGATTCTTTTAGGGTTCTCGGAGATTGCCGATGCGTGAGGAAGACCCCAAGGCATTGCCCCTCGCCGACGAACTTCGCCGTAGGGCGGAAGAGGTCGTCGCCGGAGGAAGGCCGATGGACCGGAACGCCACGCCGGAGCAAGTGGCCGAGGTGACGCACGAACTGCAAGTGCATCAGATCGAACTGGAGATGCAGAACCGCTCGCTGCGCGAGACACAAGCGGAGTTGGAGCAATCGCGAGATCGCTATGCCGACCTCTACGACTTCGCGCCCGTCGGCTATCTGACGCTTGACGGTCAGGGCCTCATACGCGAGTGCAACCTGACGGCCGCCGAGTTGTTTGGAGTCGAGCGGGCGAGGCTGCTGGGTCATCCGCTGGTCGGATGGATCAACCACGGTGGAAAGAACCCCTTCCTCTATTACCTCCGACAATGCCGCGAGACGCCCCGCGGCAGGGAACTGACGGCCGAAGTCCACTTGCGTTCGAAACACCGAGGCGACGTGCCGGTCCAGTTCCGCACGATGGTCGTCGGCGACCCGGGCGAAGGCGAGTGGCAGTACCGCATGGCCATTCTGGACGTGTCGGATCGTAGGCAGACCGAGATAGGCATCGCCGATCTTGCGCGGTTTCCCGAGGAAAACCCCAATCCCGTCATGCGTGTCCTGGCCGACGGGACGGTGTTGTACGCGAACCACCCCGCGGAGGCCCTGTTGGAAGCGATGGGTTGGGTTGCCGGCGCGAAGTTGCCCGCGGCGCTGCAGGAACCCGTCGACCGAGTAGCCTTGGGCGGAACCCGGATCGATTTCGACGTCGAAGCCGGTGATCGTGTCTATTCGATGACGATTTCACCCGGCGCGGCGGGCAAGGACGTGAGCTTGTACTTTCGCGACGTCACGGCTCGCAAGGAAGCCGAGGCGGCGGCGATTCAGGCCAAGGAGGACTGGGAGCGCACCTTCGACACGGTGCCGGATCTGATCGCCATCTTGGATCGCTACCACCGCATTGTGCGGGTCAATCGCGCGATGGCGCAAAAGTTGGGCACGCAACCGGAGCAATGCACGGGCCTGGCGTGCTTTGAGTGCATCCACGGCACGGACTCGCCGCCGGAGTTTTGTCCCCACAGTCTCACCCTGGCCGACGGGCGACAGCATACGGTCGAGGTGCGCGAAGATCGCCTGGACGGCTGCTTTCTCGTCACCACCACGCCCATGTTCAACGCCGACGGCGAATTGATCGGCAGCGTCCACGTGGCCCGCGACATCACCGAGCAGAAGCGGGCCGAGCAGGCGTTGCGGGAAAGCCGCGAGGAACTGAACCGCGCCCAGACCGTGGCCCAAGTCGGAAGTTGGCGGTTGGATCTGCGGTGCAACGCGCTGACGTGGTCCGACGAGACCCTGCGGATTTTCGGCGTGGGCGAGGGCGGGGCGATGAGCTACGAGACTTTCCTGGATAGCGTACACCCAGACGACCAGGCTTACGTTCATGAAAAGTGGTCGGCGGCCCTGGGCGGCGAACTTTATGACGTCGAGCACCGCATCGTCGTCAACGGCCGTGTGAAATGGGTCCGCGAAAAGGCCGAGTTGGAGTTTGGCGACGACGGCGCGCCGCACAGCGCCCTGGGCATCACGCAGGACATCACGGAGAAGAAACTCGCCGAGCAGGCGTTGCAACGACTGAACGAGACGCTCGAACAACAGGTCGCCGAGCGGACCGCCGCGATTCAAATGCTCCACGACGTCGCGTCGATGGCCAACCAGGCAAAGGACGTCGGGGAAGCGCTGGCGTACAGTCTGCGGCGCACCGGCGAGCACGGTGGCTGGAGCTTCGGCCACGTTCTCTTCCCGGCCGATGACGATCACGATACGCTGCGGCCGAGTTGCGTCTGGTATGCCGACGCCTCCGAACGGTTCCGTCCCTTCCACGAATTGACGCTCAACAACCCCTCTCGGCGCGGTCGCGGTCTGTCGGGCCGGGTCTACGCCAGTGGAAAGGCGGAGTGGACCACCGATTTGCGAGCCGCACTGGTTCCCGCCCGGGCGGAACTTGCCGAAAGGCTGGGCATCAGGACGGCGGCCTCGTTTCCCATCTTGGTCGAAAAGAGGGTCGTCGGCGTGTTGGAGTTTTTCTCGGATCAGGTCGTTGAGCCGGGCGGAGAAATGCAGGATTGGATGCTCGGCATCGGCACGCAGATTGGGCGGGCGATCGAGCGCAAGGCGTTCCAGGACCGCCTGCTCACGTTGGCCGAGGAGGAACATCGCCGCATCGGCCAGGAACTGCACGACGACGTTGGCCAGGAGTTGACCGGCCTGGCCCTGAAGATGGAAACCTTGTCCGAAGAACTGGGCAAGGAAGAGGACGGCCGCCACACGCTGGCCCGAAAGATCGTCGAGGCTATGGATCGTACGCGGCGCAAGTGCCGGGCCTTGTCGCGGGGCCTGATGCCCGCCGAAATCGCCGCGGCCGAACTGCCGGCCGCCTTGAACGACCTCGTTTTGCGAACCGGCGAGAACTACGGCGTCGCGTGCCGGTTTCAGTGTGTTGATTGCGGACCGGCGTCCGGCAACCAAATGGCCACGCAACTTTATCGCATCGCGCGGGAAGCGGTGGCCAACGCCGTCGCGCACTCGCGGGCTAAGAATATCGTGATCGAGCTGGTCATGCGTCCCGAGGAGACGGTCCTGAACATTCAAGACGACGGCGTTGGCATCCCGCCGCAAAGCGAACGTGGTTCAGGCATGGGGATTCAAATCATGCGATACCGCGCCGGATTGATCGGAGGCCGAATGGAAATCGATTCGCTGCCGGGTGGCACGTTGATCGTCTGCCGCGTGACCCACGGGCCCGCCAAGCGACCCTAGTGTACTCATCACGCTCCGCGTGATGCCGGATTGAACGTATCCGATTTAAATGAAACAACCGCAGGGTGGGCATCGCCCGC
Organism: Thermoguttaceae bacterium; assembly: GCA_035286785.1. Taxonomy (GTDB): domain Bacteria; phylum Planctomycetota; class Planctomycetia; order Pirellulales; family Thermoguttaceae; genus UBA11386. The sequence goes on along the minus strand of DATECS010000275.1, from coordinate 4,800 downwards.
CACAAAAACTTGTGTTTTGGTGGGCGGTGCCCACCCTACCTTTGATTTGACCGTTAATAGGGAACCTCGCGCGGAGCGCGAGGAATACTCTGAAAGACATTGACATGCCGACTCGAATTTTGATCGTCGACGATCATCCCGCGGTGCGTGAAGGGCTGGCCATACGCATCTCGAATCATCCCGATCTGGAGGTTTGCGGCGAAGCGTCCGACGTGGCCGATGCGCTCGAACTCGTCAAATCCGTCAGTCCCGACCTGATCGTGGTCGATGTTCAATTGAAGACGGGCGATGGTCTCGACCTGGTCAAACGCATCAAATCGCGCGACGCCGAGGCCCGGATCCTCGTCTGGTCGATGTATCCCGACGAACTTTACGCGCCCCGCGCGCTGCGCGCCGGCGCGTTGGGCTACATCAACAAGGAGAACACCACGGGGCGGATTATCGAGGCGATTCGTCAGGTTCGCGACGGCAAGGTGTACTTGGCCGAAGGAATGGCCCAGAAGCTCCTTACTCGCGCCGTCGGCGGCAACGAGGTGACCGCGGGCTCTCCGATCGACACGCTGTCGGACCGCGAGTTGGAGATATTTCGCCTGATCGGCGACGGATTGTCCACCGCCGAGATAGCGAAGCGGCTGCATCTGAGTCCACACACGATCGACACCCACCGCCAGCGCATCAAGCAAAAGCTCAACCTGGAAACAGCCGCTGAGTTGACCCGGGCCGCCACTCGCTGGATGCTTGACGGCGAGTGATCCCGCGTCGGAGCATGACGCGCTCGCGGTTTGCAAAATTCGTAACATTTCAGCGGAATGGAGTGATCGGCACGAAACGTGTTAGCCGCCGTGCCTGCACGGCGTTGCGGCATCATTGTGCAAAAACGTCGAGCAGGCTCGACGGCTAACAGTCATTCGCTCCATTGAGTACGCCGTGTAGGCACGGCGGCTAACGCTTATTCACCGAGGGTTCAGAAGCTTTTGTCGGCGATGCCCGGCGATTCCAGCCCGCCGGTGAGCAGCATTCCGTCGATCATCGTGCCGCTGACCCAGAGCGTCCGAAGGCTTTCGACGTAGGCCAGATGGGTGCGGAAGTAGGTCCGCTGCGCGGTCAGAAGCTCCAAATAGCCGAACTCGCCTTGTCGGTAGCCCTGTTGGACCAGTTCCAACGACCGACTTGCGTCGGGCAGAATTTCGCCGCGATAGAGTTTCACCTGTTGCCGGGCGTTGACGTGTTGTTTGAACGCCGCCGCAAGCCGTTCCTGAAGTTGCAACTCGGTCCGGCGGAGGTTCTGGTGCGCGGCGGTGAGCTGGGCCTCGGCCGCCCGGATGTTGCCCTGGTTGCGATTGAAGATTTTCAGCGGAGCGGCCACACGGACCGAGGCGATGTTGTCCCGCGTGGCGTTGTCGTACTGAACGCCGGCCTCTAGATCGAAGTTCGGAACTCGCTCTGCTTGCTGTCTAGCCAGGAAGCATTTGGCCCGTTCGATTTCGGCCCAGGCCCGTGCCCGCTCGGGGCTTGATTCCATCAGCCGCGTCATGGCGCTCTCCCAGCTTCGCTCAGGCATCGCGGCTTCAAGCCCGTCTTCCAGGCGTACCACCTGCATGTCGGGCGAGCCCACGACGGCCGCCAGACGTTGCCAGGCGGCCTGATGCGTGTTGCGGGCGTTCTCCAGTTGGAGCTTGGTCGAATTGGCCTCGATCCTTGCCTGAAGGACATCGACGTTGCTGACTTCCTTCGCCTGGAACAACTGCTCGGCCGTCGAGAGCCCCTGGCGGCCGATGTGGAGAAGCTGTTCGTCGAGCGCGACCCTTCGTTGGGCGGCGATCACGTCGTAGGCGGAGGCCCGAACGTCGTTGGTCACTCGGAGGCATTGGATTTCCCAGTCCCGCCGGGCCATCGTGATTTCGTGTCCCACCACGGCTCGATTGAGCCGCAGCTTGCCTCCGGTGACGATCTCCTGGCCAAGAAAGCCGCCTTGCTGTCCGGCGCGGCCGTCATCGCCCATTTCCTCGCCCAGGTAGCCCATGTGGGGGTTTGGATAGAGCCCTTCCTGGAGTTGTTTTCCTCGCAGGGCATCGATTTGTCGGGCAGCTTGGACCAGCGTCGGGTTGTTGGCCCAAGCCATGCCTTCAAGCTCGGCGATCGTAAGCGTCGGCTGCATGGCCTCGGGAGGACTCGTGTCAAGCGAGCCGAGATTGGCGGCCAACAGCCAGGGCGCTGCGCCGGTCGGATTCGCCGCGGAGACCGGCATGGGTTGAGTCGGACTGGTGATTCCCGTGCCGACGAGCGGAAGTCGCTCGGCCGGTCCCACGAACAACTTAATATCAGATTGCGCGCACAGCGAGCCCGCTATTGAAAACAGACCGATCGCGGCAAGAAGAACCACGACTCGTCGAACATTTACCATAGTGCCCTCCTTGGCGACTCTCGTGCCACCAACATCCTTGTTGGTGTATCTCGCCGCAAACGTCGTGGAGAATGACCGGGGGCCGTACCATCACCGTTGCTTTACACGAACAGAATGACGGCCCAAGAGGCTGTGAATATATTTGTAGGGTGGGCACCGCCCACCACAAGATGCTGTATTTTGGTGGGCGGTGCCCACCCTACATTTTGTGGATTCACCGGAAATGAATCGATAAATTCACAGCTTACGAGAGTGTAAATAACTCCCTGGTAAAATGTATCGGTTCTTCCGGGACGCGGGGCTACGAGAATCAAGCGAGGCCGCACAGACTGCCCATTGTGAAACCGCACGGCCCGAATCAGTGGTCGTGGTCCGGCTCGGCCGCGTCGTGGCTATGACCGGCCGCTTCATGGTCATGATCTTCGTCATGTTGAGCCGGCTGGTCGTGGTCGTGGTCATGATCGGGATCGGCTTGTTCATGATCGGCCTTCGCATGGGCGTGGCCCTCGACGACGCCCGTCAACGGTTTTCCCTTGATCGAGACGTCGAGACGCCCGCGGAGGTTTGGGGAGGCATGCATCGCCTCGCCGAGTTTCGCGTCGGTGGTGGCGAATTGCGTGGAGCCCGCTTCCCCGGCGTTGCCGACGACGGCCGCGAGGGTATAGGCGACAAACTGGCCGTTGTCGAAAAGACGCAACGTGATTTCAGTTTTATCGCTTGCCACGGGCCGTTTTGCCTCGGCGTCGAGCAGGTAGACGGTTACTTTGTGATCGGCCGCGTCGTGGACCAATTCGGCTTGGTATGGCTCGTCGCCCAGTTTGATAAGCTGGCCGCCGTGGGGACCTGCTACCGCGTGCGCATGATCGTGGCCGGGTTCGGCCTGAGCGCCGGTCGAAGACGCCTGCCCGTGTGACGGCGTGCCCTCGGCGTGTTCATGCGGTTTGTCGGCGGACGGCCCGCCGCAGCCGGCCAGAAAAACAACGGCGCCAAACACGGTCACGGTGAACAAAGTCGTTGCTGCCATCGTTCTTAGTGCGTTCTTCATGAGTTTACATCCTTTCGATAATACGGGATTAAAGACACGTCCATAACGACCGTTCAGATACTGTTTTCGACGGGAGTCGCCGCCGACGTTTCGGCAAGTTCCGCCTGCTGTTGGCTCCGATCGACGACGCCTTGTCCGGCGCGAAGGCCGAATTTCCAGAACAGCGCGGGCCGCAGCAGGAATTCGAGCAGGGTGCTCGTGATCAACCCGCCGATGATCACGGTGGCCACGGGATAGAGAATTTCCTTGCCCGGTTCACCCGCCGCCAGCGCCAGCGGCACGAGGCCGATGCCCGAGGTCAGCGCGGTCATGAGCACCGGCGCAACCCGCTCGCATCCCGCGCGAACGATCATTTCCTTGGACCAGGACTCGCCCTCGCACTCGACAAGGTGGAGATAGTGGTTGATCAGTAGGATACCGTTGCGCGTGGCGATGCCGCACAGCGAGATGAATCCCACCATGGCCGCCACGCTGAGCGTTTGGCCCGTCAGGTAAAGCACGGCGACCGAGCCGATCAGCGCCGTGGGCAGGGCGATCATCACTTGCCACGAGAGATTGGCCGATCCAAACATCGTGTAAAGCACCAAAAATATGCCCACGAACGACGCGGCGGACAAAATCAAAATGGTCCGCGAGGCCGATTGCTGGCTTTCAAACTGGCCGCCGTATTCCACGTTGTAACCGCTGGGCAGCGTTTTTTCGATTGGGTCGATGCGGCTCTTGAGGTCGCGGACGATATCGACGAGTCCTCGGCCGGCCGTGTTGCACTGGATGACGATCCGCCGTCGGACCTGCTCTCGTTTGATCGTGTTGGGACCGAAATCGCGAGAAACCTTGGCCACGGAATCCAACGTGGTCGTCCCGCCGTCGGGCAATGGGATCGTCAGCCGCCGCACGGCGTCGAGGTTCTCGCGATAGGGTTCGTCCAAGCGGACGAGCAAGTCGAACGTGCGTTGCCCAATCAGCACTTCCGAGACGATCTGGCCGTTCATGGCCGTTTCGATCAGGTTGTTGACGGCCGCGCGGCGGAGTCCGAATTTCTCCAATCGGTTGCCGTCGATCTCAATTCGAAGCTGGGGGATATCGACTTGCGGCTCGACTTGCAGGTCGCGGACCCCCGGCACGCCGGACATGGCTCCTTTGATTTTCTCGGCCGCTTGGCGCAGCTTGGCCAGGTCGTCGCCGTAGACTTTGACAGCCACCTGGGCGCGGACGCCGGAGAGCGTGTGCGAGATAAGGTGCTGCAACGGCTGATCGACCGCAAGAAGAATGCCGGGGATTTCGCCGATCGTGTCACGAAGGTCTTGAATAATCTCGGCGCGGGTACGCGTGCTTTTAGGGTCGAACGAAA
>DATECS010000274.1:0-3728 GCA_035286785.1 Thermoguttaceae bacterium | reverse complement strand
GCCGTGGTGGGCGATGCCCACCCTACGAAAATCATGGCCGCGCCGCCGTCGAACGTCGAGCAAATCGTCGAGGCCTATGCCGAGGCGGCTCGCGTCGCGCGCGCGGCGCCCGGCCGCGAGCACGCCGTGGTCCACCTCTCGACCGACCTGGCCGACGACGTGATGGTGACCGGCGACCTGCACGGCCACCGACGCAATTTCGACGCGATCCTCCGCATCGCCGACTTGGCCCGGCAACCTCGGCGTCACCTGATCCTGCAGGAAGTCTGCCACGGCGGGCCGGCCTATCCCGACGGCGCGGGCTGCATGTCGCATACCCTCTTGGAAGACGTCGCAAGGCTCATCATTCGGTTTCCCGGCCGTGTTCACTTTCTGCTGGGCAACCACGAGCTGTCCGAGCTGACCGACTATCCGATCCAGAAAAGCAAGCAGATGCTCAACCTTCGGTTCCGCCTCGGCTTGCAACACGCCTACGGCGCGGCGGTCGAGCGGGTCCGCGCGGCCTACCTGCCGTTTTTGGAAAGCTGCCCACTGGCCGTGCGGCTGCCGACGGGCGTGTTCATCTCGCACAGCATTCCCGAGAACGTCGCGTCGGGCCGTTTCGACGCTTCGATTTTCACCCGCGAATTGCGCCCGTTGGAATTCTACGAACGCTCAAGCATCTTCGCCCTGCTCTGGGGCCGCGACTACCAGTCGCAAAACGCCCGGGCGTTCGCCGAGCTGGTTGGCGCCCGTGTGCTGATCAACGGCCACGAACCGTGCCGCGACGGGTTCGACGTGCCCAACGAAGTGCAAATCATCCTCGACTGCTGCGGCGACGCGGGCACGTACGTCCTGCTGCCGGTGGGCAAGGAGCTGTCCCAGGGGGACATGGTGGAACGAATACAAAAATTGGCCTAGGAGCGCGTGGCGGCGTGAATGAATGGCATCAGGCGATTTTGGCCGTCGGCGTCTTGCGGTCGATGATGGGTCGGTCTTCGCCGCCGTATTGGAGAAGAGGCGGATCTTTCTTCCCGAGCCGGCGCACGCAGCGGACCACGGAATCGACGTCGAGGCCGTGGATTTTGCGTAGGTACTCTTGCTCGCCAACGTGTTTGCTGAACTCCGAGGGCAGACCGATACGCTTGAAGGCGACGTCGCGGATGCCCGCTTCGCAAAGAACCTCGGCGACGGCGCTGCCCAGGCCGCCCAACAGGGAATGTTCTTCCAGTGTTACGACGCATCGAGTGCGTCTCGCCGTTTCGAGTATTGCTTCCTCATCGAGCGGCTTGACGGTGTGCATGCTCAGCACGCCGACGCTCAAACCGTCGGCGGCCAAGACGTCGGCCGCGCGGACGGCCGTGTGGAGCATGGCTCCGGTGGAGATCAACGTGGCGTCGTCGCCTTGTCGCACGGTCAGGGCTTTACCGAGGGTCCAGGCGATGGGTTTCTCGTGAACCAGCGGCTCGCCGGCCCGCCCCAAGCGGAGATAAACCGGTCCGATTCCGGCGGCCGCGGCGCGCGTGGCCTCCTTGGCTTCGACGGGGTCTCCCGGCGCAACGACGGTCATCCGGGGCAAGGACCGCAGGATCGCGATATCCTCGCACGCATGGTGGCTCATCCCGAGCGCCCCATAGGAAAAACCGCCGCCGACGGCCACCACGACGACGTTCGCATTGTGGTAGCAGACGTCGTTGCGGAGCTGTTCCAGGCATCGCAAGGTCGGGAAGTTGGCAATGGAGTAGGTGAAGACGATTCTTCCGGCCATGGCCATGCCGGCGGCCAGTCCGGTCATGTTTTGCTCGGCGACCCCCGCGTTGAGATATTGCTTGGGAAATCGTTTGGCGAAGTCCGTCACGACGCCGAAGCCGAGGTCGCCGACGACCAGCGTAATCCGGGGGTCTTGGGCGGCGAGTTCGGTAAGCGATTGGATGAACGCGGTTCTCATGCGACGGCCTCCAGTTCAGCGATCGCGCGTTGGTACTCGTCGCCTTGCGGGCTGCGATAGTGCCAAAGCACGGAGTCTTCCATGAAACTGACCCCTTTGCCTTTTACGGTGTGCGCCAGGACGCAACTCGGTTTACCCGGTTCGAAGGGCACGGCCCGGAGCGTTTCTTCGATCTGATGGACGTCGTGTCCGTCGACCTCGCGGGTCGCCCAGCGAAAGGCCCGCCACTTGTCGGCAAAGGGTTCCAAATCGAGCACGTCCTTGACGTGGCCGAGACTTTGGATTTTATTGTAGTCGACAATGGCGACGAGGTTGTCGAGACGGTGCTGGGGAGCGAACATCGCGGCCTCCCAGATGGATCCCTCGTCGCATTCGCCGTCGCTGAGCACCGTGAAGACGCGGAAGGGACGGTCGTCCTGCTTGCCGGCCAGAGCCAAGCCGCAGGCGATTCCAAGGCCGTGGCCCAATGCTCCGCTGGAAACCTCGATGCCGGGGATTCCGTGGGCGGTGGCGTGGCCGGGCAATCGCGCGCCGTCGTGGTAAAAGCTCTCCAGCCATTCCAGGGGAAAGAAGCCGCATTCGGCCAAGACGGCGTACAGCCCGGCGCAGGCGTGCCCTTTGCTGAGGATCAGCCGGTCTCGGTCCGCGTCGTCGACCGTTTGGGGAGTGACGCGAAGAATCGAACGGTAGAGCACCGCGAGCAGTTCCGCCAGCGACAACGAACTGGCGACGTGGGAGCTGCCCGCATGGTGAGTCATGCGGACCGTATGCATTCGAATGCGTCGCGCCAATTCAGAAAGAGGTACATCGCTCATGCAAGTGCCTCCATGAATAGAATTTCCAACGTTTTAAGTGTTTCATATTCGCGTGCCGGCAGCCGCCAACCGGCGGCACCCACGTTTTCGTCGACCTGTGCGGGCTGTTTCGCGCCAAACAGAACGCCTCCAATGCCCGGCGTATCCAGCAGCCACCGCAAGGCGACCTGCGCCGGCTTTTTGTCGACCAAGGCCGCTACCTCCCGTAACCGTTCGACGGCGCGGAGGTTTTGCGAGAATTTGTCGCCGAGAAAATTGTCATAGTGGGAACGACGATCTTGCGGCGCGAACGTCGCCTGGGCGTCATACTTGCCGGTCAACAATCCCTGGGCCAGGGAGCCCCAGGTCAGCAGGGTTATTCCTAATTGCTGGGCCAACGGCAGAAGTTCGGCGGCCTTCAAACGATCGACGAGGCTGAATTGGACCTGCATTGCCTCGACCGGCATGACGGCAGTCGCCTCGCGGACTTGCGGGGCCGAAAAATTGGACAAGCCAATCCATCGTATTTTCCCCTCCTGACGGCAACGGGCTAGCTCCGCCATCGTTTCCACGAGGGGCGTTTCTTCATCCGGCCAATGGAGGTAATAGAGGGGAATGCAGTCCATTTGGAGCCGTCGCAAACTGGCCTCCAAAGCCGATCGCAAGTAGGCGGGGCTGGCGTCTTTCCACGTTCGGCCGTTTTCGTGCCGGATGCCGAACTTCGTGGCGATAACAACCTCGTGTCGTTTCGCTCCGAGGGCCCGGGCAAGTATCCTTTCGGAGTGTCCTAGGCCATACACGTCGGCGGTGTCGAAGAAATTGACGCCCAAATCCAGCGCGCGCCGGACGGCGGCAATGGACTTCGAGTCATCGACATGTCCCCAACCATGTCCGCCTAGGGGACAGCCGCCCATGGCCACACGGCTTATGAGTTGGCCCGTGTCGGCGAGTTGGATTGTTTCCATCGGTGTCCCCATATCGGCTTGGTCAATAAGAGCCATAACGTG
>DATECS010000273.1:0-4827 GCA_035286785.1 Thermoguttaceae bacterium | reverse complement strand
TTGTCCCAAACTTGTAACTACTGAAATCCCCAAATCCCTCTCCCCGTCCCTCGCCTCCAGCCCCCCAAGCATACCACCTTGCACTCCAATCCAAAACCGCCAAAATGAGATCGTCCTTCAACACGCAACCGCGAGCTTCCGCCAGCGGCTATGAACTAAACAAAAGGAGCCACGACATGGCACGACCGGTAACGCTTTGCACGGGCCAATGGGCCGATCTGAAATGCGAGGATCTCGCCCGAAAGTGCCAACAGTTCGGCTTCGACGGCATGGAACTGGCCTGCTGGGGCGACCATTTCGACGTTCGCCGGGCCATGGCCGAGGACGACTATTGCGCCAAAAAACGCGAAACGCTCGAACGCCACGGCCAACAGGTCTTCGCCATCAGCGCCCACTTGGTTGGCCAGGCCGTTTTGGACAAGATCGACATCCGGCACAAGGCCATTCTGCCCGACTATATCTGGGGCGACGGCCGTCCCGACGGCGTCAACCAACGGGCCGTCGAGGAAATGAAACAAACGGCCCGAGCCGCCCAGCGGTTGGACGTGCCCGTGGTCAACGGGTTCACCGGGTCGAGTATTTGGCACCTGTTGTACAGCTATCCGCCCATCCCGCCGGGCATGATCGACGACGGCTACAAGCTCCTGGCCGATCGATGGAATCCCATCCTCGACGTCTTCGGCGAGTGCGGCGTAAAATTCGCCCTGGAGGTCCACCCGACCGAAATCGCGTTCGATCTAATCACGGCCGAACGGACGCTCGAAGCCTTGGACGGCCGCGAGGAGTTCGGCTTCAACTTCGACCCGAGCCATTTGCTCTGGCAGGGCGTCGATCCGGTCGAGTTCATCCGGCGGTTCGGCGATCGGATCTATCACGTCCACATGAAGGACGCCGTGGTGAAACTCGACGGCCGGTCGGGCATCCTGTCGAGCCACCTCGACTTCGGCCACCCGCGGCGCGGCTGGGACTTCCGTTCGCTGGGCCGCGGCGGGGTGAATTTCGAGGAAATCATCCGCGCGCTGAACGAGGTCGGCTACGAAGGCCCGCTGTCCGTCGAATGGGAAGACTCAGGCATGGACCGCGAACAGGGCGCCCGCGAAGCGTTGGAGTTCGTCCGACGGATCGAAATCACCCCCAGCGGCCGGGCATTTGACGCCTCGTTCGACAAAGACGAGCAGGCCTAACAATCCAGGAGGACAGACATTCTTGTCTGTCAAAATACCTGCCACAATCATATCCGTTGAGGACAAAACCCTGACAGACAAGAATGTCTGTCGATGCAGACAGACAAGAATGTCTGTCCTCCTGTTTTCTTGTGGGGTAACTCATGCCGGAGCCACGACTAACCGTAACTCAACGCCACCTGCCGCATTGGACATTGTCCGGGTCGGTCTACTACGTGACATTCCACCTTGCCTCGGGCGAACTCACGGAGACGGAGCGTCAACTTGTATCGGATCACGTGAAGTCGGGCCACGGCCGGTTCTATGACTTGGCAGCCGCAACCGTCATGCCCGATCACGTGCATCTGATCCTGAAGCCTCGCGACGGCTTCACGCTGTCGCGCATCCTGAAAGGCATCAAGGGCGCCAGCGCCCGGCTCCTGAATCAACGCCGGAACGCGACGGGCCGCGTTTGGCAGGAAGAATCCTGGGACCGGATCCTCCGCGACCCGGCGGAGTTTGATGAAAAGCTACAATACATGTACAACAACCCGGTCAAGGCGGGCCTCGTCGTTGCCCCAGACACTTACGACGGCTGGTTTTACAATCCAAGCTTCGCCTGAACCACAATCCACATTTCCCAGGAGGACAGACATTCTTGTCTGTCTTGAATAGATAGGAGTGTCTATCTGAGTAAATTTCGCAACGGGGCGAACAGACGAAAATGACAGACAAGAATGTCTGTCCTCCTGGGTTTGCTTCGGATTTCGAAGGAGAACACGCATGGCGGAACCACGGCCCGGCGAAAAGGTGCGTCTGACGCTTGAATTGTCGGCGGACTTGCTCCAGCGTCTGAAACTGGCCGCGGAGGCCCAGAAACGTCCCGCGTCCGAACTAGTGGCCGACCTGCTCGACCGCCACCTACCGCGCCCGAAGCCCGCCGGAGGGAAGGGCAATATTCCGTATTTTTGAACCTTGTAGGCCGGGTTGAAACCCGGCAACATCGTGATGCAATTCAGTTCCCTCGCGCCGGGTCACGACCCGGCCCACGGGATTAGCAAGCAGCCCTATTCTCCCCGAACGCCGGTTATCGCAATTTCTTCTCCGCATTTCACGCAGACGAATCTGGTTGTCCATGTGCTGAAATCGGAAAGGAAGCCGGACTGTTCTTTGATCAACCTGATGACCTCGGTTCGATTGTACTCTGTCGCACATTTGGGGCATACGGGATTCGAGAGTGCCGGACCACTCTCCCCGTTGCCCGCAGACATTAAATTGACAAACTCCACTGCATCCCTTTTCTGCTTCTCCAGCAGCTTGCTTCGTTCCTCCGAGACCATCCAGCCCTTGGTCCGGCAACGGGGACACAGCCAATCCATGTACCCGAATTCGCGCCAACCCCAGAGACGCGGCAGAATACGTGGAACTCGCTTGCCACAACATTCACATCGATTGAGGCCTTGAAGCTGACTCTGCAGAAGCTCCATTTTGCGCTGATCCAACTCAGTCTCAGTTGATCTCTGGATAGCGGCCTCCGAGACTTTGGATACCTGAACGGAAGGAGCGGGAGCGGTGATGACCTTCCCGCAGCCCTTGCACTTCCCATTCTTGCCCGCGGCACGGTCCGGCACGGTCAGCGAGGCTCCACACTCCGGGCAGTTGAAGGTGATCGGCATTGGGGCGGCCTCCCGCATGGATAAAGGAGTCGGAAGTCTCTGTTTGAAAGTTGAATTGGCGGGCAATCTCACTCGGGGTTTTCGTCACGCTCCCGTCGCTCCAAGTGCCCAGTGCGTTGCCCAGGCAATCGTCAACGCCCAGGCGAAGCTGAGCAGGGTGCCGATGATGATGTACTCTGCTTCTTTGCGGGCCGTGTCGTCTTTGAGTTCGCCGAAGCGGAAGATGGACTTGGCGGCGATCAGAAAGCCGACGCCGGCGGGCTGGCCGGTGAGAATGAAAAGGAGGATCAGAGCCCGTTCGAGTTGGCCGATGAATCGACCGCCGTGTTCCAAGCCGCGCTGCTCGGGCGAGAGACCGTTCGAGCCGCCGGCCGCTCGGATTTCTTGGAGCATCGGATGGACCAGCACGCCGATCAAAACGCCGCCGGTGTAAACGGCAAGGACCACGCCCGACAGAAGCACGAGCGCCTTTTGCCACGGGCCGGTGCCCAGGAGCGTACACCAGTAGGGTTCACCGGGAATCAGGTCCAGCCGGCTGAGAAACACCACGGCGATGGCCAGCACCGCCACGTGCAAAAGCTGATCGACGACGATGCTCCAGAATTTCCAACGGACGCGGGGCCGGTCGTCGGCGTCGCGGGGGGCGAGCCAACGGAGCACGGTTTCCTTCGCTCCGTCGATCAGCAAATGGCTGAAAAGGACCACGACGGGCAGCAGGCCCAACGTCCAGAGGCCGACGAACAGGTAGACCGCCACGGCATGGATCGTGGCGTGCTTGAAGAAGGCCCAAAACCGAAACCGCCGTTTGGCCGCTACATCGGCGTCGCTTTGCAGGCAGAAATCAGCCAGTAGATGGGCAGCCACGGCAGCCAGGAAGACGGTTCGGGCGTCGGTGTCCATTGATTGCACCCCTAAAGTAAATCCCCAAAAACCACCCCAACGGGTAGCATATACCAGATAGTGCTTTTGGCATTTGCAACCTCTGGTATATGCTACCCATTGGTGGTATTGTAGCTCTTTTGGAACAGGTCGAGGGTCCGCTCCATTGACTCCCAGCTTGCTGAATCGAGCAATTTGGAGGCGGTTTGTCTTTCGACGGGAGGGTTTGCGTGGGCAGCAATTTCGGCGGGAGACCGGCCCTGTAAGACGCCGAGGACCGCTTGCGTCTGCTTAGTGGACCACCGCCTCATGATGGCGTCCAGCAATCCTATCATCACGTCCCAATAGTCGCGGTCGGGCGAGTCGGCCGCGAATCGCATTCGTTGTCGCTTGCCGGTTTCGGCCAGGGTCAGGCCCGAAAGGCGAAACGCCTCGCCGTCACCTTCCGAAACTCGCTCGCCGGGCACGAAGTCGATCGTGCCCAGGGCGATGACCAGCCGCGTATCGACTTTCCGGTCGGTGGCGGCCAGAATGCTCGCCCGGTAGAAGACGGCGGCCCGAAGAGCGTCGCCCGGCTCGTTGACGAGCAACTGCCACGAATCGCCGGCGTAGATATCGACGTTCAGGGGGACCGATTGGGCCAGCAAGGCGCGAAGCTCGCTGGACGCGTGCTTCATGACGTTGGGCAGGTCGGCGCGGGCGTCGGGCGGGAGCTTTGACGACCCGATGATGTCGCCCGAGATCACGGCATAGGTCTTGTGGGGCTCGATATCCACGGTCCGTTCTCCGAAAAAAGGGCCGACAAGGGTGGGAGGAGTGGTCTTCTTGTTCTCCGCTTTTTTGTTCTCCGTCCGGCGCCAAAAATCACTTTGCCGCTTTGGAAGCCGACGATTTGGTTGGGACCACGCGCAGCTTGGGCGCTTCGTCGGGGTCGGTCGGCGACTCGGCGGGCGCGAGTTTGGTGGTCTCGGCCGGCGTGGAATTGTCGCTGTCGGCCGCGGGCGACGGGGCAGGGGAGCCGACCGGCACCAGGCGATTTTCAACGGGCACGAAATCGGGGGTGAAATCGGCCGACGGGGCGGCTCGCTTCGGGCCTTGGGCCGACGGGG
>DATECS010000272.1:0-8680 GCA_035286785.1 Thermoguttaceae bacterium | reverse complement strand
AAATGGGGCGGCCAAGTCGGCGGACATTGCTGGCGAACCACGCACGACCTGGGGCTCATGGCGAATAGCAGTCTGCCGAGCTTTTACCACGCCGGTCTATCGAACGCCCGACACTGGCAATATGCCAAACCCGGCCAATGGAACGATCCCGACTACATCCTCATCGGCACGGTCGGCGACGCGCGGACGGGCGGCCCCGGCGCGGCCACCTCGCTCACCGCCGACGAGCAGTACTCCTACATGTCGATGTGGTGCCTGATGGCCTCCCCGTTGATTTTCAGCGGCGACATGGCCCGCCTCGACCCGTTCACGCTGAACGTGCTGTGCAACGCCGAAGTGATCGCCGTCGACCAGGATCCGCTCGGCCGCCAGGCTCGCATCGTCCGCCAAACCAACGACGAACTCGTCCTCGCCAAACCCATGGCCGACGGCTCCGTGGCCCTCGGCCTGTTCAATCTCTCCGAATCTCCACGCAAAATCTCGGTCTCCTGGCGTGAACTCAACCTATCGGGCCCCCAAACCGCCCGCGACCTCTGGCGTCAAACCGACCTCGGCATGGCCGACGCCACCTACTCCGCCAAAATCCCCCGCCACGGCGTCGCCCTCGTCCGTTTGCAACCGACAAAATAGCCGGAAACACCCCGATAGCGACACAAAATTATCGCCGCCGGATTCGCAACGCCGACCCCTTCCACTTTTACTCAAATTTCAGATCCCCGGACCCCCAATCCCGAGCTTTCAAATCCGAAATCCCGATCTCTCAAATCTGAATTCCTGAAATCTGAAATCTGAAATCCTCCCGCCGCCCACCCCACGATCCGTCGCGCGAGCGATGCCCCGGCGCTAGCCGTGCGTTTCAACCCACGGACCGAATGCCCCCGCCGACCCCCGCGTCGCGCGAGCGACGCCTGAGCGATTTCTCGTTCCAACGGGCGTCTTGACGCAGTGCATCACCCCGCTATATTGTGGGGAAATGGCTTGCACGGTATGCGGGTGCCTCTTCTTGACCATCGCCGGGGTTGTGCAGAATGGTTTCTTGAAAATACTCAACGCGCAGGCGTCACCCACGCCGAATCGCGTGACTTGATCGCAGGGAGATATTGACTGGCAAGATTCCGAAGTCACCCCATAAAAAAACGCCCCACGCGGGGGCGTTAAGAGGTCGCTGACCGGCGAGAATCGCCGACAGACGGAGCCTTGCGCGGTCGAAAGACCCTTACTATGACAGTAAACGGGGCAATCGTCGCTCGGATACACAATGCAATTTACCACGATACCGTGCCAATGCAAGGGGTGTAGCCATGAAATCCACGAGTCGTTCGCGTTCGGAAACCCATACCTACCGACTGGGAATTGACCTGGGAAGCGCCTCCATCGGTTGGACCGCCGTCGCCGAAGACAGCGAAGGCGAGCCCGCCGAAATTCTGGCAATGGGCATTCGCCGATTCGAGGCGGGCGTAGATGGAAGTCTCGATGAAATAGAAGCAGGCAAAGACAAATCTCGTGCCACCGCCCGCCGTGAAGCACGCGGTCCCCGCCGCCTCACCTGGCGTCGCCAATACCGTCTCCGAAAACTCTTCCGCCTCCTGCAACGCCTCGACCTTCTCCCCCCCGGCGACGATTCCCACGACGGCCGCCATCACGTCTTGGCCGAACTCGACCGCAGAATCCGCGACGACCGCATCGACCCAAACGATCACGTCGAAAACCAACTCCTCCCGTACCGCCTTCGCGCCCGCGCCCTCGACGAACCGCTCTCGCGCCACGAATTCGGCCGCGCGCTCTACCACCTGGCCCAACGACGCGGTTTCCTCTCCAACCTCAAGGCCGCTCCCAAGGACAACGAGGACGGCGGCAAGGTCCGAACCGGCATCACCGAACTCGAAGGCTACATGCGTCAGGCCGGAAGTCGAACGCTCGGCGAGTATTTCGCCTCGCTCGATCCCGACAACCTCCGCATCCGCCAGCGATGGACCGCTCGCTCCATGTACACCGACGAATTCAACCAAATCTGGGCCGCCCAGGTCGCTCGCCACAATCTGACCGACGAGGACCGTCAGCGGATCCACGACGTCATTTTCTACCAACGGCCCCTGAAATCCCAAAAACACCTCATCGGCCGTTGCGATCTTGAGCCGGGCAAACGCCATGCGCCCCTGGCCTCTCTCGCCTTCCAGGAATTTCGCGTCCGCCAGCGAGTGAACGACCTTGTTGTCACCGCTCCCGACAATACCCAGTCCCGTTTAACGCCCGAGCAGTGCAACCAGCTCGCCGCCGCCCTCGACACCGAGGCAAAACTCACCTATGTGGCAATCAAAAAACTCCTCAGCATGAAAAAGTCCCGCGAGTGGGGCCGTCACTACGTCTTCAACTTCGAGGAAGCCGGCGACAAGGAAATCATCGGAAACCGCACCGCCGCCAAGCTCATTGAGGTGCTCGGCGACCGCTGGCTCGCCATGTCCCGCGACGACCGCGCCGCGATGGTCGACGAAATCCTCGCCTTCGAGTCCGAGGAACTCCTCGTCGCCCGCCTCATCAAAGCCTGGAAACTCGACCAGTCCACCGCCAAGGCCGTCGCCGCCAAATCGCTCGAACAAGGCTACGGCTCCCTTTCGCGCAAGGCCATTGCCCGGCTCATGTCGCTCATGGAGCAAGGCATGCAATACGCCACGGCCCGCAAAAAACTCTACGCCGACCGCGAAGTCAAGTGTGACCCCGTCGACCAACTCCCGGCCAACCACCACTGCGCCGTCTTGAAGAATCTCCGCAATCCGGCCGTCGCTCGTGCCCTGAGCGAACTCCGCATCGTCGTCAACGCCCTGATCCGTCGCTACGGCAAGCCCGCGACCATCCGCGTCGAACTCACCCGAGAACTCAAAAAATCACGAAAACATCGACAAGATATCACCGATCGCATCAAGAAAAACACGCAGTCGCGCGACGATGCAACAGCAAAAATCCTTGCCGAAATGGAAAACGGCGAGCGTTTCTGCACCGACCGCAACAAGCTCAAGGTCCAACTCGCCGAGGAGTGCGGGTGGAAGTGCCCCTTCACCGGCCGACCTATCCCGATGCAGGCCCTTGTCGGTGACGGTCCCCAATTCGACATCGAGCATATCATCCCCTTCAGCCGAAGTCTTGACAACTCGTTCGCCAACAAAACTCTCTGCTACCACGAGGAAAATCGTCACGGCAAGAAGAATCGCACGCCGTTCGAGGCTTATCACGGCACCGACAAGTGGGATGAAATCCTCCAGCGGGTGCGAGGGTTCAACGGCTCCGCCGCCCGTCGCAAGTTGGAACTGTTCACCGCCGAAACCCTGCCCGATGCCGACGAATTCACCAACCGCCAGCTCACCGACACCGCCTACATGTCCCGCCTGGCGTGCGACTACTTGGCCCTTCTTTACGGCGGCCAATGTGATGCAGAAGGCCGACGTCGAATCCTCGTCAATCCCGGCCGCGCCACGGCCTACATTCGCCAACGCTGGGATTTGAACGCCATTCTCGGCCATCCCGACAAGAAGGAACGCGGCGACCATCGCCACCACGCTATCGACGCCCTCGTCGTCGCCCTGACCGGCCCGCGCGAGGTCAAAATGCTCAGCGACGCCGCCCAACGCGCCGAATCACTGTTCGACGACCGCCTCTTCGAAAAGGTCGATCCACCGTGGGAAGGATTCCTCGAAGAAGCCTTTGAGGCCGTCAAACAAATCAACGTCTCTTCCCGCGTCGGCCGAAAACTCAACGGCTCGCTCCACAAGGCGACCATCTACAGCAAGCCGCAAACCAAATTCGACGAAAACGGCGCCCCCGTCATCCAACGAGATGGAACGCCCGCCACCGTCCATCACGTCCGAAGAAAAATCGAATTGCTCAAGGCGGCCGACCTTCCCGATATCGTCGATCCTCGCATCCGCGCAGCCGTCGAGGCCAAACTCAACGGCGGCGATCCCGCCAAAGTCTTCAAGGACCGCGGCAATCATCCCTACACCAAAACCAAGGACGGTCACGTCATCCCCATCCACAAAGTCCGCGTCCGCGAAAACGTCCATCCGATCTCCGTCGGCGCGGGCGTCAAGGCCCGCTACGTCGCCCCCGGCTCGAACCACCACATGGAAATCGTTGCCGTCCTCGACAAAAACGGCAAGGAAAAGACCTGGGAAGGGCGCATCGTCAGCGCCTTCGACGCCAACCAGCGATTCCGCGATGGCCTGCCCATCATCCAGCGCAACCACGGCCCCGACCGTCGCTTCAAATTCTCGCTGGCGGGGGGAGAATATGTCGAAATGGAACACCAAACGGGGGTCCGTCAACTGTTTCGTGTCGTAGTGATTTCTGAGGGTAAGATCGAGTTTCATTTGCATTCCGATGCACGCCCCACTACACTTCTAAAGAAGACTCCAGGAAGTCGAGTTACAAGATCTCCCGGATCGCTGTTCAAAATCAACGCACGGAAGGTAACGGTCGATCCGTTGGGCAACATCCTTCCGGCCAATGATTAACCGCATCCTCGATTTTTCCGTCGCGCCGGCCCGGCTCCGCGTGCGCCATCGCCAGTTGCTCATCCAACGCGAAGACGCACCCGAGCAATCCGTCCCGCTGGCCGAATTGGCTGTCGTCCTCGTCGCCCATCCCCAGGTCACCTACTCTCAAGCCGTCCTCGCGGGCCTTGCCACCTCCGGCGGCGCGTTCATCGCCTGTGACCGCCAAAATCTGCCCGTCGGCATGTTCCTCCCCCTGGTCGGCCACTTCGCCCAGGCCCAGCGATTCGCCGCTCAAGCAGGTCTCTCCCAGCCCACGCGAAAACGTCTGTGGCAACAATTGGTTCGCGCCAAAATCCTCGCCCAAGCCGAAACCCTCCAAGAACTCCACGGCTCGGACCACGGGCTCAAGCGGCTCTTGCCGCTAGTCCGCTCGGGCGACCCGGCCAACGTCGAGGCCCGCGCCGCCCGCCGCTATTGGTCGCGGCTCTTCGCCGACGCGAAATTCCGTCGCAACCGCGAAAACCAAGACCAAAATCTACTGCTCAACTACGGCTACGCGGTGCTTCGCGCCATCGTGGCCCGCGCGATCTGCGCGGCCGGGCTCCATCCGTCGCTCGGCCTGTACCATCACAACCGCAACAACGCCTTCTGCCTGGCCGACGATCTAATGGAGCCGTTCCGACCCACGGTCGATCGCTCGGTGGCCGAGTACGTGACCGCCCACGATGCATTCGACACGATCGAAGCCGCCGCCAAACAACACATCATTGGCGACCTGACCGCGCGCTACACGATCAACGGCGAGCAACGTACCTTATTTGACACGGCCTCGCGTCTGGCCGGCTCACTGGCTGACGTGTGCCTGGGAAACGCCCCACAGCTTGAACTGCCCGAGTGGTAAAACTATGCCCCGGCGAGAATTTGTCCTATCGGGATATCGTGGCATGTGGCTTTTTGCGATGTTCGATCTGCCGACTGACACGAAGAAGGCAAAGAAGCAATACGTCGAGTTTCGCCGCCTCCTCCTCGAAGAGGGATTCTCGATGCTGCAATATTCGGTCTATGCCCGCTACTGTGCCAGCGAGGAACACAGCACGGCCCACCGACGGCGCATCCATGCGTCGCTACCCCCCGACGGCCACATTCGCCTCGTGGCGATTACCGACCGTCAGTTCGGCAAAATGGAGATTTTCTATGGAAAAAAACGCGATCCCGCCGAAGAAGCCCCACAACAGCTTATGCTGTTTTGAGGCCCCCGCTCGCCGCAACTCATTCCGCGGTAAGGCTTTCGGGAAAAGGTAGTGTATCCGAGCGACGATTCCCCGCAAGCCACAGCAAGTTGATGTAGATAAAGGAGAGATAATATAGTGTATCCGAGCGACGATTCCCCGCAAGCCACAGCTACGGGGAACACGGTCCAGGAATGTGCTTGAGTGTATCCGAGCGACGATTCCCCGCAAGCCACAGCCTACTACGCCTACCGCCGATACGCTTGTGCAGTGTATCCGAGCGACGATTCCCCGCAAGCCACAGCGCCGTCAGTTGCGGTTGTGGTGTTGCCTGTAGTGTATCCGAGCGACGATTCCCCGCAAGCCACAGCCCCTTCTTTTCGACGACGCTGTCAGGAATCGTTTTCGCCCACATTGATCGTGGCGCTGCCTGATACCGCGGACGGGCGAAAATGATTCCTGACAGCGTCGTCGCGCATGGGGCTTATCACCCAGTCCCGTGTCGTCCTCCCGCCGCCTCAACTTCCCTTCCACGACAATCACCCCCGCCTCTTCCCCTTCACACTTCACCCTTCTGACTTCACATTTCCATGATGGCAATCTTCCCCTTGCGCGATGGAAATTGCCGTCATGGCAATCTCATCTTACGTCGCCCAACCGATTCTTCCTCTCGCCCCGAACTGCCGCGCAACCAACCACTTGCGTCCACTGTCGCCCAGCTCCCTCTCGACGTAACTCGTCAAAAACCAAAACCCCGATTTTTCGCAAAAACAAGAAGCCCCCCTTTATCGCCACAACCCATTGCCCACGAAGAACTTACAACACGCCGTCCCGTCCATTGTTGCATTTTCGGCTCGCATTGTTGAACACCGACTCCCAACGATTCTACCCGCCGCAACTCCTTGCCGCGAGCCAACTTTTCGGCCGCCTCCACCCCCTCGCACCCATTTCCGAACACCCGCTCCCTCAGTCCAATTTCTCCCCCGCGTACAAAAACTCTTCGCCTGCTGCCTGCCGCCTACCGCCCTTTGCCGGTTCATCGCCTCCATCAGGCTGGGAGAGGGCTTGCGTCTCCAATCTGTCAAACATGCTCGGTATACATAATAAGCCCTCGGAACCTTGCGATCCCGAGGGCTTTTGCGGTTTCTACTTCATAGCTACACGAACCGGTCGTGAGCGATCAGGCTGCTCGCCGACGATGCAGCAGGCCGATCATCGCCATCGCGGCCAGCAGCGTGAAGACGCCCGGCTCGGGCACGCCGACTGCGGATTCCAGCGGATTATGGTCTCCCCAATTGGCCGCGAGGATCGACGCGTCCAGGGCGTTGATCGTGCCGTCGCCGTTGAAGTCGCCTTTTGTCCAGTCGCCGGATTGCCCCCAGTGGGCCGCCAGGATGGCCGCGTCACTCTCGTCGACTTGGCTGTTGCCGTCGGCGTCGCCGGGAAGCGAGGGCGGCATGCTGCCGTCGCCCCCGGTGGGCGAGTAGTTGAGGAAGAGCTGTTTCGAGTCGCCGCTTTGCGACAAGTATAGATAACCCTCGGGATCCAAGGCGTTCTGGAATCCGCTCGTGTCTAGCGCCAGGTTGGCGAAGCCGGAAATGGATCCGGTCGTCTCAGCCAGGAGCCACGAGTAGGAAAGCTGATTATTAAAATCGGCCATCGAACCGGCTGAGGTGCCGTTGAGCGTGTCGACGTTGATTGTGAACGTCGAGGCGATCGACAGATTGCCGGTGACGTTCCACACGTCCCAGTTCGTGCCGGCCGTTCCGTCGGCGTCGTTGATCTCCCAGAGGTACTCGCCGCCGTTGTTCCAGGCGGCCGCTCCGGTGGTGACTTCGTGCAGGTCGTGTACGCCGGGCGCGAAGGTGCCGCCCGAGTTGACCGTCACGCTGCTGGCGATGGTGTTGGCAATCACCGAAAGCGTGCCGCCGCCGACGGTGGTTCCGCCGGTGTGGGTGATGTTGCTGCCCGCGAGGGTCAGCGTGCCGGCGCCCATCTTGATCAGCGCGAACTTGCCCGTGCTACCGGCTTGATAGCGGTCGCGCATGAATCCATCGTAGGAGCAATCGACCGTGTTGTTGACCGTAAGCACGCCATTGGTCGAGACGCCCGATTCGTCCTCGGTGTTCTGGATCACGCCGCGGCCGGTCGAGCAGGAAAGGCCCGCCACGGTTTGGGTATGGCCCAGCAGATTGAATCGGCTCGAGGTCGTCGGGGTGGCGTAGAACGTGAGCATCGCCGACGAGGCGATTTGGTTGGACTGATCGAGATAGACGTAGTTGTTTACTGACCCATTGGATGTCAGATTGAGGTTGCCTCCGATGGCCAAGCTGGAGGTCTTGTTCAGACGCAGTATTCCGGCGGAAATGGTGGTCGTGCCGGTGTAGGTGTTGCCGGACGAGCCGCTGAGCGTCAGCTTTTCAGCGCCGGTTTTGGTCAACCCTCCGGAGCCGCTGACGACGCCGGAGTAGTTGAGGTCCACCGTGTTGGTGTTAAACTCCAGCGTGGCGTTGTTCATGATGTATTTCGTGAGGAACGTCTCATCGACGGTGTCCTTCAACACGAGCGTGCCGCCGCTGACGGTGGTTCCGCCGGTGTACTTTATATTCGCGCCGGACAAGGTTTGCGTGCCGGCGCCGGTCTTGACGATCGCGACCACACCCGTGCTGGTTCCTTGATAACGGTCGCGAAGATAGCCGTTAAACGAATAGTCGGCCGAGTTGTTGATCGTGAGCACGCCGTTGTTGGAAATATCCGACTCAAACTCGGTATTCTGGATCAGACCGCGGCCGTCCGAGTTGGAGATGCCGGCGACCGTCTGGGCGTGGCCCCGCAGGTTCAAGCGGCTCGAGGATGTCGGCGAGCCGTAAAAACCAAGCAACGCCGACGAGGCGATTTGGTTGGACTGGTCGAGATAGACGTAAGTTTTCTCAACGCCGTCGGAAATCAGGTTGAGATCTCCCG
>DATECS010000271.1:0-14549 GCA_035286785.1 Thermoguttaceae bacterium | reverse complement strand
CCCCACCCTACGGGATTTTTGGTGCGTCCAGACGCACCCTACGTTGTGAGACCTCGTTATGCTCGAATTGGTCAATCTCGACGAACGGCTCTCGAAAGCCGATTATGCCCGAGTGTTTCCGGGGCTGGAGCAGGATCTGGGCGAGTGCCAGCGGGCGGCGCGCAAGGCGGGCGTGCCGGTGGTGATCGTGTGCGAGGGTTGGGACGCGGCCGGCAAGGGTTCGGTCATCAATCGGCTGGCGCAGACGCTCGATCCGCGCGGATTCGAGGTCCATTCCACCTTGCCGCCGACGAAGAACGAGCGGCTTCATCCGTGGATGTGGCGGTTCTGGAACACGCTGCCGGCGGCGGGTGATTTCGCCATGTTCGACCGTTCGTGGTATCGACGCGTGCTGGCCGATCGGATCCACGGCAAGGTGGGCCGCGCGGAGTGCGAGGCCGCCTATCGCGACATCGACGAGTTCGAGCAACAATGGATCGACGCGGGCACGGTCATCGTCAAGTTCTGGCTGCACATCAGCAAGAAGGAGCAACGACGGCGATTCAAGCGGCTCGAAAAATCGGCGGCCACGGCCTGGAAGGTCGGCAAGACGCAATGGGAGAACCATCGCCGCTACGACGAGTGGAAGACGCTGGTTGAGGAAATGCTCGAACGGACCAGCACGGCCGCCGCGCCCTGGACGATCGTCGAAGCCACGCAAGGACGGTTTCAACGGACGAAAGTGTTTGAAACGGTGCTTCGAGCGGTACACGCCGAGATCGAACGCCGGGCCGCCGCGCCGCGGGTCGAGCCAACGCCGATGCGCGTGTCGAAACCGTCGCCGACCGACGGGCCGACGATCCTGGACCGGCTCGATTTGAGCCTGTCGCTCGATCGGGAAGAATATGAGCAGGAGCTAGGGAAATTACACAAGCGTCTGTTTGATCTGGAACACGAGATTTATACGCGCCGCGTGCCCGTGGCGATTGTCTACGAGGGCGTCGACGCGGGCGGCAAGGGAGGCAACATCAAGCGTCTCACGCGAGGGCTGGATCCGCGGGGCTATAAAGTCGTGCCGGTCGGTCCACCTAATCCCGTGGAACTGGCCCATCATTATTTGTGGCGATTTTGGCGCGAGGCGCCGAAGGCGGGCCACATTGCCCTATTCGACCGCTCGTGGTACGGCCGGGTGCTAGTCGAGCGGGTCGAAGGTTTGTGCGGCGAGACGGACTGGCGTCGGGCGTATCGCGAGATCAATGAGTTCGAGCGGCAATGGAGCGACTTCGGAACGGTGCTTGTGAAGTTCTGGCTGCACATCGACCAGGACGAGCAGTTGCGGCGATTCGAGGCCCGGCAAGAGACGCCTTATAAACAGTGGAAGATCACGGACGAGGATTGGCGCAATCGGAAGAAGTGGCCGCAATACAAGGCGGCGGTCGTCGAAATGCTGGAAAGGACGAGCACCACGTACGCCCCCTGGACCGTGTTGGAGGCAAACTGCAAGCTCTACGCCCGGGTCAAAGCGATACGGACGGTGGTCCGGGCGATTGAGGAGGCGTTGGCTGGGCGGTAGTTGTCAGGAATGATGCGGTCTCACGCCAATATGGGGGGTGTCGGCATGCCCATCATGGAATGATCGGCCCTTGTCCACTATATTTGGGAGGGCGGGAAACACTGATGGGAAGTAACCGTTCACAGGGGACGGTCCGGCCCAAGGGGACAGGCACATTTTTCGGCCGTCAAGCGTATCCAGAACGCAACGCAAACCGGGCCGAAAAATGAGCCAGTCCCCGAGGCGTAAACGTTTAGGGAATGGTGTGTGATGGGACGCGCGGTCGATAAGAGCTTTCGCTTGCTGGGGGCCCGGTTCCTGCGCAAACACGCCAAGCGTCTGGAGGCCCAACTTGAGCCGGTTTGCGCGGCCGAGGACGTTGAGGCGGTGCATCAGGCGCGGGTCGCGTCGCGGCGGCTTCGGGCGGCCCTGGAGATGTTCGCCGACTGTTTTTCGGCCGGTCACGTGAAGCGGTGGCGAAAGGAGATTCGGCGGATCACGCGGGGGCTCGGAGCGGCGCGGGACCAGGACGTGCAGATTTTGTTTTTTGCCGAGCATCTGGCCCAATTGACCGACGGCGGACAAACGCGCGGGGTGGCGACGCTTCTGGGGTCGCTCGAACGAGACCGTGCTCGGTGCCAGCCCAAAGTGGTAAAGGTCGTTCAGCGGTTTCGGCGAAGCGGTGCGTTGAAAGAAATCCTCTACGTGAGTCGGGCGATCTGCTCGCAAGCCAAGACGAAGGGCTTCGACACGAGGAGTCCGCTGGCGGTCCAACGGGCGCAAGAGTGTCTTGTCGAACGACTGGCCGAATTGCGGGCCCACGCGGTGGGGCTTGACGATCCGGGCGCGGTCGAGGAACATCATGCGATGCGGATCGCCGCGAAAGGGCTTCGCTATTCGCTCGAGATATTGACGCCCGCCTTCCCGGGAGGGCTCGACGAGTCGATCGCCGCGGTGAAGCAGTTGCAGACGTTCCTGGGCGAGGTCCACGATTACGACGTTTGGGACCGGCGCATCGCGTCGTTCGAGGAAAAAATGCGACGGCGGACAGTGAATCATTTCGGCGGCGACGGACCTTTTGCGCCGCTGGAGGCCGGGTTGGAGCATTTGCGAGAGTCGTGCCGGCGGCGGCGCGGCAAGATTTTTGACGAGTTGTGTCGGTTTTGGACCGCGCGGCCGTTGGGCGAGTTGGAACGATTGTGCGACGGGGTCTCGCCGCCGGCCGAGGATTTTTCCGCAGGGTGTCAGGATGGAAGAAGCGTCTGCCGCGAAAACGGGTAGCCCGGAGAGGCCCTCGGACCGGACGATCGCCGCAATCGACATTGGGGCGAATTCGATCCGCATGGTGATCGCCCAGGTCGAGCCGGACGGAGAAGTCCAGATATTGGAGCGGTTTCAGCGGGCGGTGCATCTGGGTCAGGAGGTGTATCGGCAGGGGCGTCTGGGGTCGCAGAGCATGCGCGCGGTGGTGGCGATTCTTCGCGATTACGCGCAGCGTCTGCGGGTGTTGAACGTGAAGCGAGTCCGCGCGGTGGCCACCAGCACGGGCCGCGAGGCGAGCAACGCCGACACGCTATGGGACCGGGTCTACATGGCCACCGGCTTGCAGGTTGAGGTGATCGACACGACGGAGGAAAGCCGGTTGATCGTGTCGGCCGTGTGCAAGGAATTGGGCGGCGTGCTCGAGGGGGGCCACGGCGGGGCGCTGGTGGCCGACGTGGGAGGCGGCAGCACGCTGTTGACCGTCTTGCGGGAGGGGCGGATCGTCGCGTCGCAAAGCCTTCGGCTCGGTTCGATCCGACTGCACGAGATCTTCACCACCGGCAATGAGTCGCCGCGGCGCTGCGCCGAGTTGTATCGCCAGCAGATTGCCAAGGAAACGGTCACACCCGCGCGGGAAATGTCGCTCGGCGCGATCGATCTGTTCGTCGCGGTGGGCGGCGACGCGCGATTCGCGGCGGCCCAGGCGGGACAATCCGACGAGACGGCGGGGGTGAGCGTCGTGGGGCGGAAGCCGTTCGAGGAGCTCGTGGCAAGCTGCGAGAAAAAGACCGCCGAGGACCTTTCAACCCGATACGGCATCTCCTTCGCCGAGGCGGAAACGCTCAATCCGGCGCTGCAAACCTACCAGATCCTCTGGCGCAAGACCCGCGCGGAGAAAATGATCGTGTCGAACGTTTCGATGCGCGACGGGCTCTTGTTGGAATTGGCCCGGGACGTGACGGGCCGGGAAGACGCCGTGTTGCAGCAGAGCATCGTGCAGTCGGCCCTTTCGCTGGCCCAAAAGTATCAGGTCGACGTCGCGCACGCGGAAATGGTCGCCGATTTGTCGGTGCGGCTGTTCGACGAGATGCAGGCGGACCACGGGCTTTCGGGGCGGCATCGGATTTTATTGCGGGTGGCGGCCATTCTGCACGAAGTGGGCAGTTTCGTGAGCAACCGGGCGCACCACAAGCACACCTATTATCTGATCGTGAATTCCGAGGTCTTCGGCCTGAGCCGAGATGAACGCCGGATCGTCGCCCAGGTGGCCCGCTATCATCGACGGAGCCCCCCGAAACCCATTCACGTCGAGTACATGGCGCTGCCGCGCGCGACCCGGGTCGTGGTGAACAAGCTGGCGGCGTTGCTGCGCGTGGCCGACGGGCTTTCGCGGGGGCACATCGAACGGGCGGCCGACCTGCGGATGGAGCGCTCGGGCGACGAGCTGGTGGTGTATCTTCGCGGCGACGACCTCTTTTTGGAGCGACGCGCGGTGGCGGCCAAGGGAAATCTCTTCGAGGAAATCTACGGAATGCGGGTCCGATTGGAACAGATCTGACGGCGTGACAGAGCATGAGCAAGAAAACAAAGACGGTGCCGGAACACTTCATCAATCGCGAGTTGAGCTGGCTGGAGTTCAACGACCGCGTGCTCGGCGAGGGCGTCGCCACGGACGTGGCGCTGTTGGAACGCATGAAGTTCCTGGCCATTGTCGGCTCGAACCTGGACGAAACGTTCATGATCCGGGTGGCGGGACTGATGCAGCAGCGCGCGTCGGACGTGCGCCGGCGCGACCCGAGCGGAATGACACCCGACGAGCAATTGCAGGCGTTCAGCCGCCGGGCCCATCGCATGGTCGAGGAACAGTCGACCGCCATCCGAGAGTTGCTGCGGCAATTGCGCGAACATGGATTGATCGTGCTCGAGGCGAACGAATGGACCGCCGAGCAGTCGCAATTTCTCGCGGGCCATTTTACGAGCGAGATTGCCCCGGTCCTGACGCCGCTGGCCATCGAGGATCTTGAACCGAAACCGCTGTTGCCGGGGCTGCAACTGCACGTGGCGGCGGTGCTCGGCCCGCGCGAGGGGAACGACGGCGAGACGATCGTCGTCGTGCCGGTGCCCGGGGCATTTTCCCGTTTTGTCAGGTTGCACGCGGGTGAGGACGTGGCTCTGGTACGCCTCGAAGACGTGATCGCGTCCAACGTGGGCTTGCTTTTTCCGTCTCGCGAGGTGCTGGCCACCGCCGTGTTTCGCATTACGCGCGACGCCGAC
Source organism: Thermoguttaceae bacterium (assembly GCA_035286785.1). Classification (GTDB taxonomy): domain Bacteria; phylum Planctomycetota; class Planctomycetia; order Pirellulales; family Thermoguttaceae; genus UBA11386. Next base: position 9,481 of record DATECS010000271.1, on the reverse strand, counting down.
GTGGCGATTGCCGACGAGGATGCCGACGATCTGCTCGACGTGGTGGCCGAGGCGGTCCGCGACCGGCGACGCCGCGCGCCGGTCCGTTTGGAAATCAGCGCGCGGCCGGACGAGCGGCTGCGGAAATGGCTGGTCGATTGGCTGCGTCTTGCGCCGGAGGACGTTTACGAGATCGACGGAATGCTCGACGCAACGGCCTTGTGGCATCTGGCCAACTGGCCGGGTTTCGACATTTTGAAAGAGCCCGATTGGCCCGCGCAACCGCCGCGAGATCTCATGGATCAGGACGACTTGTTCGAGGCGATCCGCGAACGCGACGTCTTGCTGGTGCATCCCTATGAGAGTTTCGATCCTGTGATTCGGCTGCTGGAACAGGCGGCGGCCGATCCGCACGTGCTGAGCATCAAGCAGACGCTTTATCGCACGAGCGGCGAGTCGCCGATCATCCGGGCACTGGAGCACGCCGGCGGAAGCGGCAAGGAAGTGACCGTGCTCGTCGAGTTGAAGGCCCGGTTCGACGAGGCCAGAAATGTACAGTGGGCGAAGCGGCTGGAGGACGCGGGATGCCACGTGATTTACGGGATCGCGGGACTGAAAACCCACGCCAAGGCGCTGTTGATCGTGCGACGTGAGACGTATGGGTTTCGGCGGTACGTCCACCTGGCCACGGGCAACTACAACGACCGCACGGCGCGGCTTTACAGCGACATCGGGCTGATGACGTGCGATCGGGAGCTAGCGACCGACGTGGCCAATTTTTTCAACGTGTTGACGGGCCACTCGGACGTGGTGGGGTGGTCGAAGCTGGCGGTCGCGCCGACCGGCTTGCGGCGACGATTCATCGACCTGATTCGGCGCGAGGCCAAGTCCTCGACGCCCGACGATCCGGGCCTGATCATGGCCAAAATGAATTCGATCGAGGACCGGGAGGTTTGCGAGGCTCTGTACGAGGCGAGTCAGGCGGGGGTCAAGGTGCTGTTGAACGTCCGCGGGATTTGCTGCCTGCGGCCGGGAGTGAAGGGGGTTTCCGAGAACATTGAAGTAACCTCGATCGTGGACCGCTTCCTGGAGCATTCGAGAATATTCTACTTTCACAATGCGGGACACGACGAGGTGTATCTGAGCAGCGCCGATTGGATGCGGCGGAACCTGAGCAAGCGGCTGGAGTTGTTGTTTCCCGTGTCGTCGCCGAAGCCGCGACGGCGATTGATCGACATGCTCAAGCTGTATTTCGCCGACAACGTGAAGGCACGTCGCCTTTTGCCCGACGGGACGTATCAGCGAGTCACGCGGCGCGGCCGGGCGGTTCGGGCGCAGGAGTGGCTCCACGAGGAAGCGGTCGACGCGGCGAAGGCGTCGCAGCAAACGCATCTGCAATTCCGCCCGTTGAGCCGCCCGAGCGATTGAAGCAACAGACGAGATACAAGGAGGCCGGACATTCTTGTCTGGCAAACTTAATACGGAGGCCGGACATTCTTGTCTGGCAAACGACAGCCGTGAATGCCTGACCATCGACAGGCAGGAATGCCTGTCCTCCTGGATGGGGAGAGAAGGATTGTATTTATGAAACTGATCATCGCCGTGATCCAGCCGCCCAAACTCAACGCGGTGCGCGAGGCGCTCGAAAAGATCGAGGTTTTTCGGATGACCGTTTGCGACGGGCAGGGATTCAGCCGGCAGCGGGGACGCACGGAGATGTACCGTGGGCAGGAACCCCGGCCGGAGTTGTTGCGCAAAGTGGTCCTCGAGATCGTCGTCAACGACGACTTTCTAGAGCGAACCATCGAGACCATTTGCCGGGTGGCCAAGACCGGGCCGGAAGGGACCGTCGGCGACGGGTCGATCTTCGTCGTGCCGCAGCACGACACATTCATGGTCAGCGACGGAACGCACGGGCCGGGAGCGGTTTGAGGCGTCCGGGCACGCCGGTGAAACGTGATTTTTAATTGGTGCGTCCAGACGCACCCTACGCGTCGGTGGGTTTGTCGGGCGTTTGGGTTTCGCCGTCGGGGGCGACGATCGGCGCGCCTTGCTCGTCGGTTTCGATCTTAGGCAGGCCGTAGACCTCGCCGGCCCGTTCGTCCTCGACGTAGATTTCATCCATTTCGGTGGCGTCCACTCCTCGCCGCAGCAGGAGGTAGATCGCCGAGGCGGCGGTCCAGAAGTAGCTGTAGAGGAAGCCCACGGCGATGAGCTTGACGCAATCTCGCCAGATGTAGATCAGCGCCGCGGCCCCGGAGCCCAGACCGAGTGAGCTGTCGCGGCCGAGGATCTTGCCGAGTCGCTCACTTCCACATGCCCAACTTGCGGCCCAATCAGTCAGGGTAATCACGGCGGCGGCAAAATTGGAGACCAACAACCAGCCGAGCACCCCGAAAAGTCCGGCCACGACGACATAGAACAGGTACTGAAGCGGCTTTTGGAAGACGTAGGCGTAGGTGCGGCTCAGGGCGTCGAAACTATCGGTCCCCTCGGTGCTGATCGTGGGCCACATCAGCGGCCAGCCGAACCCGAGTCCTAAAAGCAGCACGGCCATCATCAGGCCGCCGACCAACAGCAAAGGCCACAGAATCGCGGCGATCCAGGCGGTGAGCCCCGTGTTGAGCAAAAGCCCGACGACAAAAATTCCCACGGTGGCCAACAACACGCCGAGCAAGGGAAACAACGGGGCCGCGAAATAGGCCCGCCAGTGGCGCTTGACGAAATCGAGCAGTTCGGCGTTGCCGATCCGCTCGTCGGCCGCCAGTTCCATCGCGGCGCCGCGGGTAATGGCGCCGCCGAACCATGCCCAGACGAAAACGGCCCAGACTCCCGATAAAACCGCAAGGAGCACGTCGCCGAATCCGGCGCGGGGCGAAAGAGCGGCGGTGAAGCGACCGCCGGTGTGCGACCAGAGGGTCTTGGCGGTTATGGATTTGGACTTAGCAGGGCAATAAAAAGGACGATTGGGAACCAAGCCGGTCAATTGGGACCAACTCCCGCCCGTTTGCAAATTGAGCTTCTGACGGGCGGCGCGGTCCTTCTTGGCTTGCCGCTCGGCGACGGAGGTGTCGGCAGCGTCGTTCGACTGTTGAATGCTGGGTGGATTGACGTTGACCGAGCGGCTCCAGTAGGACGCGGCCCAGTCAAAGAAGGCCCAGCCGAGGGTCGTCAACAAGACGGCCGCCGCGCCAAGCAAGAGGGGACGGATTCGAATGGCGATGCGAAAAGTCCGAAAGAGATTCAACCAGGGGAGGATTTCCGACCATGCCACGGCACGAAGCTTGTCACGTTCTTGTTCGATCATTGCTCGACCTCCGTCCGAGGACTTCTCTGAGGAAACGCCTGTTTGATGCAAACGCCAGCGCCACTGCCGCCCCATTATACGGTTTCGAGGCCCCCATGCAAGCCGAGTCGATCCACCCGGGCGGGTCGTGGGCGAGGCTCAGAGACACACGGCAGGTCAGTCCAGATCGGGCTTTTCTTCGGCGATTTGGGGGCTCTCGTCCGCCTCGTAGGGCAGGCCGTAGGCCTCGTCGAGCCAGCGTTGGAGATCGATCCGCCGGCATCGGGGGCCGCAGAACGGCATCGACCGGCTCTGGTCGGGATCGAAGGGGCGATCGCAGATGGGACAGCGTAGCGTGGACATGACGAGTGAAATATAGCGTGGGGGCGCAAAAGGGGACAGGCACCGTCGCCGGGGAGTGTGCTGGCGGGGTTGAGTCTAATTGGGGCGACGGAGACAGTCCCCTTTTGCGTTAGGCGGCGGCTTGGTACTCGGCGCGGAGGGCGGCGACTTCTTCGAAGAGGGCCGTGATCTGGTCGTCGGTCACCTGATCGTCCATGTTGATGCAGCAGACGCCGGTCAGATAGGGATTGCCCGAGGCGTGGACCAGCGAGCGAATGTGCCGCCGGATTTCGTCGGGTGATTGTTTGACGATCTCGACCGGACTGTAGCGGAGGTTCAGGAACGTGTGGGGGAGGTGTTTGCGCAGCAGGGCGACGTCGCCGCCGGAGCCGACGTCCAGAAAATCCAGGTGAGGCAACCGGCCGAAGGCTTCGGCATAACGATGCGGGTCGGCGCCGCAGTAGTGGATGCCAAACGGGCGGTGCTGCCGGCTCCACGCCGCGTCCAGAGGCATCAGGAACTGCTCGTATTGGGCGGTCGAGATCATCACGTGCGAGCATTCGCTGTGGAGCCACACCGGCCGCGGAATGTTGCGCACGTTGCGGTTCACGCTGATCGACGTAGTGCCCGTGGCCCGACCCACCTCGTCGGCGAATCGGCTGATGACGGCGCTGATGCCGGTGAGGAATCGCTCGACCGTCTCGGGCCGGTCGAGCATGTCCATGAAAATCGACTGCCCTCGCAGATCGAGCGCGATATTGAGTACGCCCGAGAAATTGACGTCGCCCAACAGGGCGCCGTGACGTGTCTTCAGGTCGTCGGCGAGTTTTGCGAAGCGGTGATACGCGGGACTGGCGAACGCGGCTTGCGGCGAAATGGCGAGGTCGTCAAGTTCGGCGGGAATGACTTGCGGCGGACCGTCGGGCAAGTAGTCCACCCGGCAGCCGAGCATCTCGGACAGAAGGTATCCCGCGGCAAGATGGACGGCGCCGACGACGGGGAGGTTTTTATCGTGGTCGGCCCCCAGCCCGAAACGTCCCCATCGTTCGTGAAGCACCTTTTCCATTTTGCGTTCGGCCTCGACGCGCCGGACCGGATGGAAAAAGAAATCCTCGTCGAACGTGATGCCGGCGTGGCGATGCCACCAGGACGGCGCCAGCACGACGTCGACCGGGAGCATGTCGTTTTGCAGCGTTCCATTGCGCGAGTAGGCCATGACGGGATTTCTCCGTTATCGTGTCGTTATTTCGTGCAATAAGCTCGTGTTTAGGGCGTCTCGCGGAAGTGTTTCGGGGTTGTGCCGGTAGCTCGGTGAAAGGCACGGCGGAGTTGAAGTGGATTGTTGAATCCGCACGCCCGGGCGATTTGGTTAATTTTCAGCCGCGTCGTGCCGGCGAGGAGTTGCTTGGCCCGTTCGACGCGCAACCGCGAGAGATATTCATAGGGCGTGCAGCCGAGTTGGGCGCGGAAACCCTGCTCAAGGCAACGACGCGAAACGGAGACCTGTGCGGCCACCTGTTTGACCCCGAATTGTTGGTCGAGGTTCTCGCGGATGAAACGGACCGCCGCGGCCACGTAGGGATCGTTCACGCCCACGATGTCGGTCGATTGGCGGCGGTGGACGCCGCCGGGCGGAACCAAGATGTCTTGCTCCGGCGGCGCTTCACCGTGCATCAAGCGGTTGAGCAGCGCCGCGGCTTGAAAACCGATTTCGTAGTCGTTTCGTACGACGCTGCTCAATTGAGGCGTACAAAACTCGCAAACAAGCTCCTCGTTGTTAACGCCTACGATTCCCACGAAACCGGGGACTTCGAGGTTGAGATGCACGCATGATTCGACGACCATGCGCGCTCGAAAATCATCGCAGGCCAAGATGCCGACGGGCCCGTCGAGCGTGGGAAGCCAGCCTTCGAGCTCCTTGCGTCCGAAATGCCACGGCCGGCCTTCGCGCAGACTGCTGTTCATCGTGAAGACAGTGCAGGAGTGGCCCTCCTCCGCGATTCGTTCGGCGAAACCTTTGCAGCGAAGCTCGGAATACCAGAAGTCGTCGAGCCCGTAGTAGGCGAACCGGCGGAATCCGCACCGCAAGAGGTGCTCGGCGGCGACGCGTCCGATCCTCTCGTGGTCGGCCATGACGCGGGGGGAGCCCGAATCGCGCAGTGCGCCGGAGAGATTGACCATGGGCATGGAAAGACGGCTCGCGGCCTGGGTCTCGGCTTCGCTGTCGATCAGGGCGATCACCCCGTCGCCGTTCCAGCCCTCGAGACTTTGCAGCGAGACGGTGTAGGACTCGGGCCGTATGAAGAATGTCCATCCGCCGTGCTGTCGCGCGAAGTCGGCGATGCCCTGAGTCGCTACCTCGAGGTGCGAGACTTGCGCAGGGAACATTAGCGCGACGGATTTGGCGTTGCTTGTCATGGAACGGAAAAGGAACCGGTGGGAACAACGCGCGGTCCAGGGATCGGGGAGCTCGGGACGCTTGATCTCCTGTACAAGGAATCAAGAATCATTATGCACCCAAACGTGGGGAAAAGAAGATCAATATGCGCATAATGATCGTTCTTTTCGCAATAAAGATCTTCTTACTCGCCTGGAACCTCTCTTAACGCTGATATAGACTTGCTGCGGGAATAGAGGCTAAAAAAGCGAGGAGGCTGCCTCCTATGCTATTGGGGGGGGCCGTAACCTTTTGCCAGCTTGGCGGTCGTCGCTGGGCGTAGCGGGGGGCAATTTGCCGACAGGAGTGTAAAACAATGACATCCCGAGATCGAATCCTTGCGGCGCTGAACCACACGGAGCCGGACTGCACGCCCTGCGACTACTTCACCACGCCCGAGATCCGCGACGGGCTTCGGCGTCATTTCGGCCTGGGCTCCGTGGGCCAAGAAGGCGGGGACAACGAAGGCGACAACGGCGTGGCCGAGTGTCTGGGAACCGACATTCGGTACATTGCGCCTCCGTACATCGGACCGCCGTTGCCGACTTTTGGCGACGGGTCGGTGATGAACCTATGGGGTGTGCGCCGGCGGCCCATGGCCAATGAGTACGGCGAATATGCCGAGCCGGTCGGAACGCCATACGCCGAATGGGATACGGTGGACGAGGCCGCCGCGTTTCCTTGGCCGGATCCCGACTGGTACGACTACGACGCGGTGGAGTCGATGTGCGGGCGCTATCCGGGCCTGGCCATCGCCGCCGGCGGTTTTCACGTGCAGGACTTCATCAACGGCGTGGCGTTCGGCCGAGGAGTGGAACGGGTCTTGATGGACATCGCCACGGAGGATCCGGTCTATTTGTATCTCGTCGAGCGGCGGCAGCGATTCTACCTGGAGCATATCGAGCGGACGCTTGTCGCGGGAAAGGGCCGGATCGATCTGGTGCTGTGCGGGGACGATTTCGGCAGCCAGCGCGGCCCTTTGATTTCGCCCGCCACGTTCGACCGTCTCTTCGCGCCGAAGAAAAAGGAATTCTTCGACATGGTGCATTCGCACGGGGCGAAGGTGACGCATCATTGCTGCGGGTCGAGCCGGGCTTTGATCCCACATTTTATCGAGTGCGGAATGGATTCGCTCCAGACGATCCAGGCCCGGGCCGCGGGAATGGATCCTTACGGGCTGAAGCGGGATTTTGGCGACCGCATCACGCTGCACGGGGCGGTGGACGTGCAAGGATGGCTCCAGCACGCCGCGCCGGCCGAGGTCGAATGCGAGGTGAATCGTCTGATGGACGAAGTCGGAGCGGGCGGCGGGTTCATCATCGCGCCGAGCCACTGCATCCAGCCCGACACGCCTCTTGATAATGTGCTGGCCTTCTACCACACGGTCCGCAAGCGACGAAGTTGAAGTGGCAGGGCTTCGATAGAAGCTGCTCCGGGTCTGCCCATTTCACGCCGACGATCTATCGGCGCGAGTTGCCTCCCGTTCGGTGACACGTTCGGGAAGGGTTGGCGCAATAGAAAAGCCCGGGACGAGAGCGGCCCGGGCTTCGCGTTCACGATCAAACGGAGGTTGCCTCCGTTGTGTTGCGCGGATTAACGATTTTTGGTCCGCCGGAGCAACAGGCCCAGGACTCCCATTGCGATCAGCAAGACAAAACAGCCCGGCTCGGGCACGGGATTGTTCATGGTCGACAGGGCCGACATCGATGACAGGCCTCCGCCGCCCATCAGCCCTTCGCCGCCGGTGGGCGAATAGTTGAGGTACAACTGGTTGCTGCCGCTTTGCGACAGGTACAGATAGCCCTCGGGATCCAAGGCGTTTTGGAATCCGCTCGTGTCCAGGGCCAGGTTGGCGAAGCCGGAGATCGTGCCGGTCGTCTCAGCCAGGAGCCAGGAGTACGAAAGTTGGTTGTTGAAATCGTCCATTGATCCGGCCGACGTGCCGTTCAAGGTGTCGACGTCGATCGTGAACGTCGAGGCGATAGACAAATTGCCGGTGACGTTCCAGACGTCCCAGTTCGTGCCGGCCGCGCCGTCGGCGTCGTTGATCTCCCAGAGATACTCGCCGCCGGAGCTCCACGTGCCGGTGCCGGTGGTCACTTCGCGTAAAGCGTGTACGCCGGGGGCGAATGTGGCCCCGGATTGGACGGTGACCGAGCCGGCCAAAGAACTGGCCGACAGATCGAGCGTGCCGCCCGAGACGGTGGTCGCGCCGGTGTAGGTGTTGTTGCCCGAGAGCGTCAAGCGATAGCCGCCTGACTTGATCAACGCCCCCGAGCCGCTGACCACGCCGCTGTAATTCACGTTGGCCGTGGTGTTAGCGAATTCGAGCGTGGCGTTGTTGGTGATGTTCTTCGTCAGGAACGTCGCGTTGGTGGTGTCTTGCAGCACCAGTTTGCCGCCGCTGACCGTGGTCCCGCCGGTGTACTTGATGTTGGAGCCGGCGAGTGTTTGCGTGCCGCTTCCACTTTTCACGAAAGCAAGCAGGCAGGTGCTGTCGCCCTGGTAGCGATCTCGCATGAATCCTTGGAAAGCGTGATTGCCCGAGGTGTTGACGGTCAGCTCGCCGTTGTTCGTGACGCCGCTTTCGGTCTCGGTGTGCTGGATGACGCCGGTGCCGTCCGCGCAATCGAGGCCGGCCACGGTTTGATTGTGGCCCAGCAGATTGAGCCGTCGCGAAGAGCCTCCATACGCATTGGAGAACGTGACGACCGAGGTCGAGGCGATTTGATCGTCGTCGTCCAGGTAGACGTAGACTTTTAGGTTTTGAGCGTCGCCGGTGACGTCCAGATTGCCCGCAATGGCCACGCCGGACGTCGCGTTCAAACGGAGGGCGCCGGCCTCTACCACGGTGGATCCGGTATTCGTGTTGGCGCCGGAAAGCGTCAACTCGCCGTCACCGGTTTTCACGACGGAGCCGGTCCCGCTCACGTTGCCGCCGTAGTTGAAGTCTTCCGCGTCCGTGTTGAATTCGAGCGTGGCGTTGTTGGTGATGTTGGTGGCGAGAAACGTGGAATGGGTGACGTCCTCCAGGACCAGCTCGCCGCCGCTGACGGTTGTGCCGCCGGTGTAGTAGATGTGACTGCCGGCGAGGGTCAGCGCGCCGGCGCCGCTCTTGACGATCGCCAGCTTGCCCGTGCTGTCGCCTAGATAGCGATCGCGGAGGTAGCCGTCGTAATAGCAGTCGGCCGCGTTGTTGACGGTCAGGGTTCCGTTGGCCGAGACGCCGGATTCGTAATCGGTGTTCTGGATGACGCCGCGACCGGTCGAGCAGGAGATGCCGGCGACCGTCTGGACGTGGCCCCGCAGGTTCAAGCGGCTCGAGGATGTCGGCGAGCCGTAAAAACCAAGCAACGCCGACGAGGCGATTTGGTTGGACTGGTCGAGATAGACGTAAGTTTTCTCAACGCCGTCGGAAATCAGGTTGAGATCTCCCG